>CAJOIP010000008.1 GCA_905234785.1 uncultured Eggerthellaceae bacterium
GCTTGCTTCTGGAAGAAGTCCTTCGAATCCTTCACCTGGAAGAACACGCCCATCGAGCAGTTCGTCTGGTCGTAACCCATCGAAGTGAGGATCGTGCCCTTGGCGACGAACAGCTTCTCGCAGGTCGGATCGACGCGGCACATCGTGATCGTCTGGCCGCGATCGGCCTCGAACTGGTAGCGGAACGTGGCGCCGAAGCCGGAGCGAGCGAACTCGCGAATGGCGTAGGGACGGTAATCCTCGTCAAACGACTCCCAGCGGCGGTTCGGCACGGAGTGGAAGGTCAGCACGACGTTCTCGGCGTCGGCCAGCTCTTCGGTCTTCGCATCCACGTGCTCGGGCGTGAAGAACAGCGCCTTGGGCAACGGAGCGCGCACGCCGTTGCGGATGGGGCTCGTGAAGCAGTTGCCCATGTAGGACGGACGACGGCCGATGGCCTGCAGCATGAGCTTCGAGATGACGGCGCCCAAGTCGTACTCGCAAGCAGACGGGATGCCCTGCTCGTTGTTCAGCGAGTGGTTCAGGCACATCGTGAACTGCTTCTGGTTCAGGCGGCGCGTCGCGCACAGGTCGGGGCACGGGGCGGTGAAGCAGTTGCACTCGTAGTAGTCGAGGAACTTCTGGATGCCCCAGTGGGCCTCGACGGACTTCTTCACCATCTCGCGGGTCATCTGGCATTCGTCGGCGCCGTCGATGATCTCGTCGGTCAGCTTGTCAATGCCCTTCGCGTCCTCGTCGTCGAAATTCAAGCCCTTGCGGCCCGGCGTGCAGTGGTTTTCCATCGGGTCGTCGTAGCTAATCTGGTCGAGCAGCTCGTGGGCCGACACGAAGCGCAGGCGCGTGCCGAACTTGGCCGTGATCTTGGTCGATGATCGAGTCGGGAGCGCTCACGGAAACGGCGCTCGTCATGCGCGTCGCTGCCAAAATCTTGGAGTCTTTCAGCACCTTGCGAGCGCGCAGCACGGTCATATACTCGGTGGCGTCGGCCCAATCCTCGAACGAGTAGAACTCGAGGCCGCGCGACAGGAACTCGGCAGACGTGATGGCAGCGGCACAGCACGCCTGCGTGATGGCGCAGGGCTTGCCGGTGCGCATGGCGAACTCGAGCGCCAGGTCGTACGGGCGGCTGGCATAGCCGATGTAGTACAGGTCAACGTCTTCGCTGCCTTCGGCCAACGTGTCGAGCATCTCGTCTTTGGTCAGGAACTGCTCGTCGCGCTCGACCTTCACCGGCTCAAGCAGGTTCACCACATCGGCGGGCATGGCGGCCTGCAGCTGGGCGTACCAACCCTTGAACTTCTCGGCGGCCATGTGCAGGTCGAATTCCTTCTCCAGCTGCATGCCCTCGCCGAAGCGGCAGGGACCCTCGAACACGTACTCGTGGTACAGGGTCAGGAACATCGGCTTCACGTTCAGGCGGATGTCTTCGTGTTTCTTGATTGCCATTTCGATAATCCTTTCTTCGTCCTAGCCACGCAGTTCCGTTCTGCGTCGTTGAGCCAAAGAATAGGAGCGGCCGGGCGCCCAGTCACTTTGCCGAAACAAGTCAATTTCGGCAAATTTGTTATGCCGATTGCACAATCGCCGCTTCGCGGATGCGGTACGCCAAGAGGAAATCGAAGCGCAACGCGGGGTCGCTCGTATCGATGCCGTACTGGTCCTCTATCTTGTCGATGCGGTACTTCACGTTGTTGCGGTGCATGTGCAGCCGTTCCGCGACGACCAAGGCGCGGCGCTCGCACATGAGGTACTCGTACAGGAAGGTGTAGTTGTCGGTTTTCGAAATCTCATCCTGCCGCTTGATCGAGTCGAGCACGTATCCTGCATAGGTCCATCCTACAAGCTCGATGCCCTCATGCTCGGTGGCCTCTACCATATAGTCGACGATGCACGAATCGAACGAAACGATGCGGGTCCAGTTATGCTGAATGCTCAGACCCTCCTTTTTGAGCAGACGCCTCCAGCCGGCACGGCAGGCGACGGTTGCCTGCCGAAACGCCATGGGTGCCACGCTCAGCTTCGTGAACTTCGAGCTGCGTCCGCAGATAAGGTCGTAGCGGCCCATCATCTCGTCGAGGCGTGCCGAAAGCGACGTGTGCCCCAGCGGGCACGAGTTCGCAGCGCAATGCAAGGCGCAACGGTCGCTGTGACAGTTGAAGCACAGCACCACCACCGCGTCATCGACAAGGGCCGTCTTGGCCGGCGCCACCAACCGCGACACATCGGAAAGCAAACGCGACTTGGGCACCGCCCCTTCGGGTTCGCGAATGTAAAACAGGCAGAACCGCGCGTCGAAGGGAATGCCGGCTATCTTCCCGCGTTCTCGGATGGCCTGCTCGTCACCCGCCCTGTTCAGGAAAAGGTCCTTCAGGAACGTGTCGACCGCGTTACCCGAAGGCTTGTCATCGGGATAATCGCGCAAGGCGTAGAACTCCACGCGTTCCACGAACATGCTGTACACATCAAGCAAGTAGTCATCGGGTTCGGCCACGTTGCACATCATGATGACGATCATCGAGAACGACGATTTCGTCTTGAACGACCAGACAACCGTTACGTACTTGCAGATTTCGTGCGACTCGTTGATGATGAAGCCGCTTTTCTCGGCCCAGGGCTTGAACCGCTTGTGCAATTTGAACTTGGCGATGTTCTCCTCGGTGTGATAACCGTGCGTGATGAGCTCGACGGTAATGGGGTCGTCGCAGGGAACGTCCTTGGTGTACGCGAGCAGCTTCAGCGCGGGGTCGACGATGACCACGTTGTTGCGCAGGAACGGCGTGCTCACGTCCATGAGCTCTTGCAGGCCGCCGCCTTCGACGCGAACGGCGTTCATGGCGCGTTCCCAATCGCCAAACCGGTACGCCACGTCGAGCAGCGCGTTGAACACGACGAGGATCGACTCATCGTGCAGCACCGATAGAACCGCCCGCTCATCGGGAGCCGCATCGGTAGCGCTCACGTAAACGGCGCTGCGCCCCTGGCCCACGGCCTTGCCCACGTCGGCGCGCGTGCCGCACAGGTACAGCACTTCGGGCCCCGCCAGCGGGGCGTTCTCGATATACAGCCTGAAGTCGGAGAACGCGGGGTTGTCCTGGCACGTGCGCACGACACGCCCGAACGGACGCAGCTCGTGCTCGATGATGTTCAGCGTCAGCTGCATGACGGTCCCCTTCTCCTCTTGCAAAGTGCACAATAACCCGTTTCATTATCGTGGCCTGCCCGTGCTGCCACGCTATGCCATCCGCACAGAGTCTTTCGGATTCGATTGTGCCGTCTGCATAATCGTAAGCATACTACCCTGGTTAACCTGTTGTGCGCTATCGACAAATACTGTGCCATCGGCACAACAACCATCGAAATTCCCTGTCGGCGTGCAAATTGAGATGCCGGCGACGATGGCCAATCATATCAGCGTACAGGTAACCCAGTTGTAGGCGATGAAGGCGAAGGATCGCCGACAACTGCGCTTACCTGCTGCATGGCGCGCCGCAATGGCGAGTTTAGGGGATCGCCTGCGGCGACCATGCAAGAAAGATACGTCTCGACATGGAAAGGGGAAAGTATGAGTGACGAGACAAAAGCCACGCAGGAACAAGCGCAAGCTGCCGTGGCACCAGTCACGAACAAGGCGGCCGATCCTGCCCTGCCCGCTGACTACAAGCCGTTATCGACGGGCTTGAAGTTCTTCTACGGCGTCGGCGACTTCGGGTTCAACATCATGAACTCGGTGGAGAACTACTACTTCGTGTTCTTCCTGACCAACTGCGCGATGCTCGACCCGGTCATGGCCGGCCTCGTGTCGACGATCGGCTCGGTCATCGACGCAATCGTCGGCTGGCTGTGGGGCGCCATCATCAACACGATCAAGCCGATGAAGTGGGGCCGCTACCGCTCCTGGCTGTTCATCATGCCCTGGGTCGTGCCCATCCTGTTCGCGCTCGACTACGTGAAGTTCTCCGACAACCCGGCCATCACCGCGGCGCTCATCACCGTCTTCTACGTGGCGTCGCACTGCTGCTGGGACTTCCCGTACGTGGCCAACGTGTCGATGATCGCCGTCGTCGGCAAGACGCCCGAGGACCGCGCCCGCCTCGCCTCGACGCGCGGCATGTGGTCCAACGCCTCCAAGATCCTGTTCGCCTACATCTTCCCGCCGGTCGCCATGCTCGGCGCCATGCTGCTGGGCAACCAGAACACCGACCCGGCCGCGGCGCCCGCCAACTACGCCTTCGCCGCGCTCGTGTTCGGCTGCTGCTTCGCCGCCCTGTACAACGTGCACTTCGCGCTGACCAAGGGCTACGAGAAGGAGTACACCAAGGAGGAGCTGGCCAACTGGAAGACCGCCAAGAAATCCGACAAGGACTCCAACTCCGCCGGCGACCTGGGACGCTCCATCGCCCAGAACCCCAACGTCATCTTCCTGATGCTCGGCGACGTCGCGAAGTGGATCTTCAACTTCGTCGTCGGCGGCACCGCCGTGTACTACTTCACCTACGTGGCCTTCGACCCGGCCATGCTGGCCAACTACATCTTCGCGACCAACGTCGCCTGCGTCATCGGCGCCTACCTCGGCGGCCCGGTCGCCAAGGCCCTGAAGGGCTCGAAGAACGCCGTCATCGCCGCGTTCATCGTCATGATCTGCATGCTGCTCGTGTCGCGCTTCATGTACACGCAGATGATGGTCGTCGTGGTCTGCATGTCCATCGCCCAGGCCGGCTACGGCCTGATCTACGCGGTCATCCCGGCCATGTACGGCGACTGCGTCGTGTACTCCGAGTGGAAGACCGGCAAGAACTCCGCCGGCTGGATCTCCGGCCTGCAGGTCCTGCCGCTGAAGATCGGCTTCTTCGCCCGCGGCGTGGTCATCCCGGCCATCCTGGGCGCGGCCGGCTTCGTCGCCGGCATGACGGCCGACCAGTCGACGCCCGCCCTGCAGGAGGGCATCGTCAACGGCTGGTTCGTGCTGCCCGCCATCCTGTGCGTCATCTCGATGCTGATCCTGCTGTTCGGCTACCGCATCAACAACGCCGTCCTGGCCAAGTGCCAGAAGGAAATCGCCGAGCGTCAGGCAAACGAGCAAGACGCCGAATAGGGCCCGATAAGCGTCTAATCGCCATCTAGCCGAAGCGGTGCGCGGCTCTGACGGGCTGCGCACCGCTGCCAATGCGCATGGTATAGTCTTGGAGCTGAATTCAACGCCGCTCAATCCGAGACGCTGTACAAGATAGGAGGTACGCACATGGCGGGAATAGCCCAAGCTTTTGCCGAGGCGCGCGCTAACCGGCAAAAGCGCTCTCCGCTTCAGGTCGGCCTTTCCACGGGCGCCCTGATCGTGGCAATCGTCATCTGCGTTCTGCTAATCAGGACCTTCCAACCGGACCAAATACTGATCCTGCTGTTCCCAATCCTGATCGTCGGCATCCTCATCACCATTCACACGGTCAGGAACAACTCAAGGAACAAGGCAGACGTAACCGACGAACACGAAACGTGCATGCCCATCCTCGACCGCTACAACGAGAAGCGCGACATCAAGCGTTTGATGCGCGACTACGATGCGTGGTGGGAAGGCGAGCACAGCAACTACACCCGCATGCATTTCGCCGAGAAGATCGTCGGCATCCTCCAGGACAACAAGAGGTACGAGAAGGCGATCAAGGTGCTCGACCAAGTCGCCGGGCTCTCCCTGAAAGGGCGCGATCATTACGACTTCGACAACTACCTCAAGAAGACCTACCCCGCTCTGCAAGAAGAGCTTGCGAAACAGCGCAAGGCGCAAAGCAGACGCGACTCGTAGCTCCACCGGGGCGCCAGCATGCGAATAGGTTGCGTCGAGCGCCCCTTGCGCGGGGTGCAAAAGCATTTTACTTCATCCCGAACCTGTCCCAGGGCCTGCCCATCTCCTCGTTCCCAGGCGTGTACGACACCACGCAGGAGGAGATCGATAAATACTCCGAGATTTATTGGGCCGAGCACAACCTGTAAGAGCGTCTAGGAACAAGAACCAATCCCTCCCAACATGTTCCTAGCGTATGAGCCGCCTGGTCAATGACGGGCGGCTCCCCATCGTCGCAGAACGGCACGCCGAACAGTGCTTGCGGCTCGCCGCCTGCCGACAGCGCGCCGGCCGCGTGCGTCACATCGAAAACCCTGATAGCCTAACGGGGATACTCCCCTTTGGGCTACACTATTGGGCATGGTTGCGCTGTATTACGACATAATGCTTGCGATATCGCTCGTGGCGATGATCGTGTACCTGTTCGCGTACCACAAGCATTTCGACGTGCACATCACGCTGCTGTTCGTGCTCGTGCCCATATCGAACTTGGGAAACGTGCTGCTGGCGTATGCCCCCACGCTGGAGGCGGCGCTCGTCGCCAACAAGGTCGTCTACATCGGCGCATGCTACCTGCAGCTGATCCTGATGCTTGCCGTGTTCAGCCTCTGCCAGATAAAGCTGAACCGCTGGGTTCGCACGGGGCTCGTGATTCTCAGCACGGTCGTGTACCTGGCGGCGCTGACCATGGGCCAATCCGGCCTGTTCTACGAAAACGTCACGCTCGGGCACTCGGGCGGCGCGACCGTGTTGGCCAAGGAATACGGCCCGATGCACACCGTGTTCATCGTCATGGTGCTGGCGTACTTCGCGCTGAGCATCGGCGCCATCGTGTTCAGCTATTTCAAGAAGAACCAGGTGTCGCGCACGACGATCTACCTGCTGTTCCTGACCGAGTTCGTAGCCTTTATCAGCTTTTTCGGGGGACGCTTCCTCGCCGCGGACGTCGAGCTGCTGCCCGCCGCGTACAACCTGGGGCTCATGCTGTACCTCGTCATCATCTACCGCATCAACCTGTACGACATCACCGACACGGCCATCGACTCGCTCGTGCAAACCGGCGACACGGGCTTCGTGTCGTTCGACTTCGAGTTCAACTACCTCGGCAGCAACGCCACGGCCAAGGCCATCTTCCCTGAGCTGAACGACCTCACGGTCGACCGGCCGCTCGACGCGTCTAACCCCACGAACGCCAGGACGCTCGCGTGGCTGCAGACGTTCGAGCGGGACGAGGCTAATAACGAAGTGCGCCTCGAGCATGATGGGCGGATCTACCTCATCACCGTCACGCACCTGTACAACGGCAAGCGCAAGACGGGCTACCAGCTGTTCATCGCAGACGACACGGAGCGGCAGCGTTACATCAAGTTGCTGAACTCGTACAACGCCGAGCTCGAAAGCGAAGTTGCGCAAAAGACCGCGCACATCGTGGAGATGCACGACAACCTAATCTTGAGCATGGCGACCATGGTCGAGAGCCGAGACAACTCGACCGGCGGACACATCAGGCGCACGAGCGAGGGCGTGCGGCTGCTGATCGAGGAGATGCGCTCTGACGAGACGTGCGCGTTCACCGACAAGTTCTGCCACGACATCGTGAAGGCGGCGCCCATGCACGACCTGGGCAAGATCGCCGTCGACGACGCCATTCTGCGCAAGCCCGGGCGGTTCACACCCGAGGAGTTCGAGAAGATGAAGGCGCACGCCCCGGAGGGCGCGCGCATCGTGCATGAAATCCTGAAGGGCACCGACGATTTGGAGTTCCACCATATCGCCGAGAACGTCGCGCACTACCACCACGAGCGCTGGGACGGCTCGGGTTACCCGAAGGGGCTTGCCGGCGAGGAGATTCCCATCGAGGCGCGCATCATGGCGATCGCCGACGTGTACGATGCGCTCGTCAGCAAGCGCGTGTACAAGGAGAGCATGTCGTTTGCGCAGGCCGACTCCATCATCATGGACGGCATGGGCACGCAGTTCGACCCCGCGCTCGAGAAATACTACTTGCGCGCCAAGCCCAAACTCGAGCAGTACTACAGCACCATCGATTAACGCGCCCCTGCACGCTCGGCGTCTCATTGTCAAACACGCATTGCCACGAAAACATGGCATGATTACGATTTCGGACGCCAATCTGGCAATGTTCCGAGGATATGTATATCGGTTTCGGTATTGTGGCGCACATTTCCCACAATAAGTGGCTTTTGTACCATGGCAAGCGACTTCAACCGTACATTTACCCCGCAGAATGCCGTTTGCGCCTCAGATTCCCAAGTTCAATATGCATAACCCCCATTTCATGGCGCTTGGGCGTTTCGTGGAAAACGGTGACGAGCGTGGACATCTTGAGCTGGGGCTTCTATACCGTGATGCGGCGCTAGTGGGGGAAGGCCCCATGCGCCTGCGCGAGGCGAGCGAGAAACGAGGTGCGGAACATGGCTGCTGCGGTGCTTGAGGCGATAATGCTGGTTTGCTTTGGACTTTCGTGGCCGATTAACGCCATGAAGGCCTGGAAGTCGGGCACGGCAGTCGGCACGTCTTGGATGTTCCTCGGCCTCATCACGCTCGGCTATGTGGCGGGCATCGCCGCGAAGTTCGCCGGCGGCGGCGTGAACTGGGTGCTCGCCGTGTATTTCATCAACCTCGCCGCGCTCGTGGCGAACTGGCTCATCTATGCGCGCAACCGGAGGCTCGACGCCCAGCGCAGGAAAGCCCGGGCATAGCGGCGCTACTTCGCGGCGAACGCGCCCGTCTTCTCGTCGTAGGAGAGCGGCTGGGCAAGGTAGCCCTTCTGCTGCATCCAATCGAGCACTGGGTCGACCATCGCGGACGCGGGAAGCGCCGCGGCCGGATACGTGCTGATGGGGTACGTGTCGGCGATTTCGATGGGCAGGCTCGCGCTGTCGATGAGGATCTCGCGGTACGACTCGGGGTCGGCGTTCACGAGCTTCACGGCCTCGTCCCACACGGATTCGAGCGCCGCGATGCCCGCCTGGGCGTTGGCGCCGGAGAGCACGTCTGCGCGCACGATCATGACCGATTGCGAGAGGTTGTCGCCCTGCGTGTCGTCGGCGATGAGCTTGCAGTTGTTAGCCTCGCCGAGCGCGAGCAGCGTGCCCGGTAATGCGGCAGCCGCGACCTCGCCCGACGCCATGGCCTGGTAGCGCACGGGAAGCTTCTGCAGCTCCTCGACGACGATCTGGTCGTCCGCCACGCCGGCGCTTTCCATGAGCTTGTCCATGACGTATTCCAAGATGGTGTTGCTGCCCACGCCGATGGGCACGCCGGCCAGGTCGGCGAGCTTCGTGATGTCGCTGTCGGGGCCGACCATGATGCCGAAGCGGCCCTGGTCGGCGGTCGCGCCGAGCGTGACCCACTGCATCTGCACGTCGATGCCGCTGGCGAACATGCTGGCCGTGACCATGATGTCGGTCATGGCCAAGTCGACCTCTCCCGACGCCACGCCGGCGATGAGCTCGGTCGCAGACTGGAACGGGACGATTTCGACTTGCACGCCGCTGCCGTCGAACAGGCCCGCATCTTGCGCCACCCACAGCGGCAGCAAGTCCTCGGTCGCCAACGTGCCGACCGTGAACGAGGCGGTCGCGGCGGCGGAAGCGCCCGATGCCTCGGAGCTCGCACTGGCCGAGGTGGAAGCGCTTGCCGTGCCCGAGGGGCCTTGCCCGCCTGAGCAGCCGGCGAGCAGCGCCGCACCGAACAGGCCCGTAGCACCCAAGAACGCACGTCGATTCATTCCAAACATCATGCAGCCCTCCTGCGAATTGCGCGATTACGGTTCAACTATAAGACGCCTTCGGCCTCGAGCGCTTGACGCAGGCGGCTGAAGTGCAAAAACGTTCCCTCATCGGCGAGCGCGCGGATTTCATCCCACGTGGCGAACATGCAGTCGATGGCTTCGGAATCCTGCAGCGTCACATCGTCTTCGGTCACGTCCAGGTGGAAGTGGTAGATGTCGACGAAGTAGTTGTCGCCGCCCCTAAGGTCGACGTTCTCGTAGGTGTACACGGGCACGAGCGGCTGACCCGCCACGTCGAGGCCCACTTCCTCGCGCACCTCGCGCACCACCGATTGCGCGGACGTCTCGCCTGAAAGCACGCCGCCGCCGGTGACTTCCCACCAGCCCGCCGCCCAATGCTTGTCGAGCGAGCGCCGCGTGATGAGGTAGCGGCCCTGCGCATCTTGCACGATGGCGAGCACGTACAGCATGTACTCCCCCTCCTGCAGAAACGCGCCTTCGCGCGGGATCGTCCTTCCCGTGCGGTTGCGGTCGGAATCGTAGATGTCGATGAGCTCTTCCATATGCGCCTCGCCTTCGCTTTCGTGCCCCAAGCATCTTACCCGAATGCGCGCCTGCTGGCGCCAATACTGCGCGAACGAACCGTTAAAGGCTTTCAGGCCCTTTCCTCGCGAGGCCAGATTCACGGTATAGTACGGGAAACGCGAAAGGCGGGATGGACATGAAGCTGTATCACGGGTCAGACACGGCGATCGAGCAGCCCGACGTATCGTTCAACAAAGGGTTTTCCGACCTCGGGCAGGGCTTCTACCTGACCGACGACCATGGCGTTGCAACTGCCCGCGCACGGTCGCGCGCCCGCATGACGGGGGCGGCCGAAGGGGTCGTGTCGGTGTTCGAGTTCGACGAGAGCCCGATCGATTGGGCGGTTTGGAGCGAGAAGGGCCCTGCATTTCCCGCAGGCCTTTCCCATGACGGGACGGCGCCGTTCGGGTTGAAATTTACCGCTGACCAGGCCGGCATCATCGCGTGGATCGACTACATTGGGTCGTGCCGCGCAGGCCAAACCGCGGCACCGGGTTTAGGCGAGCCCGCCATCGTGCGCGCGTGGATCGCCACCGAGGAAGTCGAGATGGCGTGTTCGGGCCTCGTTTCCGCCGAGGACCTCGCCGGGTTCATCGACCCTGCCAGCCTCGTCGTGCAGTACTGCTTCCGAAGCCAGGAGACGCTTGACCAGCTTCTCACGTTCTCGCACGCCGAGCGCGCGTAGGGCCCGCAATGCGAAACCGCGCCCCGAGCCCAAGGCCAATGAGAGGCCGGGGCTCGAAGGCGCGGTTGCCGTTTGCGTATGGTGGCTGTGTGCTTACAGCTGCGATTGATCGATCGCAAGCGTGGAGAGCACCGTCTGAACAGCCGGGTCGGCGGCGGTCAGTTCGTAGACGGTCACCTTCACGCACGTATCGTCAGAGGCGTCGGCGTAGGCGAACACGCTTGGGTTGCCGTTGAACGTGAAGCCGACGAGCGTCCACTCGTAGTTGCCGATCGTCTGCTTGCCCTCGTCGGTGTAGCGATCGGCGTTCTTCGCGAGGTCGGCCGCAGCCTTGTCGGCAGCTGTGGGCGCGCTGGAGGGCAGCGTCTCGTTGAAGATCTTCATGATGTGCTTGCTGTTGGCGGAATCGGCGATGGTCTCGTACTCGTCGGACTCGTTCGCGTCTTCCCAGCCCTCGGGCATCTCGAAGGAGACCCAGCCGTAATCGGCCGAATTCGCAGATGCAGCCGCGCTCGACGATGCGCTTGCCGACGCAGACGACGCCGCCTCGCTCGAAGCCGAAGCCGAAGCCTCGCTCGACGCCGAAGCGCTTGCAGACGCGCTGCCCGATGTTGCAGACGACGCTGCGCTACCCGAACCCGAACCGCCGCATGCGGCAAGGCCGAAGGCCATGACCACGGCGCACAACACGATTGCCAGTTTCCTCATGATGTTCCCCTTTCCCTAAACTGGTGGCTCCATCATATCGAGCCAGCGCGCGCATGGGCCAAAGCAAGCGAAAAGTTCAGGCATGAGGTCGCTCGATGCCGATATTCGATTGGTTGGCGCTTTGCGAACGCCCGCCTACTTGGCGGAATCGAGCATGGCCTTTAGCTGGTCGGGCGACAGGTAGTGACGCCGGCCGCAGAAGTGGCAGAACACCTCGGCCGTCTCGTCCTTGGCAACCATGTCGGCGAGCTCCTCCGCGCCGAGGGCCATCGTGGCACGCGCCGCCCGCTCCTCATCGCAGCCGCAGTGAAACTCGACCGGCATCGACTCGAGCTCTTGGTAGCCGAGACCGTCGAGCACGCGCTCGAGCAATTCGTTCGGCAACGCGCCTTCCCTCAGCACGTCGGTCACCGACGTCATGGATGCCAGGTTGCGCTCGATGGCCTCGGCGACTTCGTCGATGCAATCGGGCATGAGCTGCACGACGAACCCGCCGGCGCATTCCACATCGGACCCGCGGCCGACGAGCACGCCCAGGCCAACCGACGTAGGCACTTGGTCGCTGATAGCGAAGTAGCTTGTCAGGTCTTCGGCAATCTCGCCTGACACGAGCTCGACCCTGCTGGAATACGGCTCGGTTCCCGGCAGGTCGCGAATGGCGGAAAGCGTTCCCTTCCCCACCGCGCGGCCCACGTCGAGCTTCCCGTCTGCGCGCAGGGGCAACCATACATGGGGCTCGGCCGGGAAGCCCTTCACCTGCCCCTCGCAATTCGCCGTGACGGTCATCGCGCGGATGGGCCCGTCGCCCTTCACGATGAGCGTGATGAGCTCGTCGGGTTCCTTGAACATCATGCCCATCATGAGGGCGCCCATCATCAGGCGCCCGAGTGCCGCCGTCACGACGGGCGCGGTGCCGTGGTTGTCGCGCGCGGCCTGCACGACGCCGCGGGCGGAAACGGCGAACGCGCGCACCATGCCAAAGGCGGCAGTCCCGCGCACCATGTGATCGCCCGAATGGGCCTTCGCTGATTCGAAGTCGATGATGTTGGCAGTCATGCACGCGATTGTACCGCAGCGGAAGACGATGCGAGCCGCTGCCGGGCTCTTCGCCATCATGCGGTAACCCTGCGGGTACAATGAAGCCATCGTGTCGGTTCGTGGAAAGGTGCGGCCATGATCAAGCTCAAGGATTGCCTGTACGACGGATCTTCCAAATTCAAGCTCGCGAAATACCCCACCAACGCCAAAGTTGACAAGGCGAAGCGCGAGAAGGTCGAAGCGAAGATGGCCGCCAACAAGGAGCGCATGGCGCAACTGCAGGACATGCTGTACGCGCAGGGCGCGGAAGGCGTCATCGTCATGGTCCAGGCCATGGACGCCGCCGGCAAGGACGGCACGATCAAGCACGTCATGAGCGGGCTGAACCCGCAGGGCATCGAGACGTACAGCTTCAAGCAGCCGAGCAAGGAGGAGCTCGCCCACGACTACCTGTGGCGCGCGTACTGCCACCTGCCCAAGCGCGGCAACATCGGGCTGTTCAACCGCAGCCACTACGAGGACGTGCTGGTCGTGCGCGTGCACGGCCTGTGGCACGGCTACAACATGCCGGCACGCTGCCTGGATATGGACGACAAGGACTTCTTCGCCCAGCGCTACCGGCAAATCGTGAACTTCGAGGACCACCTGTACCAGAACGGCTACCGCCTGGTGAAGCTGTTCTTGAACCTGAGCCCCGAAGAGCAGAAGAAGCGCTTCCTCGCGCGCATGGACACGCCCGAGAAGAACTGGAAGTTCTCGGCTGGCGACCTCGACGAGAGCGACCTGTGGCCGCAGTACATGGACGCCTTCGAGGAGGCGATCGGCGCAACCGCTACCAAGGACAACCCGTGGTACGTGATCCCCGCCGACCAGAAGTTCGTCGCCCGCTACCTGGCGAGCGAGGCCATCCTGAAGGCGCTCGAAGCGTGCGACCCCCACTACCCCGAGCTGAGCGAAGACGAGATCGCAGCCATGGAAGCCTGCCGCCCGCGGCTTTCGTCGGGCCCACGCGAATGAAGCGGGTATCTGGCGCCTGCTTCGCAAACCGTTCTTCCGCCGAAGCGTGTTCAGGCGCGCAGTTGCATCTTTTCGACGATTAGCTCGCAATCTGCGCGCTCGGGTGCACAACCCTGAATCTCGAACATCGGATGCACGAGATTCGAGGTTTTGCACCTGGAAACTGCCGTTTTCGGGTGCACAACCCGCGATTTGCGACAAAACGGGGTGCAAGACCCGCAATCTCGTGCATCCGATGTTCGAGATTGCGGGTCTTGCACCTGATGGCACGGGCCGATGCCTGCCAGGTTGGGCGCCGCAAAGCAGTGCGCCTGGCTACTTCTTCTTCTGCCAGGCCTTCGCTTCGCGCTCGCTGATGGGGCGAATGTCCTCGCCCTGGCCATACGGGCTGTCGGCGCCGCCGAGGCCCCAGAGGAAGAACAGGCCGCCCTTGGTCTTGTAGAGCGTTTCCTCGTAGCCCGCCGGATCGCCGTAATAGCTGTAGGCGCGATGCCCGATAGCCTCGGCCGACTTGGTGTCGTACACGTGCTTCTTGCCTTCGAAAACCTTCGTCTTGCGCATGATTTCCTCCTGTTTCAGCCCTATACGCTGCATGTTGCCTATGATTCTAATCGCAAGAACCTGAGTATTTCAACCACACCACGAAGCCTGCAGACATGAACGGGCAATGCGGACGCGTCTCCCCCCCCCCTGCGTGCCGCGCATTTGAATGGCCTGACGAACGCGGCTGCTAGCCCGCTTTCGCGTCGTACACGTTGTAAACCGTCGATCCGCCTATGACGAGCACTGCGCCGAACAGCGACAGCGGGCCTATCGTCTCGCCGATGGCAATCGCCACGATGATCGGGTTCAAAATCGGCTCGATGGTCGACAAGAGCGCCGCGGCGACTGGGCTCACGCGGTCGAGGCCCATCGACAGGAAAATGTACGCGCACCCGACCTGCACCACGCCGAGCACCACGACGGCGAGCAGCGTCGCCGCCGCGAAATCGGTTTCCTGCAGCAGCGTGGGCACGCCGCACGCCGTGCACGCCAGAAACGACAGGATGGCCGCGCTTTCGAAATCGCAACCCGGCATGCGCTTCAGCAAGAACACGCCCGCATACGCGATGCCTGACACGATGGCGATGACGTTGCCCAGCAGGCCGTCGGGCGTGAGGTCGTCGAAGAAGAAGCACACGATGCCCGCGACGATGACGGCGCATGCGGCGACGGCGGCCCGACGCGGCCGCTCGTGCATGAACGCCCACATGATGAGAATGAGCCACACGGGCATGGTGAACTGCAGCACGATGGCGTTCGCCGCGGTCGTCAGCTTGTTCGAGATGACGAACGTCTGCAACATGGCGAAGTTGATGAGCGCGCCGATGGCCGTGGGCCCGTTCAAAACGAGGCGCTTGCCCTGCGCCCGCAAGAACACGTACAGCACGCCGGCGGCAAGGATGCTGCGCGCGCCGCTGATGGAAAGCGCGTTCCAGTCGATCGACTTTATCAGCACGCCGGCAAGGGCGAAGCAAATCGCGGAAACCAGCACGTACACGTAGCCGACGGCGCTCTGGCTGCCCTTGCGGGGCGAACGCGAATCGACGGCCATTGTGCATCCTTCCCAAATACTTGAACTAACACGCCGCCCCATCTTACTGCGACACGCTCTGACGCTACAATGGTAACCGCCGCCGGAAACCGTTCCCGGCCACATTTTCAAGAATGGAGCAACCATGAGCGAAGAGCTGTACCAGCCGCTGCCGGACGTCGAAGCCTACCTTGCGCGCATCGGAATCGACCAGGTGAAGAAGCCGTCGCCCGAGTTCCTCGACGAGCTCATCTACGCGCACCAGACCCACGTGCCGTTCGACAACCTCGACGTGTACGCGAAGGGGCTGAGCCCGTCGTTGGCCATAACCGACCTGTTCGACAAGATCGTGCGTCGCAAGCGCGGCGGCTACTGCTTCGAGATGAACGCGTTGTTCGGCGCGCTGTTGAAGGCGCTCGACTTCGACGTGCGCCCCTGCATGGCGCGCGTCCTGCTGCGCCCGACCCCCTACCCGCTCATCTCGCACCGCGCGAACTTCGTGACCATCGACGGCAAGACGTACCTCGCCGATGTCGGGTTCGGCGGGCCCATGGCGCCGTTCGCGCCGCTCGTGGAAGACGGCGCCACCCGCACCGAAGACGGGCGCACCTTCACCCTGCACCGCCACGCCCACAGCTGGTGGGACGTCGGCTACAAGGGCAGCAAGGAGGAAGAGCGCATCGTGCTGAGCGTGTGCGCCCTGCGCGTCGGCGAGGAAGACTTCATCCCGCTATCGTTCTACCAAGCGCAATTCCCCGAATCGGTGTTCAGGATCAACCGCATGGCCAACATCAAGACGGAAGACGGCGCCTACGACCTGCGCAACATGACCTACACCGAGTTCCACGGCAGCGAGAAGACCGTGCGCGAGCTGGAAAGCGAAGACGAGGTCACGCGCCTGCTCGAAGAGAAGTTCGGCATCGTGCTGTAACGCGTTCTCCAATCACGATCGAATCCGAGAAACGTTGTGCCAAAAGCCGTTGAGACAGGCTTGGCTAATGTGTATTATTCTCCCCAACGTTTACGCGGCTTCACGTGGAGGGCAAGACTCGTGACGGAAATGGAAGACGGCAAAGCAGAAGGTCAGCCGCGGCTTTTCTCCGCGGTGTTCATAATCATCATCGGCATAGCGCTGTTCAGCTTCATTTCGGGGCAAGGGCTCAACGCCGGCACGTCGGTATACGTCGACCGCCTGGGCGGCACGGCGACGCTCGCCGGGTTCAGCGCGGCCGTGTTCTCGGCCGCCGCCATCGTGGGAAGGCTCGTGGCCGGCCCGTTGGCCGACACGCGCGGCAGGTTCATCGTCATGATATCGGGCGGCATCGTCATGCTCGCGGGCATGATCGGCGCTGCCGTGTGCGGCGACCTCGACACGCTGCTGCTCTGGCGCACGCTGCAAGGGCTTGGCTTCTCGGCCACCACGACCGCCGCGGCGACGGCGGCGGCAGACGTGCTGCCGGTCGAGCGGCTCGGCGAGGGCATCGGGTATTACGGGCTGGGCCAGGCGCTCGCCATGTCCATCGGGCCGGCGCTCGCCATCGCGCTCGTCGGGATTGACCCGCCTTCCACCCTGTTCCGCGGATTCGCCATCGCCGCGGGAATCGTCATCGTGCTGTGCCTGCTGTGCCGCTACGAGCGCCATCCCGAAATCCTCCCCGAAACGGCGACCTACCGCATCAGCGCCGAGAGGAAAACCGCAGATGCCGGCCAGCCTGGTGAAGCCGACAAGCCGAAGGAGAGCAGGCTGCGCGCGCTGTTCGTGCGCGAGGCGCTGGCAGGGGGCATTCCCATCTTGGTGCTGTCGCCCGCATACGGGTTCGGCATCTTCTTCGTAGGCTTGCTCGGGTCGACGATGGGCGTGGGCAACGCCGGCTTGTTCTACACGCTGTCCGCCGTATCGATGATCGTGATCCGCCTGTCGTCCAAGGCGTTCATGGACCGCATCCTCCCCATCAAGCTGCTCGCCCTGGCCGTCGCGGCAGGGTTCATCTGCTTCTCGATGCTGCTCGCGACGTCGCTTTCGGTCGTGGACGGCGCTGCCCGCGACATCGTGTTCTACGCCGCCGGCATCTTCTACGGGCTCTGCCTGGGCGTGGCGCTTCCCGTCAACCAGACCGTGGCCGTGAAGAACTCGCCAACTGATCGCTGGGGCGCGGCCAACGGGCTGTACTTCATGCTCATGGACATCGGAATCGGCGTCGCCTCCATCCTCTGGGGCGTCACGAACGACACGTTCGGGTTCACGTTCACGCTCGTCGGCGTGCTCGTCTTCCTCGTCGCAACGCTGGTCGTGGCATTTTTCGCGTACCCGCCCTTCGCCAAACGGCGCAGCGCTCAGAATGCGGACTAAAACGGGACTCAATTCCCGCCGATTTGGCCAAAATGACGTATACACTGAAACGCAGCGCATCGAAAATGCAATTGTGGACGTTGGCACGGCGATTCAGGAGGTGGCTCGATGGTCATCATGAACAACGAATCTGGGAAGTATGCAGCGAACATCGTGCAAGACGCGCTGGGCGCGCCGGCGATGGAAGGCGACTTCCGCGAGATCTACAACAAGTTCGCACAGCGCATCTGCTGGGTCGACGGCAAGGTCGTTCCGGGCGCGTTCCAGATGAACACCGCCTGGTACTCGGCCGTTCCCGAGCGCGACCCCATCTTCTTCGAGCATGTGCACGAGGATGCCGACGAGCTCATCGGCTTCATCAGCTCGGACCCGAACAACCCGCACGACCTGGGCGGCGAGATCGAGTTCACCATCGGCGGCGAGAAGCACCTCATCACGCGCTCGTCGATCATCTTCGCGCCGGCGGGCCTGCCGCATAATCCCATGCGCATCCTGCGCGTCGACCGCCCGATCTTCCATTTCTCGGTCGTGACGACGCACATGTACGACGGCTCCGGCACGTACAAATAAAAACGCCTCGATCGTGCCTGGTCACTTTGGCACATTGGGACACGAAGCGCGAAGGGCCGCCCCGAAGGGCGGCCCTTTCCTGTTGGCGCTTGTCAAAGCGCTGAGCTACTTCTTCAGGATGCCGGGCAGCGCGTCCCATTCCTCCTGGAACAGGGCCGGGTCCATCAGCTTCAGGTCGTCGGCGACCTTCGGCGCAAATCCCATGTGGGCCAGCACGTCCTTTTCCAGGTCGACACCCGGGGCGATTTCCACGATGGTCATCTCGCCGTCGACGATCTGCAGCACGCAGCGCTCGGTGACGTAGAGGATCGTCTGGTTGGCGCCGGCATTCTTGCCCGAGAACGTGATCTGCTGCACCGCGTCGACGAACTTCTCGGCCGTGCCCTCCTCGATGATGTTCAGCTTGCCGTCGGCCACTTCCATCTTGCCCTTGGCCATGAACGTGCCGGCGAACACGACCTTCTTGGCGGACTGCGTGATGTCGATGAAGCCGCCGGGACCCGACAGGCGGTTGCCGAACTTCGAGACGTTCACGTTGCCGTCCTTGTCGGCCTCGGCCAGGCCGAGGACCGTGATGTCCAGGCCACCGCCGTCGATGAAGTCGAACATCGAGTTATGCGAGATGATGGCCTCGGCGTTGTAGTTGCTGCCGAAGTTGGGAAGCGCGGCAGGCACGCCGCCCACGCCGCCGGCCTCGGCGGTGATCGTGATCTCGTCGAGGCAGCCGCACTCGGCCACGATAGACGCCACGTCGGCGGGAATGCCCACGCCCAAATTCGCGATGGCGCCGGGAATCAGCTCGGCTGCGCAACGGCGGCAGATGACCTTGCGCGGCGACAAATCCAACACGGGCAGCTGGTCAAGCGGCTTGCGGATCTGGCCCGAGAACGCCGGCTCGAAGTAGACGCCCTCGGTCTGCCAGCAGCAGTCCTGTTCGGTAGCCTGCACGACGTAGTCGACCATGATGCCGGGAATGGCGACGTCCTTGGGATTCAGGGTGTTCTTCTGCGCGAGGTATTCCACCTGCACGATGACGATGCCGCCGGAGTTCTTGGCGGCAGAAGCCACGGCCAGGCCCTCGTTCATGACGGACTCGTGCGCGAACGAGATGTTGCCGTTCTCGTCGGCGATCGTGCCGCGCAACAGCGCCACGTCGAGCGGGAAGGACTTGTAGAACAGGTACTCCTCGCCTTGGAACTCGATGAGCTCGCAGGCGTCTTCGGTCGTTTCGGGGTTCATGCGGCCGCCCTCGACGCGGGGGTCGACGAACGTGCCCAGGCCCACCTTGGTGATGAGGCCCGGGCGCCCGGCGGCGATTTCGCGCCACAGGTTCACGATGACGCCTTGCGGCAGGCAGTGGCACTTGATGTCGCCCGATTGCACGAGCGCGTTCAGCGTGAACGCCGAGCCAATGTGAGCGCCGGACCACTGGGTGACGAGCCCCGGGCCCGCTTCGCCGAGCACGGTGACGCCACGGTACTTCCAGTCGCCCATGGCGCAGCCCTGCTTCAGGTTGATGTTGCAGGGGTGCCCCGTCTCCTTGAAGCTGTCGCGCATGGCGCGCCCGACTTCCTCGGCCCAGCCGGAAAGCCCCATGCCCGCCAAACCGACGGTCGCTCCGTCGGGAATGAGCTTCGCCGCCTCAGCTGCGGTGATGAATTTCGCCATGATTCACTCCTGTCGTTTCACGCGAGGGCGCATATCCTGCGCCGCCGCAAGGTGGGGTATACGGTTACGAGCGCGCGTACTTCTTCGCGAGCTGGCGTCCGGCGATGTACACCATGATCTCGTCGGTGCCGCCGGCGATCTGCATGCCGCGCAGGTCGATCCAGATGCGGCCGAGGCGCGTCTCGGTGGTGTAGCCCAATCCGCCGTAAATCTGCATGGTGTCGGAGGCCACTTCCACGCAAGCCTTCACGACGTAGTACTTCAGCAGCGCCGAGTCGATGCGCACGGACTCGCCGTTGTCCATCTTCCACAGCGTCTTGTACAGCATGTTGCGGGAATTCTGCAGCTTGGTCTCCATCTCGACCAGCTTCAGCTGGATGAGCTGGTAGTCGGCGATGGGGCGGCCGAAGGTCTGGCGCTCGCTGACGTAGGCGGCGGCGTCGTCCATGGCGGCCTGCGCCGTGCCGATGCACTGCGCCACGATCAGGCAGCGCTCGGTTTCGAAGTTCTTCATCAGGTTGAAGAAGCCCTTGCCGGGTTCGCCGATGCGCATGTCCTCGGTCAGCACGACGTCGTCGAAGTACATCTCGCAGAACGCGGCGACCTGGTTGCCGATCTTGTGCAGCGAGGCAGTGGACAGGCCGGGCGCGTCCTTCGGGACGACCCACATCGACATGCTGCGGTTATCGCGCGCAGGGTCCTCGTCCTTGGCGATGACGAGCACGTTCGGGAAGTACTCGCCCTGCGTGACCCACGTCTTCTGGCCGGAGAGCAGGTAGGTGCCGTCGGCCTGCTTGCGCGTGACGCACGTCATGGCCTGGTTGTCGGAACCGGCGCCCGGCTCGGAAAAGCCCAGCGAGAAGATGGGCAGGCCGGTTTCCATGTAGCTGGCCATGGCTTGCGCGATCTGCTCATCGGATGCGCCGAAGTCGATGAAGTCGCGCATGGCCAGCGCGTTGTTCAGGGTGGGGAGCATGCAGCCCGAATAGTGCGCGAACTCCTCGGTCAGAAGGCCCAAGGTGACCAGGTCGGTGTCGACGCCCTCGTACTTCTCGGGAATGCCCATGAGCCCGAAGCCGTTTTCCATCCAGGCGGACAGCAGCTCTTCGCTCATCTGGTGGTTCTCGTACATCTCGCGGATCTGCTCTTCGCTGGTGTAGCGCTCGCAGAATTCCTTGATGCTGTCGACAAGAAGCTCTTGCTCGTCGGTGAAGCGGAAGTCCATTACGCACCCTTTCTCGTGTGACCACAGCTGGAACTAGACGTTTCCATCTAGCGTGAGAATACCTGAGCGGCATTCCCGCCAATTGGCAGCATTTGGTCAGAATCGGAAAGTGTCTAACGGTGCGTCGATGCGCGTGCCGGTTAGTCGCCGAACAGCTTGTATTCGGAAACGGACTTCTCGGGCTTGCCCGCCGCCCATTCGGCTGCCGATTCGTCGACTTCCACCCGATACTCCGCATCGGAAAGGTAGCGGTCGCCAAACTCGGCAACGGAGGCGAGCGCGCGGTCGAGCGAACCGCCGAATTCATCGCGCAAGCACGTCTTGAACAATCCGTAGATGTCGCCCGGGTCGAAGATGCGCACCGCACGGTAGCGTTCGACAAGCCATGCGTGCAGGAAGTCCGTCACCGTCGTGGGAGCGTCCGCCTGCGCCGCCCGCTCCTCGAGCGGAAGCCAACGCTGCTCGTACAAGCGCTCTTGCTCATCGCCGCGCGTCGAGGCGATGACGAGGTTGCGCACGCGATCGGCGGTGGTGAGCGCCAGGCCCTTCGAGTTCAGGCTCTCGAACACGAGCTGCGGGCTGTCTTCCGCAGCGAGCGCGACGCTTGCGACCTCGAGAAGGCCGAGGCCCCTGCGGAACGCATCCGCATCGAATCCGGGCTCTTCGGCTTTCTTCGCGAACAGCAGGTAGTTGTCGACGAGGCGCTCGGCTGGCTCCTCGGGAAGGTCGTCGCCGGCGACGAGCGCATCGAGCGTGGCGCGGTCCATCTCCGACAGGACGAGCGGGGCGAGCGCGAACTCGCCCGGGCACACGGCGGAAAGGAGCAGCATCATGGTGGTCATGCGCTGCTGGCCGTCGATGACGTCGACCTGCGTGAAATCGCCATGCGCATCAGGGTCGTGCATGAACAGCACCATGCCCATGAAATGCTCTTCACCCGCCTTCCCCGCGCTCATGATGTCGTCCCACAGCTCTTCGCACTGGCGCGAGGTCCACGAGTACACGCGCTGGAACACGGGGATGACGTAACGGGTCTTCTCGGCGGCAAGCACCTCGAGGATTGGTTGCTGGGTTATCTGCATGGCTGGCTCCTACCACTGGGGATCGACGCCGAAATGGCGCTGGTAGTACTCGCGGCTTTCGGGATTGTCGAGCTTGGCGAGCGGGCGGTCGGACACGCGCGTCTTGCGGCCGAGCTTCGCCCAATCGGCGGACTTGTACTTCTTCACCGAGTGGTACCGGTAGTTTTCGGCCCACACCATGCAAAATGCGTACAACTCGTCGAGCAGGGCGTCGACCGTGCCATCGTACTCGTCTTCGCAAAAGCTCTTGAACGTGCTGAACGCCTGGGCGTCGCCGAGCTTGCGAATCTTCCTGAACCGCACCGCAAGCCAGCCCATGATGGCGTTGTTCAACCTGATGGAGCCGGGGTCGTCCCCGAACACGCCCTGAATGGGCTGCCAATACGTCTCGTACAGGCGCGCTTGCTCGCGGTGGCTTTCGGCGAGCAGCAGGTAGTTGCGCACGAGGTCGGCCGTCACGAGCGGCACGCCTTTCGAGTTCAGGCTCTCGAACACCGCAGGCGCCTTTTCGCGGCGGTCAAGCTCGATGGCGATGACGGAAAGCGCGTTGAGGCCCTGCCACAACTCGACGGCGTCGAAGCCCTCCCCGCACATATGGGCGGCAAAGCACGCAAGGTTCTCGCACACGCGCCTTGAAGGACTGTCGGGAAGCGGCTGGTCGAGCGCAATGGCGGCGAGCGTGTCGCAGTCGGCGTGCGAGAGCACGAGCTTCGGGGCGTCGCCTGCGCGCAGGTAGGTGGCCCTCAGGTCGTCGGCGCCCATGCCGAACAGGCTTTCCCCGCGCTCGCGCAGGTAATCCGCCAAAGCGGCGATGATGAGCGAGACGGTCGTCAAGCGCTGCTGGCCGTCGACGACCGACCGTTCTGCGGCCGCCCCTTCGCGCTCGTTGACGTAGATGACCGCGCCGGCGAAATGCGAACGGCGCGCGCGGGCGGCGCGGAACAAGTCGCGCCAAAGCTCGTCGCATTGGTCGGCTTCCCACGAGTAAGCGCGTTGGTAACGCGGCACTATGAACCGGGCATCGGGCTCGCCGAGGAACTCGAGCAAAGGCACTTCCCTGATGAGCATGGCATCGTCCTTTCCGATAATCAATTTCCTCCGAGGTAATTGATTCATCACGACGAAGCGTAGCAAGTGTCGCAGCTATCAGAAGCCTCGTTCGCGTATTTCGAACAGGTTGTCCGAATTTGTCCGAAATGCGCCAGCGCGGCAAAGCGCACAGCCCGCCAGCCCGATGGGAATACTCCCCTTTGGGCTAGCACGTGCTGTACAATGGCCCCATCATCGTGACGGAGGAGACGATGGACGACAAGGATCAGAGCTTGCAGGCAGACGAAGCCGATGTGGTTTCCGAAGCCGCTGAGGGCGAAAGCGCGAGCGTGCTTCCCGACGCGCTGAAGGAAAACGCCGGCAAGGTGGCCATCGCGGCCATGCTCGCAACCAGCCTGACGGCGGTGCCGCCCAGCCAGACCGACTTCCCGCTTCCCGACATGCCGCCCATCGTGCAGGTCATGGACCTGGGAGCCGGCGACCAACCGCCGGTGGCCGTTGACGACCAACCCGATGACGGCAAATCGTCCATCTGGAAAAAAGTGCTCGAGATTTTGAAGTACGTGCTGCTGGCGCTGCTGCTCGTCGGTGTCCTCGTTTTCGCGGGAATCAACGGGTGCGCGTCGTGCGCCTCCGGCCCGGTTGCCGCGCCCACCGCTGCCGACGAGTCCTCTTCGTCCGTTTCCGCATCGGCGGCGGCGTAGCCTCTCGCTAGCCCTTCACTGCATAGCCTGCAGCGGAAAGTGCCGCCATGGCAGGGCCGAGGTTCTCGGCTCTCACCAAAACGTAGTCGGTGTTGTACGTCGACACGGCGAAGATGCCGATCTCGGCATCGGCCAGCACGCCGGAGATGCGCGACAAGATGCCCGTCAGCGAGAAGTCGAGCACGCCTTCGATGCGGAACCCGCGCCAGCCGTCCTCGCGGGCGATGGCATCGCCCGGAGCCACGTTCGTTTCGCACACGAGCGAAAGCTCCTCGTCGGTCTTGCCGATGAAATACAGTTCCGTGCCGTGCACAGCTGCCGGCACCTCGCGCACCTTGCACACGCTCAGCTCTTGCTTCAGGACCTTCAGTTCCATGACTTCCCACTCCATGTTCCATCTACCATATGCAGCAAGTGTAAGCTACTTGGCAATGCGAAAATGGCATAGTTTCGGAGATGTGTAGCCCGATTCGCCTTTTCGCTCGTTCATTTCCCGCGTTTCTTTTCGCGCTAACGCCCGTAAGCCCGCGCAGTCATACACAGCCCGCTCAAAATGCCGTTTCGGCGCATAATCTCATAATCGCAATGCACATCCTCGGATTCTCGCCACTCGCAAACCTCGTAGAGCATGTATTGATGAAACCGAAAACGGCGGCACGCTGCACGCATGCCGCCGTTTCCAGCATTGGGGCGCGTAGCCCAAAGGGCCCTACCCCTTTGGGCTACAGTATGGCTTAGCCCTCGAACTTGGCCATGAGCTCGTTGAACTTCTCGAGTTCTTCCGGATCCATGTGGTAGCCGTGCTTGTCCTCGGGGTACTCGCCGTCGCGGACGTCGTCGGCCCAGTCGCTGTAGGCCTCGCACAGGAACGGGAGCAGCTGGGCGTAGGTCTTGGCATGGCTCGCGGCCTTCGGCATGACGCCGAACGTGTCCATGTCAACCATCTCGGAGCCGTCGCACGGCGCGCCGCCGGCGATGGAGATGACGGGCACGCGCAGCTTCTCGGCGATGGCCTGGCTGACCTCCATCGGCGTGAGCTCGATGGTCATGGCGCCCATGCCGTTCTCCTGGTACTCGTAGCCCCACTTGAAAATCTTGAAGGCGTCTTCGGCGGTCTTGCCGACCTTCTTGTAGCCGGTGGCGTTGGTCTGCCAGCCGGAGATGGCGCCGATATGGCCGAACACGGGCACGTAGTTGTCGGTCATGTACTTCAGGGTCTCGTTGTTCACGCCCATCGGCAAGAGCGAGTCAGCTCCATGGAAGACGAATTCAGCGCCGTACTTCACCGCATCGATCTTGTCGGCGTAGAAGGTGGTGGGCATGTAGAAGTTGATGTGGATGACGCTCGTGTACTCGCGGAATTTCTTGATGGTCAGGCGGCACGCGATCTCGTCCTCTTCGCGGGTGGTGCCGGTGCGAGCGGACAGCATATGCGGGATGCGGCAAATGTCGCAGTCGACCATCTCGGCCGCCAGGGCGAAGAACGGGCCGAGCTCGGCCGGGCACATTTGCACGAGCTTCTCTCCGGCATCCTTCTGCTTCTGCAGGTAAGCGAGGTTCTTGCGGGTCTTCGAAGCGGTCGACATCTTGATATCAGCATGCTCGTTATCAGCCATTGTGGTTTCCTTTCGGGTTGTCTGGTGGTTCTGCCGTATGGTTGTTCTCTTACGCATCAAGCGCGTCGAGGCGGGCGATGATTTCCTTCACCTGCTCACGCGGGAGGCCGACCTGCGGAAACTTCAGCAGGGCCTTCATCTTCATGCCGGCGACGGGGCCGAGCTCGGGGTTCTCGGTGAAGCCGGGGACGTACTCCTCGATGATGGCGACTGCGCGCTCGTCTTCCAGGACTTCCTTCAGAGTGCTCTTGCTGCTGGTCATGGCTCTTTCCTTTCTCCGATGCCTTGTTATTTCCTCTCGCCGCCATGCGGCGAGCAACTCCCCTATGCGTGCAGGCCGTTTTCCATCGTGTAGCTCCAGGGTTTTTGCTGGAAGCTCAGGTCGGACCCGCCGTCGACTTCGATGACCTTGCCGTACATGAAATCCGACACGCCCGTGCACATCGTCACGATCATGCGAGCCATCTCGTCGGGCGTCGACGAAAGCGGCGCCTCCGAAAGCGTCATCTGGTCGGTCTGCCATTCGGCGCCATAACGCTCAACCGTCTCGACGCAGTTCACGATGGCGCCGGGGGTCATCATGGCGCCGGGCGCCACGCAGTTTACGTTGATGCCGTACTGCTTCAGCTCCTTGGCGATGCCCTTCGTCATGCCGATAACGCCGGCCTTCGCTGCGTTGTAGGGCGTCATCATGGCGAGCTTGGTCATGTCGTCGCCACGGTGCGCGACGCTAGCGATGGTGACGACCTTGCCGCCCTTGCCTGCGCGCACCATCGAACGGGCAGCAGCCTGCACGAGGAAGTACTGGCCCTTCATGTCGGTGTCGATGATGTTGTCGTAGAAGTCTTCCTCGATGTCGAGGAACGCGCGGGCCTGCCACGTTGCGGCAACGGGCACCACGATGTCGACCGGGCCGAACGTCTCTTCCGCGAACGCGACGAGCGCCTGGCAGTCGGCAACCTTGCGGGTGTCGAACTGCTTGAACGCAACGTTCTCGTAACCGCGGTCGTTCAGAACTTCGAGGGCCAAATCTCCCCATTCCTGCGTACGCGAGCCAAACACGACCTTCGCCCCAAGCTCGAGCAGCCGGTTGACGACGTGCAACGCAAGCCCCACGCTTCCCGACACAACGGCAACCTTATCGGTGAGGTCGAGGATGTCCGTCAGGGGTTCGACGTCTTCCAGTTGATCGGACGTGAGCTCAAACAGCTCCTCATTATCCATGTGCGCCCCTTTCATCGGTTGACTGTGGCTTCATTATGCGAAGCGAAGAACCATGGCAAAATGGGCGCAGGTTAGTATTGTTTGTTCCCAAATTTGGGTATTTGAGGTCAGCCTTTGGACCCGAGGGCGCGCACGAGCAGCTCCTGTTGACTTGAAACGCCGAGCTTCTTGTAGATGTGCGTGATGTGCTTGTAAGCCGTCGACGCGCTGATATGCAGCGTCTTGGCCACGTGCGCGGGCGACAAGCCCGCACAGAGCAAGTCGACGACTTCGCGCTCGCGTTTCGTCAAGTCGGCCATGGCCAGGGACTCGACGTCAGCGCGCTTGCGACCCGTTGCGTCGAATGCGTCGACGAAGAAGTTCTTGTACAGGTTGCCCAACTGGGCGACTGCGAACCGCATGGCCGCCATCTCGCCCTCGGTAAAACGGGGGGCGTGCAACCGGTCGAGGGAGAAAGCCGCACGCGGCAAGCCGTTCATATCGAAGAATACGAATGCAAGCGAGCACTTCACGCCCCGAGCCATGATGTAGTCGGTTGTGAACTCGGTGAGGGGCTCATCCTTCCAGATGATCTGAGTGACCAAGGGCACGCCGTACGCTTCGTGCGCTTCGACGTCGAGCGTGCGGTTCGTGCTTTCCAAATGCGAGTAATACTCGAGGTACATCGTCGACCAACGGCTCTTGATGTTGACGAGGTGCTGCCCGCGCACGCGGCGGCGTTCGTCAAGCAGGAACACGAGACCCTGGTCATACGGAACAATGCCGCACGCCTCTTCGAGCGCGGCGACCACGAACTCATGCGGATCGTGCTTGCTGCCGCATTCCATGGTGTAATCGTAGATCTTCTCCCAAGGGACGGTGAAGCGCTTCGCCATTGAAATCACCTCATCTGATCGCACGCCCAGTCTATCGCCTTGCGCTCGAGCACGTCACGTTCGAGCATTGCCAAATCGTCACCGAAGAAACGTTTAACCATGTCGAGGGTGCTGCCCTGGCGCTCTGCCACGGCAACGGCCTCGGCTTCAAGCTCTTCGCGCGACGCCGTAATGCCTTGCTCGGCGATAACCGCCTTCAGAACGCGCGGCTCCTTCGCCTGGAACAGCGCTTCCGTGCGAAGCTCGTCTTGCTGGCCGTCGAGTTCCCGATCGGGGAAGAAATGCGCATCGCCACCTGTCAGGCGGTCGTACTGCATGTTGTGCCGCATCGCGAGCTTGAGGTATTCCAACTCGCTTTCTATGACGCTTTCAGGCACGTCGATGTCGTATTCGTCGACGAAGCGGCGCCAGAGCTTGTCTTGGGTCGTCATGCTTGCTCCTATTCGTCGGCTTCGCCCATGATGCCGGCCTCGGTGAGCAATGCGGTGCCGGCAATCGAAAGCGCCGCCTCGAGAGCGCTGTTCGTGACCGCCAGCGGGTCGATGATGCCCGCCTGCATCATGTCGACGTAGCGGTCGTGTGCGGCGTCGTAGCCCTCTCCCGACCTGCGTGCCAGAACGGCGTCGAGCACGACGGAGCCCTCCTTGCCGGCGTTCTTGGCGATCTGCTGCAGCGGAACCCTGAAGGCGCCAGCCGCGATGTGCGCGCCACGAGCTTCGTCACCGCTCAAATTGCCGGCAACCGTATCGGCAGCTGCCGACGCGCTCACAAGCGCCACGCCGCCGCCCGGCACCACGCCGCCTGCGCGGGCGGCCTCGGCTGCGGCGAGTGCGTCTTCCACGAGCATCTTGCGCTCCCATTGCTCGCCTTCGGTCGACGCGCCCACGCGAATGGTCGCCACACCCGAGACGAAACGCGCCAAACGCTCGGCATGTCGCTTCCTATTGAACTCGTAATCGGTGTTCTCCACGTAATAACGAAGCTGGCTTACGCGATCGGCAATCGCCTTCGGGTCGCCACCGCCACCTGTGATGGTCGTTCGCTTTTGCGTTACGGTGACATGCTCCGCTGTGCCGAGCATATCGCGGGTGACGCCGCCAAGCGTCATGCCCGCATCGCCCGTGATGAACGTGGCGCCGGTCTGCACTGCAAGGTCCTCCAAGCGCCAGCGGCGGCCTTCGCCGTATTCGGGCGCATCGACGCAGGCCACGTGCATGCCGCCTTCGCGGTTGTTTCCGAGCACGAGCGCGAGCGCCTCGCCTTCCACGCCGTCGGACACGATGAGCATGTCACGCCCGTCTTCGGCTGCGCAGATGAGCGCGTCGAGCAGGTCGGCCTGGCTTTGCGCCTTTAGGTCGGTCAGCAGGATGTAAGGGTTCTCGAGCTCGGCGATGCCCCGGGCAACATCAGTGGCCATATGAGGCGATTTCAATCCGCGGTCGAATACGATGCCGTCCTGCATATCGAGCGTGGTTTCCCATGTACGCGAGTCGTCGACGTTCACGACACCGTCTTCGCCCGTTCTGGCGAGCGCCTCGGCGATGAGCGCGCCGAGGTTCGAGTCGCGGCACGACACCGTAGCCACGCGTTCGAGGTCTTCCTGCGACGAGACCGGCACGGCAGATTCTTGCAGCGCCTCGCGCGCCGCTTTGCCCGCGGCCTGAATGCCCCGGCGCAGCGCAAGGGGGTCGGCTCCGGCGGTGATGGTGCGAAACGCCTCGCCCAGAATGGCCTGCGCAAGCACGATGGCGGTGGTCGTTCCATCGCCTGCGGCGTCGTTTGCGGCCATGGCCGCCTGCTTCACGAGCTGCGCGCCCATGTTCTGCACGGGATCGGGCAACGTGATGCTCTTGGCGATGGTCACGCCATCGTTCGTCACGAGCACGGGGGCGTCGGGAGCAGCGGCGTCCGTGTAGTCGGCACCGTAGGCGTTCGACTTCTGCGGCATGGCGACATAGCGGCCACGCGGACCGAGCGTGGACTTCACGACATCCGCCAGCGCGTCAACGCCGGCGAGCATTCCGTTCCTCATATCGTCCCCATGCAAGATGGCCATGCATTCCTCCTCGAGCGACGACAAAACAGCCTATTCACGACTCATTTAACAATAATTTTATGTACAGCCCCTCGATGATTGAATGGCAGTAATTAGGTAGATGAGATTCCCAATTTTGAGTAGTTCTCCATGCGAGCAAAACCGCGGATATGTTCCCGCTATCCTCTGATTATCAGAGCTGTTTACTCGATGACGACGCCCAGAGTTGCACCTACGCCTTCGGCGAGCGCTTCCAAGGTGCTGAGGGTCGGATTTGCGCGACCCGCCTCGATGCCGAACTCACAATCGATATGGTTTCGTAAGTGGCAAGCGCCATGGGTGCGTGACGTCGAGGAGCTTGAAGCCATGAAGCAGCCCCTCTGGCTTCGAAAGCTCGGTTGTTCTTCAATCAGTCGCTTAAACGCGGGAGCCTCGGCAGAGGCCCGAGGTGGCGTACCACTGCTTGCGGGCGCCGATGACGGAAGCGAGTTCGGCTTTCTGCTCGGGCGTGAAGTCCTTTCGCGCCTCGACATCGCGAATCAGGTGGTCGAGCATCTCCGCCGCCCCCTCCAAATCGGGCGCGGGGCAGCAAGGACGCGCGAAGAAGCGCACCCAGTACTTGTCGCTTTGCATCGCCTCGACGAGCTCGTTGAAATCAGATTCGCTGGCGCGGTCTTCGATCTTGCATTCTTCCATGGCGTCTCCTCCCCGCTTCCATGATACGCGATTGCGCGTGCAACGCGCTACTCGCACAAGGGACACTGCAGGACGAACGCCTTGGTGAAGCGGCCGTAGGGCTGCGAGATGCTCAGCGAGAAGCCGTGCATGTCGGCTACGCGCTTGCAGATGGAAAGGCCCAGGCCGCTGCCGCCTTTCGCGTGGGTGCGCGCCGCATCGCCCTGCGCGAACGGCTGGAACAGATCGTCGGGGTTGCCCGTGATCGGCACGCCCGTGTCGGCCACCATGACGAACGCGGTCGCCGCCTGGCGCACGAGCAAAACGGAAACCTCTGACCCGGCGGGGCTGTGCTTAATGGCGTTGACGATGAGGTTCGCCACCACGCGCGACAGCTGCACCTCGTCGGCGAACACGGCGCATCGCTCCTCGGAAATGCAGGTCGTAAGGCGCATGCCCGCCTCTTCGGCATCGGTGTATGCCGTCGCCGCCTCGCGCAGCACCAGCTGCGACAAATCGATTACCGAACGGCTGAGCTCGAACGAGCCGCTTCCCAGCTTCGTGTAATCGAACACGGCGTTCACAAGCGCGCCCATCTTGTCGGATTTGTCGCAGATCGACTGCAGGTACTCGGCCTTCTGGGCCTCGTCTTTCACCAGGCCGTCGGCGAGCGCGTGCGACATGCCGGAAATCGCCATGATCGGCGTGCGCAGGTCGTGGGCGATGTCGGTGACGAACTGGCTGCGCTGCTGCTCTATCTGCGCGAGTTCGCGCTCGCGCTGCTCTTGCAGGGCGCGCACCTTCCCCACCACCATCGAGGAGAATGCGAGGGCACCCACTACGATGGGAACGGCCAGCAACAGCAGCATGCCGACCACGAGCCCGATGACCGCCGAGCGCGAGGCGAACCCCGCCACGGTCGCGAACCCCGACCCGAACATCCCCCGCACGAACGAGAACGCCCACTGCAGAAGCGATATGACCGACGTGGTCTCGAGCGTGCCGCCCGCGTAATCGGAGGCGAGGCCCTGCAGCAGCGGCAGGAACGTCACGCTCTCGAGCCACGCGACGGCCGACTCCACCACGATGACCGCCAGAAGCACCGCGATGAAACGGCTGATCAGGTAGAACACCAAGTTGTTCTTCCCGCGCGACGTGGCAAGCTCCCCGATGCCCCCCGCCGTAGCCTGGCGAATGTCGTTCCAGCTCAGCCGCATTTACTTTTCCAATCGGTAGCCGAGGCCGCGGATGGTCCTGATGTAAGCCTGCGAATCGTCGCCGAGCTTCGCGCGCAGCTTGCTCATGCACACCATGACGCTGTTCTCCGCCGCGATGTACTCTTCGTCCCAGCCGGCTTCGTAAATCTGCTGTTTGGTGAACACGCGGCCGGGATGCTCCATCAGCAGGGACATAATGCGGTACTCGGCCGACGTCAGCGCAATGGGCTGGCCGGCGCGGGAAAGCGTGCACGCCTCGCGGTCGAGTTTAAGGTCGCGGCATGTCAGCGTGGCGGGCGGGCGCTTGCCCTGGGGCACCGCGCCCTTCGCGCGGCGGATGTTCGTATTCACGCGCGCCACCGCCTCGAGCGGGTTGAAGGGCTTGACCAGGTAGTCGTCGGCGCCGAGGTTCAGCCCGAGGATCTTCTCGGAATCCTGCCCTTTGGCAGATATCACGATGACGGGCACGTCGTTGTCCTCGCGCACGCGCTTGAGCACCTGGTAGCCGTCGAGTTCGGGCATCATGATGTCGAGCAGGCACAAGTCGATGCCCTGCGTTTCCAGCACGCGCAGCGCCTCGGCGCCGTCGGCCGCCTCGACGACCTCGTATCCGGCGTCTTCCAGGTACAGCGCGAGCACGCTTCGAATGTCTTTCTCGTCGTCCGCAACGAGGATCCGGTACGCCACGGGGCTTCCTTTCTCGATGTGTCGGCCTGGTCAGACGGTGCCGGCACATTGGCGCGCCTGCGACGGCTGGCATCGCAGGCGCGTTTGCTCAATTGTGTCAGAAACTACGCTTCAGGGGAATCGTCGGAGTCGCCGTTTTCCCCGGCTTCGGGAAGCTCCTCGGTCGCATCGACCACGCTCGCGGGCTGCGCATCGGCAATGGCCTCGGTTTTCGAGTCGGCAATGCTTTCGGTCTGCGCCCCGGCCGCTGCGAACGGCGGGACGGGCGGCTGCGACTCGGAGACGATGACCGGCATCGTAGCGACCGGCACGGTGGCGGCAGCCGTCGGGGCAACGGGGGCCGTCGGCGCCGGCTGGACCTGGCCGGGTATCGGCTGCGTCGCAGTGGGCTCGGGCAGGCCGTACGCCAGCTTCTCGTACAGGGCCGCGTTGGTCTGCGCCTGATACGGAGCCACGTAGAACACGCCCAGGATGCCCAGCGTCAGCGCCGACAGGATGTTCCAGCCGAGGAAGGACAGGTCGAGCACGAACGCGTTCCACTTCTGGCCATCCATCAGGCGCTTGCTCTCGGCGAACGCGCGGTCCTTCGTCATGGTCGGGTCATCGGCCAGCAGGTACGGGATCATGCGGTACTGATACGCCTTGTAGACGCCCGGGATGACCAGCAGCAACGACCACAGGAAGATGAACAGCGAGCGCAGGAACAGGGTCTTCACCGTTTCCTTGTAGTTGTTGTCGTAGCCGAACGCCACTTCCTTCACTTCGGATGGCTGGTTCAGGTTGCGGATGAAGAACCGCTGCGCGCCGACCTCGAGCGGGCTTAAGACGAACACGTACAGCGCGATGACGATTGCCACCACGACCAGCATGGCCAGAAGCACGGAAACCCCCACGAGCGCCATGCGCGGCCCGAAAAGCACCCAGTTGAAGGCGAGGTCCTCGTCGTCGACGTCGATGTCGTCGAGCGCATCGCGCAAATCCCTCAGGTCGTCGGCATCCATGTTGACGTGCACCTTGCCGCCATCGCGGTCGTCGACGTCGACTTTCACCTTGCCGTCGTGAATCTCGACGTTCACGTTGTCAGGCGAATACGACGATGTCGTCGCTGCCGGCGGAGTCGTCGTCGCGGGGACGCTCGACGACGAGAAAGCGCTAGCGCCCCCGATCACCACCATGAGAATCAGCGCCACCAGCACCGACTTCCAATAGTTTGCCTTGAACGAGACTTTCGCCTTGTCCTTCAGTTCCTTGCGGGTCCACATCGTTGTCCTCCAAACAGTCGTGCCCGATGTACTGGTACCAGGCTACGGCGTGAACCTTTCACGAACCTATCGCCGAACCTTTCCGTTTCCTTAAAGGTTCCTTACGTCCCCCGCTGTGCTATCGTGGAATTGCGCACAATAGCCGCATGTCATAGGAGGCATCATGGACAAGCCGATTCTGTATTATTGGGCGCCCTGCCCCACCTGCTCCATCGCCACGCATTACGCCGATGAGCATGGTATCGAGCTTGACCTGCGCGATGTCGAGCAGGAAGGCCCCTACAACGAGCTTATCGCGCTCGGCGGCAATGCCGACAACATCCCGTACTTCTACGATGGCGAGCAACTCATCGAGGGCAACGACGCCGTCATGGCGCATCTGAAGACGCTCGCTTAGATGCACCTAGTAAATCGGCCCGGGAAACGCCTTCCCGGGCCGATTATCTGCGCATATCGTATTGCGCGCTACTTCATCGGCGTGTTCACGGCGACGTCGATCATGCGCTTCACGCGGCCGAGCGAGGCGTTGGCCGGGTAGAAGCAGCCCGGGGACAGGATGAAGCCCGTGCCGCCGATCTCGTCGATGATCTGCTTGCATTCCTCGTCCCAATCGATATCGCTGCCATGCACGGCGTTCCACGGCGTGACCGCGCCCATGAGCGCGACCTGGTCGCCGTACGTTTCCTTCGTGGACGCCAGGCTGTCGCAGCCGAACGCCGGGTGGAAGAACGAGATGGCCTTCGGGGCAACCGCTTCGATCTGCAGGTCGAAGTACGCGCCGGACTGGCAGCTGTGCACCATGTTGATGCCGCCCGCGTCGGCCACGCGCTTGGCGAGGCGCGCGATGCTGTCGAATTCGATGGCGCGCCACTGGTCGCGCGTCATGTTCGACGAACCCGCGAAATACGTGTCCCACATGATGCCGTCGACGCCGGTTTCCATGAGCATGTCGACGAACTGCTCGAGCGTGGTCGCCACGTTCTCGACCGCCGCGCGGATTTCCTCGGCGTGGCCCGAGAAGTCGCGGCGGATCTTGCGCTGGCCGCGCATGAGCGACAGCGTGGACAGCGGGCCCATGACGTACACGAACACGGGCTTGTCGTCCTTTAGCTCGTCGACGACGATCTTGCAAGCATCGCGCATCATGACCATGCGCTCGCTTTGCGCCGCATCGACCGGTTTGATCTTGCCGTAGTCGTCGGCCGTCGGCACGAGGCGGCGCGTTCCATCGGGGCGGCTCGGGTTGTTGCGGTTCTGCACGACCGGCAGGCCCCAAGCGCTCGCCTCGACCGTGAAGTCGACGGTGACGAGCACGCAGTCCTCCTCGGGGAACATCTTGGCCATCTCGATGTAGCCCTTCGCGATGAGCTCGGCGCTCGACGCCCACTCGGGGAAGGTCGCGCCTGTGAGGATGCGGTTCGTGCCCGCGACGAACGGGTGCACCGGCACGCGGTCGACCGGCTCGTGGTTGAGCGCCGCGAAGAAGCGCTCGCGCGACGTCATGCTGGCGGCGGCAGGCTTGGCGGCCTCGGCGGCGGCCTTCGTCTCCTCGCTCACCGCATCGGCGTAGAAGTGCTCGACAGCCGAGAAGAACGCGTCGATGTTTTCCCACGGCGTCAGCTGTGGGATGTCGCAACCGCTCGAGATGATGAAGTTCGGGTACTGCGAGCACGCCTCGAGCAAGTCGATCGTGGCGCCGTACACGCTTTCCGGCGTGCCATGGCAGAACTGCGCTGCCGGGTCGATGTTGCCGAAGCACAGCACGTCAGCGGGGATGTGCGGCATCATCTCGGCCATGTCTACGGCATTGCCCAGGTGGAAGCCCGCCGCACCCGTCGCCACGATGCTGTCGATGGTGTTCTTCACGCTGGAACCGCAGTTATGCACGATGACGATGAACTCGTCGTCCTGGCACTCGTCGACGATGCGCTTCACGTACGGGTTCGAGAACTCCTCGGTCAGGTCGGGCGAAAGCAGGCCCGCCAGCGGCTCGGCCATCAGCACGCCGTCGGCGCCGGCGGCCTTCAGCTCCTTGGTGTAGGCGATGATGAAATCGGTCACCTTGTCGAGCACGTCGTGCACGAGCTCGGGTTCGTCATAGCACAAGAACATGACCTCGTTGACGTCCATGAGGCGTCCGGCCAGCGAGAATGGGCCGATGTTGCCCGCAATCACCGGTTTGTCATGAACGGAATCGGCTATGAGCCGGACGCCTTCGATGCACACCCCCGTGCGGCCTTCGCGCGGATCGGGAATCTCGAGGAGGTCTACGTTGCTGTCCTCGTCGATAATGGAGCCGACGACCGTCGGCACCTCGTTGTCGCTGTAGCGGATGTCGCTGCCGAACGCCTCGGCTTCGACCGACAGGTCCATGAACGCGAGAACCGCGGCCATGTCGGTGTGGTCGTGGATGTACTTCATGGCGTCGGCCTGCAGCTCGGACGAGTAGATGAGCTCCTTGGTGGTGATGCCCATCATCTCGGCGGCTGGGAACGTGAGGACCGGGAGGGCCTTCTTCACCGGTGCGTCGATTTGGTCTTTGACCCATTGCTTCATATCCATTGAAACTACCTTCTTTCCATAACGCGCGTTTCCAGGTCGGGGGCCCGTAAGGTGGGAACAAGCCCCCAACCACAGATACAAGACCTATGGTAGTCAACGGGATTTCGCGGTCATTGTGCCGAGCACAAGGTTTGGGAAATTGCTTATTGGGCGTCTTGCATAAGGGCCGCTTCGCGCAAACGGAACGCGAGCAGCAAGTCGGCGCGCATCTGCGGGTCGCCTGTATCGATGCCGAACTGCTCCTCGATGCGGCCGATGCGGTACCCCACGTTGTTGCGGTGCATGTGCAGGTGCTCTGCCACGGTTGACGTGCGGCGCTCGTACATGAGGTACGCGTACAGAAACTCGTAATTGTTCGTATGGGCGCTTTCGTCCTGGCGCGCAATGGCGTTGATGATGGTGCCGGCGTACGTAAAGTCGAGCAGGTCGTACGCTCGGTCGGAAAGCTGGTCGACGAGGAAGTCGACGCTGTAGCGGTCGAACGAGAAGATGCGCGGCCAGCTGTTCGCGGACTCCCCTTCCTTCTGCAGCGCGCTGCGCTTGCTGAGCGCGTACGCCGCGCGCGCTTGCGAGAACGCCTTGGCGGCCTGCGAGAGCTCGGTGAACTTCGAGCTGCGTCCGCACGTCAGCTCGTAGCGCGTGAGCAGGCCGTTCAGACGCGCGGAGACGGTCTGGCGGGCGTGCGGGCACGACTTCGGATGGCAGCGGTACACACACGTGTCGCTGACGCAGTTGAAGCACAAAACAACGACCGCGTCGTCGATCATGAGCGTCTTGGCGGGCGCCACGGAAAGCGACACGTCGGACAACAGGCGCGATGCGGGCACCGAGTCCTCGCTCGTCTCGATGTAGAACAGGCAGAAACGGCCCTCGGCGGGAATGCCGACGTATTGGCTGCGGTCTTCGACGGCATCGTCGCTGAGCGCGCCGGCGAGCAGGTCCTTCAAGAACGTGTCGACCATGCTGCCCGCGGGTTTGTCGTCGGGGTAATCGCGCAGCGCGAAGAACTCGACCCGATCGGTGAACATGGTGAAGATATCCGAGATGAACCCCAAATCGTCTACGACGTTGCACATCATGACGGAGATGATGGAAAACGACGAGCGCGCCTTGAACGACCGGGCGATCGTCGTGTACTTGCAGATGGTGTGCGTATCGTTGACGATGAGCCCGTCGTCTTCCGACCATGGCTTGAAGCGCTTGTTCAACTTGAACTTGCGGATATTCGCCTCGGTGTGGTATCCGTGCTCGATGAGCTCGACGGTGATGGGGTCGTCGCAGGGCACGTTCTTCGTGTACGCAAGCAGCTTCAGCGCCGGGTCGAGCACCACGACGTTGTTACGCAAAAACGGCTCGCTGATGTCGACCAGCTCCTGCAGCGTGCCGCCCGATAGGCGCAGCATGTCCATGTCGTGCTCCCACGCACCGTACCTGCGCGCGATGTCGAGCAGCGCGTCGAACACGACTGAGGCCGATTCGCCCCCCAGAACCGAGATGACGGCCCCTTCGGCGGGCTTGTCAGCGTCGGGGTCGACGAACACGGAATAGCATCCGGCCTGCTGCGCGGCGATGGCGTCGGGCTCGTTGTCGCAAATGTAGAGCGTCGCCGGCCCGTCGGACGTCGCCGCGTTCAGGTAGTGGCGCACCTCGCCAAGCGCAGGGTTGCCCTCGTACGTTCGCACCACCTGGCCGAACGGTTCGAGTTCGTGTTCGAGGATGTTAAGCGTGAAGCTCAGGGCGACACTCCTTTCAGCTAAGCATAGGGTATCGCAAAAACACGCAAATGCGGTGCGCTATCGGCGTTTTCGACGAATATGAATCAATTTCCTCGGAGGAGATTGATTCTAACCGTAGCGGTATTCGACGCCCATCGTGGGGCCGGGATACTCCCACTTCTTCACGATGGTGTCGCCGCAGATGATACGGCACGTGCCGCATTCCAGGCAGCCTGCGTAGTCGAAGCTCTTGCGGCCTTCCTCGTCGCGCTTGTACAGCGCAGCCGGGCACACGCGGACGAGCTTGTCGAACTCCGCATCGTCGGGATCGTCGACGAGCTCGATATGCGCGTTTTCCTCGTCGACCTCGTATTTGTTGAACGCCAGGTACTCGTCGACGTTCACGGTGATGTTCATCGAACTCATAGGGCCTTCATCGCTCCCCTCGCGTCGCGCATGATGTTCATGATGCCGACCTTCTTCACGTGCGGCATGACCTTCTTCTTCAGCGGTGTGACGGGGCTGCCGTCGACGATGAACATCTCGTTCATGATGTCGCGCGCCATTTCCGGATACTCGCTGAACATGCGGTCGAAGTTCTCGAGGAACGCCGGCTCGCCGGCGTATTGGCGGAAGTCCTTCATGACGAACGAGTTTTCCAAGTCCTCGACATAGCCCGCGAGCGCGGCCTTCGACGTGTCGTCGGCCTCGAGCGCCACGGCTGCATGGCGGCCGGCCATCTGGCCGGCGGCGACGGCGTAATCCATGCCGCGGACCATGTACCCCAGGTTGATGCACATCATGGCGCTGTCGCCCGCCAGCATGACGCCGTCGGCAACCAGCTCGGGCATGATGTTCAGACCGCCCTCGGGAACCATATGGCCCGAATGCTCGACGACTTTGGCGCCGCGGATGAGCGGGGCGACTGCGGGGTGGTTCTTCAGGTCCTCGAGCATCTGGTACACGGGCACGCCGCCGTTGGCGCATGCCTCGACGCCCGCCACGACACCCAGGCTGATGGACTCCTTGTTGGTGTACATGAACCCGCCGCCGAACGTGCCGTGGGTCGCGTCGCCGGCGAACAGCCATGCCGCGCCCTCGTCGTCGGAGTTTGCGAGGATGCGGTCGGTGATGGTGCCGGCGGGAAGCTCGAACACTTCCTTGGCGCTGACGGCCATCTGCGACGCGGGCGGCTTCTCGTAACCGACCGCCTCCTTGGCGAGCAGCGAGTTCGCGCCGTCGGCCAGGATGACTATATCGGCCGTGATCTCGTCCTCGCCGGCGCGCACGCCGCACACCTTGCCGGTTTCGTCCTTCAGCAGGCCTTCGACCGGGATGCCGTAGATCATCTCGGCGCCGGCCTCTTCGGCCTTCTCGGCGAGCCATGCGTCGAACGTCGCATGCAGCACCGAGTAGCTGGCCTGCTCGGGCTTGGCCATCTCGTCGGATGAGAAATCGATCGTGAAATTGGCATCGGGCGCCATGAGCGAGATGCGCTCGTGCGTGATCTTGCGCTCGAAGGGCGCTTCGGCGAGCTCTTCATCGGTGAACACGTTGCGCAGCGAGTGCACGTAGATGCGCCCGCCGGTCATGTTCTTGGCGCCGGCGAAGTTGCCGCGCTCGACGACGAGCACCGACTTGCCCAGCTTCGCGAGCTCGTACGCCGCAACCGAGCCGGCCAAACCAGCGCCGACGACGATTACCTCGAAATCAGATTCAGACACGTGAGCTTCCTTCCTTATAGTTGAACCCCGTTTTGTCATCCCGAGCGTCAGCGAGGGATCTCGCGAAGCGCTATGCCAGATCTCCGCTTCGCGGAGATTCCTCGCTATCGCTCGGAATGACATATTGCGTCAATGAGACCAGGCCACATTGACGCATTTCATTACAGCGCTGCGGTCAGGGCGGGCAGGATGGTCTTCAAATCGCCCACCAGTCCGTAGTCGCATTGCTTGAAGATGGGGGCGTTTTTGTCCTTGTTGATGGCGAACACGGTGTCAGCCGTCTTCACGCCCACCATGTGCTGCATCTGGCCGGAAACGCCGACGCCGATGTACACCTTCGGCGACAGCATGAGGCCGGACACGCCGATGTAGGTCTCGGTGGGCATCCAGTTGACGCCTTCTGCGAGCGGACGCGAGCAGCCGAGCCCCGCGCCGATCTTGTCGCAGAACGCACGCGCGAGATCGAGGTCGGCCTCTTCGGCGAAACCGCGGCCAGCAGCCACGACGACGTCGGACTTCGTAAGGTCAACGCCGCTCTTTTCAATCGGCGTGGAGGACACGAGTTTCACGGCATTGGCCGGTTCCACCCAGGCGAGTTCCTCGGCAGCACCGTTCGAACCGCTCGGCTGCGCGTCGCCAAACGCGCTCGCGCCGACCGTGTAGAACACGCACGGCGTGGAGGCCTGGCGCTTGATCTGGCCGATGCCGCCGAAGTACATGGCCGTTGCGCCATCGGATTCGATGGCCATGGCGTCGGTGATGACAGCGGCGCCTGCAGCGGCGGCGAGCTTGCCCACGACCGACTTCACGTGACGCGTCGGCTCGGCGAGCACGATATCGGCGCCTTCGACAACCGGGGCCAACGTGACGTTGGCGTCATCGGCCACCGCAGAGGTGGGAACGGCGACATGATAAGCGGCGTCGGCGATGCCCGCAGGCACGCCCTCGTCGCCTATCACGGCCACGGCGACCTCATCGGCCAATGCACGGGCCCCAGCTGCCAAAGTGCCGGCCGCATCTGCATGTTCAGCGATAACGAATGCTTTCATGGTTTACGTCCCTTTCCTTTACAGTGCGGCCTTTATTGCTGCGACGAAAGCGTCGATTGCGCCGTCGTCAGCTGCATCCTTCACATCGAGCTTGCGCTCGGCGGCCTCGGGGGCCTTCACGTCGACCGTCGTCACGACGGCGGCTGCAACAGAGCCGGCCGCGGCGACGTCCATGGGCTTCTTGCCTGCCTGCAGGATGTCCTTCATGCCCGGGATGCGCGGCAGCGCCACGTCGGGAGAGACGGCCAGCACGCAGGGCGTGGGCACCTCGACGACCTCGACGACATCCTCGAGCTTGCGCTCGGCGGTGATGGAGGCGCCGTTGGCCTCGATCTTCACCACGCCGTTCACGCTCGGCACGCCGAGGGCGTATGCGAGCTGAACATCGACCTGCTGCGCGTAGTTGTCGGCAGAACCGTCACCGCACACGACCACGTCGAAGCCAATGGCCTGAATCTTCTCGGCCAGGCATGCGGCCGTCGCATGGGCGTCGAGGTCGGCCGCAGCGTCGTCGGCGATCATGAACAGCTGGTCGGCGCCACGTGCCAGGATGTTCTTCTTGAGTTTCGAGTCGTCGATGGCGGAACCGCCGACGCTGACCACGCTGACCGTGGAATCGCCAGCTGCAGCGGCAAGCTGGGCCGCCGCCTCGATGGCGTTCAGGTCGTACGCGGAAATGGCCTGATGAGCCTTGGACATATCGAGCGCGCCACCAGCGGTGACTTGAATGTCCTGATCATCGGGGACAACTTTTACGGCAACGACGATGTTCATCTGAGCCCCTTTCACATTAGTCGTTGATATACCAATCCTTGACACGTTCCACACTACAGAAAGCGGGCTTAAAACTGACTAGACAGATTCTGCGTTTGCCTAGAACGAGCGATTTTCCTTGGCGAACAGGGCGGCGCCGTATGCGCCCACATACTGGGCGTCATCGCAGGTGGCGATGGGAAACCCGATCCTGCGCTCGAGGCGCTCGCGCAGCGCCGCGTTCAGCGCCACGCCTCCGGTCATGGCGACATCGGGGACGATTCCCGCGCGCTTCGCCAAGCCGTACGTGCGCTCGACGACCGACTCGTGAACGCCCGCCACGATGTTGGGAATGGAAATGCCCGATGCAAGCTTGGAAATGACCTCGGATTCGGCGAACACCGTGCACGTCGACGATATCGGCGCGACCTCGGTCGATTCGCGGTCGAGGCCGGACAGGTCGGCAACCTTACAGCCGAACACGCCTGCCATGACGTCGAGGAAGCGGCCCGTACCAGCCGCGCACTTATCGTTCATCACGAAGCTGGCCAAGCTGCCGTCTTTGCCGAGGGATAGCACCTTCGCATCTTGCCCGCCGATGTCGATGACCGTGCGCACGCCCCCGAACAGCTCGGCGGCGCCCCTCGCATGGCACGAGAGCTCGGATTTCTGCAAATCGGTCCACGATTCCAGATGACGGCCATAGCCGGTTGCGCACGAGCATGCCGCGTCTTCGGCGGACGCAAGCCCGCCGACCTGCGCGACCGCCTCGTCAACGCATGCGCGGGGGCCTGCCGTGCCGGCGCCGGCGGCAAACAGCCCGCGGCCGACAATCGCGCCCCGCGCGTCGACTATCACGCATTTCGAAGCCGTCGATCCGACGTCGATTCCCAGGAACAGGTCACGTGTCCACATAATCAATTACCTCGGAGGAAATTGATTACAGAATGTCCGCGAACGTTTCGAGCTGCGTGCGGGCTTGCTCGTACGTTTCCGTGGACTGGTCGATTTCGATCTGCAAAAACGGGATGCCCGCTTCCTGGCACGCGGCCTTCACGAGCGGCGCGTCGAATTCCTCGGGATCGCAGAACTTGGCGAGCAGCAAGATGACGCCCTGGGCTTGCGATGCCTTCGCCACGTCGACGACGCTCTTCACGTGCAGCTTCTCGGGATCGTAGAGCAGCGAATCGCCTTCGAGCGCGCACCACGCATCGGCAAGCGCCTGCAGGGGCTGTTCGCCCTCGGGCACGTTCATGGCGAACGCGCGGCTTTCCTTGGCCAGGTCGTCGGCCACGACGGCATAGCCCATCTCGTCGAGCATCTCCGTGATGGCGGGGATGTCCTCGAAAATGCCGCTCAGCACCACGCGCTTGAAACCGTCGGCGCTGGCAGGCGTTGCTGCCAGCTCGGCGTTCAGCGCGCGCACCTTTTCCAGGTGCTCGGCTTTGTCCATGTAATAGCCCGACGCGATGACGGCCAGGCGGCCCTTCACGCCAACCTCGGCAGGATGCGCGCCGGCCAGCTGCACGAACTCGCGCATGGCGGCGCGCCATTCGTTGTACAGCTGTATGGCGGCGCCCAGGTTCTCGTCGTCGATGATGCCGTGTGCGCACTCTTCGACCTCGTGGGCCACCTGCGCGTACGACTCCACGACATACGCCCGCCCGAAATCCGCGGTACGGTTCTGCGGCTGCGACACGAAGATGAGCGGGATGTCATTGCCCACGCCCGCACGCCAGTTCTGCGAAGCGGCGCGCTGCGTGTCGCACAGCGCCGTGGTCATGTACCCGGACAGGCCGTCCAGTTTGCCGGTGAGCCCCATTTCCAGCGTCATCTGGCAGATGGAGCAGTAGAACGGCGGGAAGTACTTGCGCGCCTCGTTGGGCGTGCCCATGCAGCCCCACACGCCGAACGGCACGGCGCCGGCCGCGTACACGAGCTCCTCGGGCGCATAGTACGGGCCTACGCCGATGACGCGCCTGCCTGCATCCAGGTGCTTTTGCAGCTGCGCGTGCGGGTTCGCGGCGACGTCTTCGAACGCCGCGAGCATGCTTTCGATCGCAGTCATCGCTTACGCCCCCTTCCTGGCGGAATCCATGATCTCGACGAGGCCCTCCACGCGGGTCTGGTATTGCGCCTCGCTGAAGTTGCGCGGATCGGCCTGATCGCCATCGAACAGCACCATGGGAACGTTCAGGTCGGCGGACACGCGGCGCGCCAACTCGGGCGAGAAACCCGACCACATCTTGCAGGAGCGGTTGATGTGCACCAGGCCGCCTTCGATCTTGCCGGCTGCGCCCACCTGCTTGCGCAACTCGACCGAACGCTCGAGGTTCACCGCGTTGGGAACGCTGCAATACGCCTCGACCATCTCGTCGAACGTGTTGTACGTGATGCCGAACGCCGGCCCGTACACCATGGCCGTCGTGTTCACGCCCGCTTCCTTCAGCGGGGTCAGCGTCGCGCGCAGGTACGGCCAGCACGCGATGCCCTCGAACATGATGCGGTGGTTCTCGGGCGCATGCCAGTTCGACTCGTTGTTCGCCACAAACGAACGGTAGTCGTCGATGAGCATGCGGAACGCCTCGACCGATTCCTCGCGCCCGCGCGCCACCGTTGCCACCGCCATGTGGTTGAACAGCTCGAAGCCGTTCACGGGCGACGGTTTGTAATTGGTGTACGACGCGGCCTCGAGCCATAGGCGCCCGCATTCGCTCGAGCGGCGGCAGACTTCCTGGAACTTCTCTTCGTCCCACGTCTTGCCGGTGATTTCCTCGAGCTGCTTAATGGCCGCGCGGAACTGCGCGCCCACGTACGCGATGCGCTTCCCGTCGATGTCGTAATCGTTGCTATAGGGCACGTCGATCATGATGACCGGGATGCCCAGCTGCTTGCCCAGGTTCTCGTACCACTTCATCATGCAGTTGCAGATGTTGTTGCAGCACAGCACGAAGTCGGGAAGCGGCATGTCGCGCTCGCCTCCGGGGCATTTGCCCACATCGGCATACGCCAGGCTGATGCGCGCGTACGCGCACAGGTCGTTCGAGTAGCCCAGGTCGCCCTCGGCATGCTCGAGCAGCGGCAGGGCGCCGCGCTTGGCCGCGATCTGCGCCGCCTGGCTTTCGGGGTACACCACGGGAATGCCCAGCGTGGTGCAGATCTCCTGCGGGAAGTTCGACGCGCTCCAGCCGATCATCTCGCCGCGGGCCTTGGCCTCGATGGCCTCCTCGTAGCACTTGTCGGGAATGGCCCGCAGCACGTACTTCGCGCCGGTTTTCTCCTCTGCCATTCTGTCGCCTCCTTTTCAACCGTCCGCTTCGGCCAGGGGGCTACGCTCGACGCGTCGTCGTCGCGAGCCAAGGTCTCGCTCCTCCTTTGGCTTGACCTCGCTTCGCCCCCTTGCCTTCGCTACGTTATTCCTTCCAGACGCCCACGATGCCGTCGGCAATGAGCTGCGCGATCTCGTCGGGCGCGTAACCCAGCCCCGCCAAGATTCCCTCGGTATGCTCGCCCAAAAGCGGGGCCTTCTCGTAAGGCGGAAGCGGCGTTTCCTCGAACATGATGGGCGTGCGCACGAGGGCCTTGGGCCCGCGCGGGTAGTCCATCTCGTAGAACACGTCGTTGGCCCACGCCTGCTCGTCTGCCACGACTTCCTCGTAGGTCTGGCACACGGCGAACGGGATGTCGAGCTCGGTCAGGATGGGCACCCACTCTTCGAGCGTCTTGCGCTGGAAGCCCTCCTGGATAATGTCGTAGGCCTCGCCCACGCGCCCCGTCTTGAGCATTTCCACCTGGTTGCCGAGAACCGGGTCGTCGAGCAGGTCCTCTCGGTCGATCGCCTTCATGATGAGCGGGTAGTAAATGCCGAAGTTCGGCCCCATGACCTGCAGGAAGCGGTCGTCTTTCGTCTTCACGGCCGGCTGGTAGGGCAGCTGGTTGTCGCGACGGTCGAACGGGTAGCTGACGCCGCCGAACTCGTTGCCGTACTGGCAGCCCTGAATCTGGAACGCCTGCACCCAGATGGCGGTGTGCAGCAGGTTCGTGGTCACCTTCTCGCCCTGGCCGCACGTTTTCGCGCGGAACAGCGCCGCCAAGATGCCGACGGTCAGCGACAGCGCCGCCTGGTGGTCGCCGAGCGCGGGAATCAGGTTCGAGGGCACCGTGCCTTTCTGGTACAGCGACCCGGACCAGCCGCTGCGCGCGAAGAACGCCGTGTAGTCGAAGCCGGGCAGGTCCTTGTCAGGACCCTTCTCGCCGTAGCCGGTGAGGCTTGCGTACACGAGCTTCGGGAAGCGCTCCTTCAAATCCTCGTAGGCGAGGTTCTTGCGCGCGAGCGCCTGCGGGCGCCAGTTGGTGATGAACACGTCGGCCTCGTCGAGCAGCTTGAAGAGTATCTCGACGCCCGCTTCGGTGCGCAAATCGACGACGATGCCCTTCTTGCCCGCGTTTTCCAAGTCGAAGTTCGTGTCTTCGTGCGGGTCGGTCGGACGGCCCTCGTTCGGCGCCGTGAAACGCAGGTTATCGCCCTTCGCGGACTCGATTTTCACGACCTCGGCGCCCAAGTCGGCCAGGATGCGCCCGATCGCCGGCGCCGCGATGAACGTCGCCATCTCGACGACCTTCACGCCCTCGAGGGGCCTTTTCAACTCGCTCATTCCCATTCACTCCTTCTTTCCATGGGGCAAGCAATGGGGAGTATCCCCATTGCTTCTACCAACGACGAATCCCCGCTTTGCGCGTAATCGATTTCGCGACGATGCCGGCCATGACCTCGTCGGTTCCCCAGGCGATCTGGTTGCCGCGGCAGTCTTGCCAAATGCGCGAGACACGCGTCTGGTCGGTATAGCCGATGCCGCCGAAGACCTGCAAGGCTTCCGATGCCACCTCGGTCGCCAACGCGGGAACGTAGCGCTTGGCCAGCGCCGAGTTCAGGTTGAAGTCGTTCGGGTCGCCGTCTGCCGCCCGCACCGCATCGAACGTGAGCGCCATGATGCTGCGCACCTTGGCCTCCATGTCGGCGAGCTTCTCCTGAATCTGCGGCAGGCTGACGAGCGAGCGCCCCTTCACCGTATGCTCGGCGGCGTGCACGGTGGCGTCGTCGAGCGCCGCGAGCGCCAGGCCCACGCTCGACGCGCACGTCAGCACGCGGCCGAACCCGAATTGCCGACGCAGCATGCTGTTCAGCTTGCCGTCGGTCTGGATGCGCCATTCGGGGTCGAGCGGCACATGATCGAACGTGAGCGCCGCTGAAGCCAGCATGTCCTGCCCTATCGTGTTCACCGGGCGCGTCGACACGCCGATGCTGCCGATGGGCACGAGCCACAACGACATGCCGCCGTCGAGCTGGCCGTGCACCGGGTCGCGCGCCAGCACGAGCGTGTTGCCTGCGAATTCGCCGCTGCTGACGAACGTCTTCTCACCGTCGAGAAACACCCCGTCGGCGTCGGCGGTCACCTGCGTGCGCACGGCTTGCGTGTCGGAACCCGCGTTCGGCTCGGTGAACGCCTGCGAGAACAGGACGCGCCCCGACTGCGAATACAGGCTCTCGACGATCTCGTCTTGCGACACCTTCTGCATGGCGGACAGCAGGGCCAGCGCCGTCATGTCCGATTGAAACGGCAGCGAGGCGCCCGCGCGGCGAACCATGGCCATGACGAGCGTGACCCGGTCGACGTAGGGGCAGTCCTTGCCGCCCACGCTGATGGGCAGCGCGTACTGGCCGAGCTCGCTTTCGTAGAACGCGTTGTACACGTGCGACGGCATGCCCCGCGACACGCACCATTGCCGCACGGCGGATTCAGTGAAGTACTCGTCGCAGAACTCGTCAACGATCTGGATGACGTGTTGTTGGCCGTCGGTGAGAATCATGGCACACTCCTCGCGCACGCGCTTACAGCGAACTTCCCTTGTGCAGCGCCTCGATGACGAACGCTTGCAGGGCCTTCTTATCGGTCTTGCCGCTTGCGAGCCGCGGCAGGCTTTCCATCTTCATGACGACGTCGGGAACCTTCCATTTCTCGAGCCGCCCTATCGCGAACGCGCGCAGGCTCGAGGCGGGCTCGTCGTGACCCTCGGCCTCGATGACGCACAGGCACGTGCGCTCGCCCAGGTCGGGGTCGGGATAACCGACCAGGCAGCTTTCCGAGATACCCTCGTGCTGCTGGTAGGCGTTCTCGATTTCCACGGGGAAGATGTTCACGCCGCCGCGGATGATGATGTCCTTGATGCGCCCGACGATGTGGTAATTCCCATCCGCATCGACCGCCGCCACATCGCCCGAATGGAACCAGCCGTCCTCGTCGATGCCGGCGCCTGCGCCCGCATCGAGCGAGCCGTCTTCGCGCAGGATGCCGTCCATGAGCGACACCGACTTCACCAGCAGCTCGCCGGTGTCGGCGTCGATTTTCAGCGTGACCCCGTCGATGGGAACGCCCACGCTCGAGGCGCGCACGCTTAAGGGCGCGTCGTAATCGGCCATGGTGCACGTGGCAGCCGTCTCGGTCATGCCGTACGACGCGAGCAGCTTGCACCCGAAATGCTCCTCCAGCTGCACGACGGCTTCTTCGGGGCATGCCGAGCCCGCCAGCTTCATCACGCGCAGGCTCGAGAAATCCCAGTCGCCATCGGCGCTTTCGCGCATCTCGCGCAGGTACATGGTCGGCACGCCGAAATACACCGAGACGCGCGCCGACTCGATGGTCGCCAGCGACGAATCCGGACGGTACTTCAGCAGCGTCACGATGGTCGCGCCTTGGGTGAACGCCGCATACAAGCCGATCATGCCGTAGCTGTGGAACAGCGGCACGGGCAGGTACATCACGTCGTCGGGGCCGATGCGGTACCCGCGCGCAATCTCGCACCCGTTGTGGTGGAACGACTCGAACCGGTTGACGATGGCCTTCGGGGCCCCCGTCGAGCCCGATGAGAACAGCACGATGCGCGCGCCTCGTTGGAATTCCGGCTCGTAGGCCACGCCCTCGGCGCGGTACTTCGCCAACACGTGGCGAACCGCCGGATACCCCTCGCATTCGCAATGCAGCGTCATGACGGCGACATCGGGGCATTCGCGCGCGAGCTCGGCGCATGCGTCGGGGCGGCACACGATGAACAGGTCGGGGCGCGTCAGGCGCGCATACGCCGTGTAATCGACGAGCTCGGCGTAATTCGAGCACATGACCAGCATGGCCCCACACGCCTGCACGGCGGCCATGACGATCGGCAGGCCCGCGATATTGGGCGACGCTAGCGCCACCGTGGAACCCGGGCCGATGGAATAGTCGTGCTTCAAGCACCACATGATCGTCTTGGCGCGCACATACGCTTCCGAGTAGGTGATCGTCTCGTCTGTCCCCATGAGGGCGATCTTCGACGGCCAATGCAGGTAGCCGTCTTCGAAATAGCGCATGAACGCATGCTCGGGAAAGCGGGGCGAACCGGGCAATACGCCGGACTGCTGGGAGCTCACGCTGTTATGCCCTAGGTCCTTCGAGCCCATGAGGTGCAATCACCCTGCTTCTTCCCGCGCAATGCGCATATGTCCGTGACGATACTTCCATTGTGCGAATCATCGAACCCTGGATGAACAGACATAATCGAAATGTGTCTAGTACAATAGACCCGCACGGGAACAGGCACGTCGTAGAATCAATCTCCTCCGAGGTAATTGATTATTCGAGACACGGAAAAGATGGCGACAGCACCGGCAAAACAAGCGATCGTAGATGCGTTTCTGGCGGCCATCGAGGCCGAGCCGCTGCGCAGCGTGCAGGTGTCGAAGCTCATCAAAGAGCTCGGCATAAACCGCAACACGTTCTACTACCATTTCCCCAGCAAGTACGACGTCGCGCTGTACGTGTTCCGCACCGACCTCGCGCAGTTCCTGGCCGAAGCGTTCCCCGAGTACGAGCTGCTGAGCGCGCCCATAACATCCGAACTGGGAGCGCAGGAGCTGCCCTACTACGTGCATCGGGAAATCGGCGCCCGCACGCTCGACTTCGGCGACTTCTTCAAGACGCTCGTCCGCTGCGTGATGACGCGCCCGACATTCTACGGAAGGCTGTTCGACCGCGCGGAGCCCGAATTCCGCACGCTCGTCGAGGCTCTGTACCGGCCAGCCGTGGTGAAAGACCTGGAATTCGTGCTCGGCGGACGCTACCTGCCGCCAAGCACGTTCGAATTCTTCGCGAACAAGTACACGGCCCTCGTCTACGAAACGGCCGAGTACTACCTGAAGCACAGCCGCGATGCCGAGGCCATGCTCGACGATGCCGTGAACCCGTTCTGGAACATGCCCTACGAAGCGCTCGTCTACGAGCTGCAGCTGCATAGCGTCAAACGCCCCAGGAAGATGTAAACTCCCTTCAGACGCAAGCCCTTGCCGGACATATCGATGAAAAGCACGTTAATCTACGTCGAAGGTAGTTTAATCAATTTCCTCCGAGGTAATTGATTACTCGATTTACAAAGCGAGCCGCCTGGCGCAGACCAGGCGGCTCATACGCTAGGAACATGTTGGGAGGGATTGGTTCTTGTTCCTAGACGCTCTTACAGGTTGTGCTCTGCCCAATAAATCTTGGAGTATTTTTCGATCTCCTCCTGCGTGGTGTCGTACACGCCCGGGAACGAGGAGATGGGCAGGCCCTGGGACAGGTTCGGGATGAAGTACAAAGGCCCGTTCTCGTCGCACGTGCGCTTGACCTGCGCGGCGATTTCCTCGCGCGTCCAGCCGGCGTGGTCGACGCTTGCGGAGTCGATGCCGCCCATGAACGTTATGTCCTTGCCGTACTTCTGAATCATGCCGGGGATGTCGTTGGTGTTCATGACGCCCTGCCACACGTCGATGCCCATCTCGATCATGTAGGGAACCAGCGTCTCGGCATACGAGTCGGAATGGTGCACGACGCATTCGACGCCGCGGCTCTTCCAGTACCCGTAGATCTCCTTGTAGGGGTCGAGGAAGAACTCGGCGAACATCTCGGGCTCGGTGAACGTGGAGATCTGGGTGCCCCAGTCGTCGTGGTGCAAGAGCCCGTCCGGGTGCAGGTGGTCGCAGATGACCTCGGCCAGCTTCAGCTCCCACTCGGTCAGGTACTTGATGAGCTCCTTCAGCTCGTCGGGGCAGTCGTAGAACGCGATGAGCACGTTCTGGATCTCGCACAGGTAGTGGCAGTTCTCGAACACGCCGGGCGCCACGAACGCGGTGGCGAACTGCTTCGAGCGGTCGATCTTCTCCCAGTACTCGAGGTCCTTTTCCCACTCGGCTTCGGGAATCGAATAGGGATCGGGGGCCTTCACGTAGTCCTGCCACTCCTCGATGTCCTTGCACACGATGAGCTCGGGCTTGTGGTTCGGGAAGGCGCCGGGCTGGCCCTCCGCCCAGGACACGGTGACGCCCCAGTTGTTGACCTTGTCGATCTCGCCCGGGCGCGGGTTGTTGCGCCAACGGTAGGTGGCGAGGTCCCTGAACGGGATGTCGAACGCCTCGTACTGCTTGACGAAGCGCTCGGGCTTGCCGCCCTTCATCACCTCGATGAGGTTCTCACGCGGCGTGAGCTTGTAATCGGACATAGATTAGCTCCTTTTCTCTCCTACACCGTCCCCACTCCCCGCGGAAACCGGACGGCTGTTCAAGCTGCAAGTTAAATCTACTTAACTTGCAGCCTGTTTTCCACTTGCAACCTGCCTTATGCTTGAAAGCCCACTATGTGCACATTGACCAAAGGGCATCAGACGGACAGGATCGATCGTCGCTCGGCGTGCCGCGCTGAGCGCTTAGCCGAAACCGGCAGCCGACCCGGGGCTGTTCATGCGTGGTGGCCCTGCGCCTTGCGCTGCTTCTCGAGCCCTTCCTTCAAAATGGGCTCGACTTGCCTGAGGTAGTTGTCGTAATCGTAATGGTCGCGCCCCTTCAGGGGAAGCTCGGCCACTTGGTAAAGCACCTTTAACGCTTGCTCGTACTTCTTGTTGTCTTGCAGGATGTCGATGACCTGTGCGGCGAAGTGCATGCGCGTGTAATTGCTATGCTCGCCTTGCCACCAGGCCTTGTAGTCGCGCACGAGGCGCTTGACATCGTGCTTCTCGTCGTAACGGTCCAAGATGGGCAGACATGTCTCGTGCTCGTCGGTGACATCTGCCTTGTTGCGCGAGTTGTTGCGAACTGTGTGAACGGTGAACATGATGCCAATGATGAGCACGGGAAACAGCAGGATGAGAAACTGGTCCGGCTGGAAGTGCCTCATCAGCAGCACGCAAATAACGATGGCCACGATGAGCACGCCGGTGGAAAGCCCCACCTGCAAAGGCGAGCGTTTACGCCGATTGGCGCGAGCTTCCTTGAATGCATCGGCAAAGCCGGACATATGCGTACCTCTCGTTGCCTGCTGAATCTACAAGACCCTGCTTTTTATGAAACCACCTGGGGTTTCATACTATAGCACGTTATCAGGCGCGTGGTGCGCGGCCCCGCATGCAGAACCGCGCACCCGTTATCAGCCGTTTACGCGCTATGCGACGTTATTCCGCCTTCTCGCGCTCGGCGATTTCCTTCTGGCACTTGGCCAGGACGTCGTTGTTGATGCGGTACCCGAAGATCAGGATGAGCATCGAGATGACGCACAGGATGGCGGGCAGCACGAACCAGCCGTTGATGATGCCCTCTTGCAGGGCGGGCGTCGACTGGTCGGCCGTCATGCCGGCGACGAAGCCGGCGGCCGCGAGGATGGCCGGGATGATGACGCCGCGGGCGAAGAAGCCGATCTTGAGCGGCAGGACCTGCAGGCCGGAGATCCAGCCAGCGGAGTTCTTGCCGGTCTTCCACTCGGAGTAAACGACGCAGTCGCCGTACATGGCCGGGATGACCGCGTAGATGAGGCCATAACCGGCCTGCGCAACGGTCATGCACACGATGACGATCATCATCTGCGTGTAGGTGACGCGCGCGATGAGCAGCATGCAGATCATGACGATGAACGACGCGATGACGGCGTTCTTGGAGCCCTTGAGGGCCTTGGCGACCGGGCCGCCGAGGTAGGCGCCCACGACCGTGCCGACGTTGGTCACGAAGATGTAGTTCGCGAGCATCGCCGGGTCGAACGCCACGTAGGTGAAGTAGTACACCGCCGTGCCGCCGACGACGAAGTTGAAGATCCACTTCGCGACGTCGCCGAGCATCAGGAAGATGACGTTGGGGTTGCTGGCGATCGAGCGGCCCAGGTCGCCACCGGAGTTGGAGTCCTTGTCGGCCTTCTTGATCGTCTTCCAGTTGGCGAGCTCCTCCTTCGTGTACTCCTTCTCGTAGCCCTTGGTCAGCGCGAAGTGCACGTTGTAGAGGGCCGCGAAGCAGCAGCCGAACACGAGCGCGGCGAACGCGTAGTTGTACGCGGGTTCCGCCCCGACGTTCTGCTGGCCGAGCAGGGTTGCACCGAGCATGGCAACGGGCGGGAAGATGTAGCCGAACAGGATCTTGGAGGCGTTCGACCACATGCCGCGCGTGGAGGCCAGGCGCGCGCGGTCCTCGGGCGTCTTGCCCACGACCGCGATCATCGACACGTTGGCGACGTACGGGAAGTCCCAGCAGCAGTGCGACGCCACGTAGAAGATGGTGATGCACACCGCGGTGATGATCGGGTCGTCGCTGAACTTCCAGTAGTCAAGCGCGAACAAAATGGGAACGACCCACGGCATGATGAACAGCCAGGAGCGGTAACGGCCCCACTTCATGGGCTTGATCGTGTTGATGATGGCGCCCCAGAGCCAGCCGACGATGGCGTCGATGACCGAGCCGACCGTCGACACGACGCCAGCAAGCGCCGGATCGAGCATGGCGCAGTTGGTGAGGAAGAACACGAAGTAGTAGTTCTCCACCGAGTTCATGATGTTGAACCCGAAGTCGCCGACGCCGTAGAAGAACTTAAGTCCCGTCGACAACGGCTTGTAGTCGGGCGGCAGGCTGGGTGT
>CAJOIP010000009.1 GCA_905234785.1 uncultured Eggerthellaceae bacterium
TTCGATATTCGGCTGTCAAAGTGCGTTAATCGGGTAAACCTACTCAGCTTCGAAAAACTTCGGATTATCCCTTGACTTCATATAGCTGGTCTCCTTCCGAAATGCGCCGTCGTGGCCCTGCCAGGTCAGCGCATGTTGTCGCGTAATTCATCTATTTTAGTCTGTAATGCACGAACGAAAAGCACCGCACGCATTTTCCAGAAAGGCGCGTTATTCGTCGCGACAGCAACGGACGACTCACGGGCAACTTACCAATGCAACGCCAGGTCATCTGGAGGTTTGCGAGTCTGCGACCGAATCGGGAAAAGGCGTTTTCGCACGTAGAATGGCCGCAGCGTCATGCAAACCAACGAAAGGAGATGGAACATGATCAAGATGATGAACGGACTTTTAGCCGACCTCGTCATGGCGGCGCACAAGGCCCAGGGGTTGCATTGGCTTGTGAAAGGTCCCGATTTCTTCATGGCGCACGCCAAGCTCGAGGAGATCTACGACGAGCTGCAGCTGATGGTCGACGAGGTGGCCGAAGCCATGCTCATGAGCGACATGAAGCCCGTCGCCACGATGGGCGAGTTCGTGGAAAAGGCGTCGCTCAAGGAGCAGAAGCTCGACTTCACGACGTCGAAGGAGGCGTTCGCCGCCGTGGCCGCCGATTACGCGGCGCTCATCGAGACGGTCGGCAAGGTGAAGAAGCAGGCCGAGAAGGACGGCCAAGACCTCATCGCCATAAAATGCGACACGCTGACCGAAACGCTGGAGAAAACCCACTGGATGCTGACACAGCGCTAGCGCCCTGCCCCCCAACGAAAGAACGGCCGTCCCCTGGGCGGCCGTTCTCGTATTGCCGGAATATGCGCAGCTTACAGGGTGCGCAGGCTGACTTCCTTGAGCTGGCGGCCGGTGACCGTGCTGGGAGCGCCGGTCATGGGGTCGCTCGCCGAGCTCGTCTTCGGGAAGGCGATGACGTCGCGGATGGAATCCTTGCCGGCCAGCAGCATGACCAGGCGGTCGAGGCCGAGCGCAATGCCGCCGTGCGGGGGCGCGCCGAGCTCGAGCGCGTGGATGAGGTGGCCGAATTTCTCGTCGATCTGCTCGTCGGTGAGGCCGCAGCGGCGAAGCACGCGGCGCTGCAGTTCCGGCGTGTGGATGCGGATGGTGCCGCCGCCAGCCTCGAAGCCGTCCATGACCAGGTCGTACGAATACGAGCCGCACTCAAGCGGAGCGTCTTCGATCTTGTCGAGGTCTTCCTCGCGGATCATCGTGAACGGATGATGCTCGGCCGCGTACTTCTTCTCGTCCTCGTCGTACTTGAACATCGGGAAGTTGACGACCCACAGAAGCGCATGGCCCTCGCGCGGAATCTCCAGGCGGTCGGCCATATGCAGGCGCAGCGCACTCAGCACCGCGTTGGCGATCTCGGGCTTGTCGGCCGCGAACAGCAGCAGGTCGCCGGGCTCGACGCTCATAGCTTCCTTCAACTTGGCGTACACGTCGTCCTCGAAGAACTTGATGATGGGGCTCTTGCCAGCCAGCTCGGCATCCTCGGACGTATAGGCGATCCAGGCCATGCCCTTCGCGCCGTTCTCGGCAGCCAAATCGCCCAGCTTCTCCACGTCGCCGCGGCTCCAATTGCCCGCGCCCTTGCAGTTGATGGCCTTCACCACGCCGCCGGCCTCCACGGCCTTGGCAAACACGCCGAAGCCGCAGCCGCGCACGATGTCGGTGAGGTTCACGAGCTCCATGCCGAAGCGGATGTCGGGGCGGTCGCACCCGAAGCGCTCCATGGCCTCGGCGTACTGCATGCGCTGCAGCGGGAAGGGATGTTCCACGCCCACGGCCTCGAGCGTCTCCTTCATGACGTCTTCCATCATGTCGATGACGTCGTCGCCCTGCACGAACGACATCTCGATGTCGACCTGCGTGAACTCGGGCTGGCGGTCGGCGCGCAGGTCCTCGTCGCGGAAGCAGCGGGCGATCTGGTAGTAGCGCTCGACGCCGCCCACCATGAGCATCTGCTTGAACTGCTGCGGCGACTGCGGCAGCGCATAGAACTTGCCGGGGTTGGGACGGCTCGGCACGATGTAGTCACGTGCGCCCTCGGGCGTGGAGTTGGCCAGGATGGGCGTCTCGATTTCCAGGAAGTCGCGCTTGTTAAGGGCGGCGCGCATGGCCGTGACCACCTGGTGGCGCAGCTTCAGGTTGGCGAGCATCTCGGGACGGCGGATGTCGAGGTAGCGCCACTTCATGCGCGTGGTCTCGTCGGTCTCGATGCCGTCCTCGATGGAGAACGGCGGCGTGACGGACTTGTTCAGCACCTCGATGGAGCTGGCAAGCACCTCGATCTCGCCCGTTTCCATGTTGGGGTTCACGGCGTCCTCGCCGCGCTCGCGCACCTTGCCGCTGATCATCAGCACGTCCTCGCGGCTGAAGTGCTCGGCGACCGAGAACTCCTCGGGCGTCACGCAATCGGGGTCGACGACCACCTGCGTGTAGCCCGCGCGGTCGCGCAGGTCCACGAAGATGAGCCCGCCGTGGTCGCGGTTGTGCCACGCCCAGCCGGTGAGCGTCACCTCGCGCCCGCAATCGCCCTTGCGCAGCTCGCCGCACGTGGCGGTGTGCATGCAATACTCGTTCGTGAATTCCGTCATTGTGAAAACAGCTCCTTGAATGGCTTTGTAACAAACTAAGGTATTGTACCCCAGAACATACCTGAACCCAAGCGAAAGCGGACAGAAGGACAGACGCCTACATCCAAGGAGCAGGCACGACCTCTTCAAAGTTGGCGATCGTGAATTCGGACGGGTCTTGGCCGACGTCCATGAGCTTCACGGTGTACACGTCGGCGTCGAGCATCCATCCGTTGGCGCCGAACGCCGGGTCGCACAGGCACTTGCGGCCGTCCATGTCGGTGACGTACAGCAAGCCGTGATCGCCATACTCGCCGCTCTGGCGCAGGATGAAGCACGGCTCGGCATACGCCTCGGTGTAGCCGAAGTACTTCAAGATGTACTCCGCCACCGCCACCTGCTCGTAGCAGTTCACGCCGTTGCCGGACAAGCCCTGCTTGGCGTACGTGATATCCCACGTGGGGCCGGTCGGATACTGGTTGTCCTCGCGCTCGACGAATTCCGCCCACACGGCGCCGCAGTACACGTTGAACGCGTTGTCGGCGGCGTTCAGGTCGTCGCGTGAATTGGAATCGCAGAAATCCTTCACCATCTGGTCGAGCTCCGCATCGCCCGTCGTGAAGCGGCCGCCTGGCACCCACGGGTCCTCGACGCCCTGATCGGCGGGAACGATTGTCGCCGCCTGCTGGGATGCCTGATCGTTAACGGTCGACACGAGGGAACTGCCGGACGCAGCAGTTGCGCTTTCCGAAGCAGCCTGGCCTTGCGAGCCGCCGATGCCGCGGGCGATGCAAGTCACCAGGTTCACCAGGAGGAAGACCAGAACGACGAGCACGACGACGGCGATGATGCGGTTGCGCATGATTTCCTGACGCGTCGGCCCCTTCGGGACGGTCGCCCGAACCTGGCCGACTTGGGACCGTTGGGCGCTTGCCTGGCGAGGGCGCTGCTCGACACGCTGCCGGGTAGGCTGGCCTGAGCGCCCCGACCTCGTTTGGCCGGAAGTGCGACGGTTGTCGTTTCTATCGGTCATCAGAACTGATTGTATATGAAGTCGGCCGAGGAGCCGAATCCCGAAAACACGACGAACAGGAACAGCCCGAAAAGCGCGACTGCCACGCCAGCGCCAACGCCCGCGCAGGCAAGGGCGTTATGGCTTGCGAGCCATGCGCTCGCCTTCGCCTTGAATGTGGGTTTCTTCTTGCCTAACGCCATGCTTTCGCTGGTCCTTTCCTATAGCGCGCCGTTTTACCCCTGCATCGCGAACGCATACACCGCTTCGTTCACGTCGGTCCACCCTACTGTGCCGAAATGCACGATGTCGTACAGGAAGTGCTTTTCGTATTCGCGGTCGGAGAAATCGGCCACCTGCACGTTAGCATACTCGGCCGCCAGCGTGCGGATGCGATCGTAGCAGCCCTCGCGCGTGTCGGCCGTAATGCCGATGAGGTCGTAATACGGACCCATGACCGGGCCGATCACGACCAGCACCTCGATGCCGCATGCGTCGGCGATGTCGAGGAAGCACGCCAGGTCGTCGTATTCGGGCGTGTCGGAGTACGTCTCGTCCGTGCGCGAGCCTTCCGCGTCGGCAAGGGCCGGTTCGAGGCGCTTCGTGTTGAAGCCGTCTTCCACGCCCCAGTCGTTCGTCGTGGACATGGCCTCGCCGTCGGCGATGGCCTGCTCGCGCATCGCGGCGAAATCGGGCACGCCGGCCGCCGCATCATCGACGAGCGGCATGCCCTGCGAGCGCACTTCGGCAAGCCCCTGCCGCGCCTTCAAATCGTCAATCGCGCCGAACACCGCGGCGTTCAACACGTCCTGGGGCATCGACCCGGCGCTCGCCTGCACCTGCGTCTCGTCGATGCCGAGCGAAAGCAGCCGGTCGCGCACGTACGCCTTCACGTCGTCTGGTATGGCGCCGTTCGCGCAGAACCCCGCATACAGTGCGTACGAGAAGCGCGTTTGGAACGTTTCGGCGTCCATGCCGCCGTCGACGAACCACCCCGGTCCCACGATGATGACGACCTTGTCGCGCGGCACGCCCGCTTGGGCGTATGCGCCGAGCGCGATGGCGTGCCACAGGCTCTGGTCGTACGCCTCGCCGATGAGCATGGGGCGCAGCCCGTAGTCGTTGCCGCCGAACACGGCCGCTGGCACTTGGGGCACGATGCTCGCGGGCGTCGAGAACTCGGACGACCCGAACATGAGCAGCGATTCGTCGGTCATCGACGCCTCGACGAACGGCACGCTCGCCGACTTCACGCCCGAGTACACGTACCCATAGTCGGTCGCCGGGTCAGATTCCGCCTGCTGCGGATACGCCAGCGCAACGCCGACTATGGCGCACGCAGCCACCACCACGCCGATGACCAGCGCGATTAAACGGGTATGCAGAAGTCGTGTGTCCATGGCTCCTTTCCTGTGCCTGGTATCCCGTAGAGCGGGCAAAGCCCGAGATCCTTCGACTCCGCGCTTCGCGCTCCGCTCAGGATGACAGCCTTTGGGACGCTTCGCGCTCCGCTCAGGATGACAGCCTTTGGGGCGTTCGCGCTCCGCTCAGGATGACAAAGCGAGTTTACAGGCGCTCGCGCACGCGCTCGATGATCTTGTTCACGCTGTTCATTTCCTCGCGCTCGAGCTCGGTCGGGGCGATTGACACGCCGAACTGCTGCTTTATGGCCACGAGCACTTCTATGGCGCCGAGCGAGTCGAGCACTTCCTCCTCGAACAAATCGACGTCGCGGTACTCGCCGAGCTCTTCCTCGCCCGTCAGGTCAACGAGCAAATCGACGATCTTCTGGTCTAAATCCTCATGAGCCATGCCTCTTCCTTTCCACGTGGCGCCCTACACGGCTATCGGGTGAAACGCCTGGCCGCCGAACAGGGCGAAACCGTAGAACACGGCGATCATCGTGACCGCCCACGAACACACCTTGAACCACCGCTCCTTGCGGTGCTTCTTGTAAAACCCGGATGTGCGCTGGAACGCCTCGCATGCGGCCAGCAACACGCCGTGGTACAGGCCGTAGAACAGGTACTCGACCGTCAGCCCGTGCCAACAGCCCATGAGCACCATGTTGATGACGAACCCGATGCAGGCCGCCGTCAGCGTCGACTTGAACCAGCTATGGTCGAGCGCGGCCGACGTGAAGCGCATGAACACGAAGTCGCGCAGCCAATGCGACAGCGTGATGTGCCAGCGGTCCCAGAAGTCCTTGATGTCGATTGCGAGAAACGGCGCGCGGAAGTTGCGCGGCACTTCCACGCCGAGCGCGAAGCCCGCGCCCACGGCCATGTGCGAATAGCCCGCGAAGTCGAAGAACAGGTACAGCCCGTATGCGAAGCCGTACACGAGCTGCGCGGCCACGTACGCGCCTGTCGTGGAGCCGCCGATGGCAGCGGGACCGAACCACATGAGCCACGACGCCAGGCTGGCGCCCACGTACTTGTACAGCGCGCCGAGCACGAACCACCCCGTTCCGCGGTACAGGCGCGTCAGGTACTCGTCACGCGAAAGCGGGGTTTCGAGGTCCTTCTCGAACGCGCGGCTGCGCATGATGGGACCCGACGTGAATGTCGGGAAGAACACGAGGAAGTACAAGTAATGCCAGGCGCTCACGCGCTCGATGAGGCCGTCGCGCACCTCGATGAGCACCTGCACCGACTTGAACGTGATGTAGGAAATGCCGATGAACCCGAGGAAGCCCGGGTCGAACAGCACGCCCACCTTGTACACGAACAGCGGGGCGATCTGGGCGGCGAGCGCCACGCGGTACAGCGCGACCTTGCGCGGGTTGTCAGCGCGGAACAGCCGCTCGACAAAGCGCTCGAGCGCGAACGAGTACGCCAGGTAGCACAGCAGGAACACCAAGCTGGGAATCGACTCGCTGAACAGCAGCGCCAACATGACGACCGATGCGGCCAAGCCGTACTTGTGCAGGGGCTTCTCGGCGATGCCGAGGATGGCCGCGATGACGACCACGACCGCAAGCAGGATGAAGAACGCCGGCTCGGTGTAAAACCCCATGTTCGCCCCGCGTCAGTCGGCTATCAGCGCGGCGAGCGCCTTCCGGTCGGCCTTGCCGCTGGGGTTGAGCGGGAACGTGTCGACGTACTTGAACGCACGGGGAATCATGTACGAGGGGATGACCTCGCGCGCGGCGCGCTTCAGGCGCTTCGTCAGCTCGAAGCCGCGCGGCGCTTCCAAGTCGGACGGCACGATGAGCGCCACCAGATGCGAAATCAAGCCATCGCGCACGACCGGCAGCACGCAGGCCATGTGCACTTCGGGAAGCGCGGCCAGCGTGGATTCGATGTCGCCGAGCTCGATGCGGTAACCGTGCAGCTTTATCTGCAGGTCGTAACGGCCGTGGTAGTAGTACAGGCCGTCAGGGTCGCGCGTGACCTCGTCGCCCGTACGGTACGTGCGCTGCCCCTGGGCCAAGCGCTCGGGGCATGCGTGGAACGCCGCCTGCGTCAGGTCGTCGCGCCCCCAATACCCGCGCGCCACCGTGTTGCCGATGACGAAGAGCTCGCCATGCTCGCCGTCTTCCACTTCCTCGAGCGTCTCGGGGTTTAGCACGACGAGCCGCGATTCGGGCTTCGCGTAGCCGATGGGAAGCGAGCGGTCTTGCTCGAGCATGCCCGGCACGATCTCGCACAGCGTGACGAGGTCGGTCGACTCGGTGGGGCCGTAGCCGTTGAACACGCGCAAGCCCGGGAAGCGGCGCTGCGCCAAGCGCACGGTTTCGGGGCGGAGCACCTCGCCCGCCAAGAGCATGCGGCGCAAATCGGGCAGCAGTTCGGCGTTGAACGCCTCGTCGGCCAGGCACTGTTCGACGAACGACGGCGTGGACACCCAGTCGGTCACGCCGCTGCCGGCAAACGATTCGAACGCGAGCGCAAGGCTCTTCTCGGCTTCGTCTTCCAGCGCGAACAGCTCGTCGCCGAACACGAGGCCGGCGACCATGTCGGTCAGGCTGACGTCGAACGTGAACGGCGAGCGGTTGAACCAGATGCGGTGCTCGTCGGGTGTGCGCTCGCTGTACTCGCACGCAGACAGCCACCGATAGAACCCGTCGACGCATTCGGTCGTCACCTCGACGCCCTTCGGCGTGCCGGTGCTTCCCGACGTGAACAGGATGTAGAACGTATCGTCGGCCTCGAGTGCGCCCTGAGATTCGGGGCCCGCTTGCTGGCCCTCGTCTTCGAACAGCCCAAGCCCGATGATCGGGCATAGCTCGCCGTTTCCAAGGATGTCGGCGGCATCGCCCGTCGTGTCGATGGCGGCGGTTTCGCCCAACTGGCCGATGATGCTGGCCACGCGCTCGGTCGGATACACCACGTCGATCGGCACGTAGGCATGCCCGCTCTTCACGCACGCGAGGAAGCTGACGAGCATGAGCGGGGACTTGTGGCCGTACACCACGAGCGGCGCGCCTGCGGGAACGGCCGCGTTAGCCGCGATGGCACGTGCCGCCGCGTCGGAGCGGCGCTTCAGCTCGGCATACGTGATGCGCTCGCCGCGGCTGTTGCGAAACGCCACGGCATCGGGGCGTTGCGATGCTTGGGCCTCGACGGCCACAATGAAGGCGCTGTTCATGCGCGCCTCTACGATTTGTCGGATTTGGTGGCGGGCAGGTCGTCGCCATAGCAATCGGCTTGCTCGTCGCTCGAATCGGAATCGCCGGAAGCGCTGGTATCGGATGCGGCGCTTGCCGACGCGCTCGAGGCGCCCGAGGAAGCCGTGCAGCCCGCGAGCGCGACGGAGCCGAGTCCCATCGAGAGGACGAGCATCATGGCGAGAATGGGACGGAACAAGGTTTTCATATCGTTTCCCTACCGCGTTTTTGCCTACTTTGACTTGGGATTCATGATAGCAAAAATGGGAAATGATGCGCGGGAGGGGAGCCAATGCGTCATTTACAGCGGAAAATGATGCATCGGCTCCCCTCCCGCGCATCACTTAGCGTTACTTCACGCGCAGGATGATCATGATCAGGCTGAGGACGGCCATGACGGCGGCGAAGGCGAAGGCTGCCTGGTACGGGAACGCGGCGGAGACGGCGCCTGCGGCCGCCATGTCATCGAACACCGTGACGAGCAGCACCATGATGGCCGTGCCGAACGTGCCCGCCACCTGGCGAATGATGACGGCCGCCGAGCTTCCGTGCGAGACGAGCGGGCCCTTCAAATCGGAAAGCGCGAAGGTGAGCAAGGGGCCGATGAGGCCCGATACGCCGATGGCGCGCGTGGTCTGGAACAGGGACAGCAGCCATAGCGGCGTATCGTCTCCGATGAACACGCACAGCACCGACCCTACCGCCAAGAACGTTCCGAAGATCAGGGCGGCCAAGCGCGGGGACGTCTTGTCGGCCAGCACGCCCGACAGCGGATTCACGAGCAGCGCCGTGAACGTCGTCGGGAAGATGACGAGCCCCGCGTCGAGCGACGTGCCGCCAAGTGCGTCGGTTACGTACAGCGGGATGACCAGCGTGATTCCCATGAAGCACGCGAACAGGAACACGGCCGCCATCAGGCCGTCGACGAACTTGCGCGACTCGAAGATGCGCAAGTCCATGAGCGGCTGGGGAATGGCGCGCTGCCGACACACGAACAGAACCAGGAACACGACGCCCACGACGATGGGCGCCCACACCAGGGCGCTGCGCAGACCGTAGCTGCTCGCCTGCGAAAGCCCAAGCAGCAAGCCGCCAAACCCCAGCGTGGAGTAGACGAACGACACCGTTTCGAACTGCGCGGCGGGATTGCTCGGTTTCTCGCGCTTCACCAGCGGGAACGTAAGCGCGAACAGCGCTGCCGACAAGACGAACAGCAGCAGGAAGAAGCTGCGCCAGCCGAACGCGAAGTCGATGGCGCCGCCCACGGTGGGGCCGACGTTCGGGGCGAACCCGAGCGCGATGCCCGCCACGCCCATGGCCGTCGCCTGCCTACCCGGCGGGAACTTCGTCATGGCGATGGTCTGCATCTTCGGAATGAGCGGGCCGACCGCGATTGCCTGCAGCACGCGCCCGAGCAGCGCCGTGAAGAACTCGGGCGCCACCCAGTCGATGAGCGACCCGATGGCGAACAGGCCGAAGCAGAGCAGCACAAACGAACGGTCTGACAGCTTGGCGGCGAGGAACGTCGCAACCGGCACCGCGACGCCCAGCACCAGCATGTAGCCGGTCGTCAGCCATTGCCCCACATCGACCTCGATGCCGAATTCGGCGATGACCGAGGGAATCATGGCGTTGAGCCCCGTCTGCGACAGGTTGCCCAGCGCCGCGCCGATGGTCACGAGCGCGAACAGCGCGTACACCGCCGCGCGCGAATCTGATCGTGCATCGATTTGCTCAGATTTCCCCATACGAGCATTGTAACGAATGCTTACATTAAATGAGAAAAGTACGGTTAGTCGAAGGTTGGCACACATAGAAGCGATATCGCTGCACTGCGCTGACATTTTGCGATTTCATGCAACGATATGAGGTCCGTGTGCATCGTTTTGGCCATGCACGGGGGGAATACGATACACATGTGCATCGTATCCGTGCAACGCGATACACACGGAGGCGATATCGGCACATGAAACGCTGAGCAAGCTGCAAAATGGCAAGAAATGCGTTATGTGTACCACTTATGCGTATCCCGCTCATGACAAACGCGCCAAGGTGGCGAGAAGCGGCGGGCGTTAGCCGTTGAATTTCGACTGGGTTTTTTCCAAGCCGTCGTCGAGGAGCGAAAGCGTGGCTTGGGCGGCGCGGTCGATGGCGTATTGGAAATCGTCGGCCGCTTCCCTCTTGGGCACCGACAGCACGAAATCGGCCACGTCCATGCGTCCGGGCGGGCGGCCGATGCCGCAGCGCACGCGGAACCAGTCGCGCGTGCCCAGCTTGTCGCAGATGGAGCGCAGGCCGTTGTGGCCCGCATGCCCGCCGCCGAACTTCACGCGCACGGTGCCGGGGTCGATGTCGAGCTCGTCGTGGATGACGATGAGGTGGTCGGGCGCGATGCCGTACGCGTCGAGCAGCTTCTTCACCGGACCGCCGCTCACGTTCATGAAGCTCTGGGGCTTGGCGAGCACTACGTCGTTGTCGTGGTAGGCGCCCTTGGCGGTCAGCGCGCCGCACTCGTTCTTCCAATAGCGCGCGTTGCAATCGCCCGCCAGCAGGTCGACCGTGCGGAACCCGGCGTTATGCCGCGTTTCCGCGTACTCCTCGCCCGGGTTCCCCAGGCCGGCTATCAGGTACTGCGCCATGTAATCAATTTCCTCCGAGGTAATTGATTCGGTTACTTCAGCGTGGCGTAGATGATCGCCTTGATGGAATGCATGCGGTTCTCGGCTTCCTCGAACACGCGCGACTGCGCCGACTCGAACACCTCGTCGGTCACTTCCATCTCGGCGATGCCGAACTTCTCGGCGATGTCGGCGCCGATGGTCGTCTCGGTGTCGTGGAACGCCGGCAGGCAGTGCATGAAGATGGCCGTGTCCTTGGCGTGCGCCATGATCTCGCTCGACACCTGGTACGGCGACAGCAGGCGGATGCGCTCGGCCCAAAGCTCGGCCGGCTCGCCCATCGACACCCAGATGTCGGTGTAGATGGCGTCGGCGTCGGCGGCGCCTTGCGCCACGTCGCTCGTCAGCGTGATGGTGCAGCCGCTCTCGGCCGCGATGGCGCGGCACGTTTCGACCAGCCCGTCCTCGGGCATCTGCTCGACCGGGCCACACGCGCAGAAGTTCATGCCCAGCTTCGCGCACACGACCATGAGCGAATTCGCCACGTTGTTGCGCGCATCGCCCATGAACGTGAGCTTGCGGCCGCGCACGTCGCCGAACTCCTCGCGCAGCGTCAGCATGTCGGCGATCATCTGCGTGGGGTGGAACTCGTCGGTCAGGCCGTTCCATACGGGAACGCCGGCGTATTTGGCCAGCGTGTCGACGATTTCCTGGCCGTAGCCGCGGTACTCGATGCCGTCGAACATGCGCCCGAGCACGCGCGCCGTGTCGGCGATCGATTCCTTCTTGCCCATCTGCGAGCTGCCGGGGTCGAGGTACGTCACGCCGAGCCCCAAGTCGTGGCCGGCGACTTCGAACGAGCAGCGCGTGCGCGTCGAGGTCTTCTCGAACAGCAGCACGATGTTCTTGCCCTCGAGGTAGCGGTGCGGCTCGCCCGCGCGCTTCATGCGCTTCAGGTCGGCGGCGAGGTCGACCAGGTACGTGATCTCTTCCGGCGTGAAGTCGAGCAACTTCAGGAAGCTGCGTCCGCTCAGGTTGACGGTCATGTATGTCCCTTTCCGCATTATCGTGTTACATATCAGCCGTAGGGGCGCTCTCCGAGCGCCCGCTTGCCATGGTTGTCGGGCGCTCGGAGAGCGCCCCTACGATCAACCTACGATGTTTTTCGTACTATATAGCATTTAAAACATGCTGAGATAGATGGCGCGTGCGTCTTCCATCGTGAGCTTCTGGAACGCGCCGAACGGCTCGCCCTTGCTGGCGCGCAGCGTTTCCAGCAGCGGGTCGATGTCGTCGGGCGTCAGGCCGAAATCGGCGAGCGTCGCCGGCATGCCGAGGCTGCGGAAGAACGCCTGCAGCTCGTCGATGGCGGCCGTCACGGCGTCTTCGACCGCCTCGTCGCGCGGGCTGTACTCCTCTTCGACCGGCTCGATGCCGAACACGTCGGCTGCGAAGTCGAGGAAGCGCTCGGGATCGGTGCGCCACACGTAGCGCATCCACGCGGGCATGACCACGGCAAGCCCCGCGCCGTGCGTGATTTCGGGATGATGGGCCGACAGCTCGTGTTCCAGCGCGTGGCTTTCCCACCCGCCCGCACGGCCTGTGGGATTCAGGCTACGACCGCATCCGGCGATGTCGTTGTGGGCCAACGTGCCCGCCCACATGATGGTGGCGCGCGCGTCGTAGTCGTCGGGCTGTTCGAGCACGCGCGGCGCCGCGTCCATGAGCGCGCAGACGAGGCCGGTGGCGATGTTGTCGGTCACGGGAACCGCGCCCACGCCGCTGAAGTAGCGCTCGCAAACGTGCGCGATCATGTCGGTGACGCCGGCCGCCGTCTGGTAGGCGGGCAGCGTGAAGGTGACTTCAGGGTCCATGATGGCGAGCTTCGGGCGGAACACGTCGCCCGACGCGCCCAACTTGCGGTTTTCGGCGTCGCAGCTGATGACGCACGAAGCCGACGCTTCGGAACCCGCCGCGGGAATGGTCAGCACGACCGCAATGGGAAGGCATTCGCCGATGGGCTGCTTGTTGGCGAAGAAGTCCCACACGTCGCCGTCGTAGGGCACGCCGAACGCCGTGGCCTTCGCGGCGTCGATGACCGAGCCGCCGCCGACGGCGAGCACGCCTTCCACCTGGTTCTCGCGCGCCGTGGCGATGGCCTCGCGCACCCAGCAGACCTCGGGGTTGGGACGCGCCCCGCCCGCTTCCACGTACGGCACGCGCGCAGCTTCGAGCGACGCCTTCACGCGGTCGAGCACGCCCGAGCGCACGACCGAGCCCTGCCCGTACACGAGCAGCACCTTGCCGAACCCGGCAGCCGCCATTTCGGCGCCGGTCTTGTCGACAGCGCCTTTCCCGAACACGAACTTGGTCGGCGAGCAAAACACGAAGTCGTTCATTGGCAATCCTTCCGTGACGCAGGTTGGCGTAATACTGCTTGCGGACATAATGACACATTATGTCATCCCGAGCGTTAGCGAGGGATCTCGGGCTCTGCCCGCTCAACCGCATACACTACCCGATCAACCGCTTCGCGGAGATTCCTCGCTTCGCTCAGAATGACACATTGCGGCAATTCTCGGCCCACGCCGAGTGCTGCACGAGGGGCTAGATTGGGTGCCACAGGCAGCCGCAGCGTCGACGCGTTCCGTCATTCGGCAAAACGACAGAACCGTTAATCGAACAGCTTGGAAACGCTGTCGTTGGTGTAGACGCAGTCGATGGTCTTGGCGACGAGCGGCGCGATGGAAAGCACCTTGATCTTGCCGTTCTGTCGCTCGAGCGGCACGGGCACGGCGTCGGTGACGACCACTTCCTGAATCTTCGAGTTCTCGATGCGCTCGAACGCCGGGCCGCTGAACAGGCCGTGCGTCGCGCACACGTACACCGATTCGGCGCCGCGCGTCATGAGCGTGTCGGCAGCCGCGCACAGCGTGCCGGCCGTGTCGATCATGTCGTCGTTGATGATGCAGATCTTGCCGTTCACGTCGCCGATGAGCGCCGTGATCTCGGACTGGTTGTGGCGCGGACGGTCCTTGTGCATGATGGCGATGTCGCTGTCGAGCAGCGTCTGGAACTTCTTGGCGGCCTTCGCGCGGCCCACGTCGGGCGAGACCACGCACAGCTTCTCGGGGTCGAAGCCCTTATTCTTGTAGTAATCGACGAAGATGGGCATGGCGGTCATGTGGTTGACCGGCACGCTGAAGAAGCCCTGGATGGCGTCCTGGTGCAAGTCGATGGCGATGACGCGGTCGACACCCGCCTTCTCGACGAGGTCGGCGACCAGGCGCGCGGTGATGGGCTCGCGCGGGGCGGCCTTGCGCTCCTGACGGGCGTAGCCGTAGTGCGTGATGACCGCGCAGACGGAGCGGGCCGAGGCGCGATGGGCGGCATCGGCCATGATGAGCAGTTCCATGAGCGCGTCGTTCACGTCGTAGCCATTGCCCGCGCACACCGACTGCACGATGAACACGTCGGCGCCGCGCACGCTGTCGACGTAGCGGGCGTAGATCTCGCCGTTCGCGAACTTCTCGTGCTTCATGTTGCTCAGGGACACGCTGAGCTCTTGGGCGATTCCCTCGGCCAGCGCGCGGTTCACCGACCCCGAGCACAGCATCATGGTCTTCTGCATGTCCGAAATAATCCGCTCAGTCATGTATCGCTCCTCATGTCCTTGATTGAAGTGCGGCGCTGCCCGGGCCCTTGATTTCCCGTTTCAACGCCTGCGCACAGTGTACTATCCCAGCGCGGCTTCACCTGGGGTTTCAAAGCCTTTTCACGAAAACTTGCACGAGCGGCCCAAAGGGGGCGACACCGGCAGCGAAGCCGGCAAGCTAGACCGCACGGGCGCGGGCCAGGTCCTCGACGGCGGCCAGTTGCTCGGGCGTGTTGATGCCCAGGCACTCGGTCACGTCGTCGGCGGGCAGCGCCAGCACCTTGCGGCCGGCGTTGCGGCTGATCTCCAGCACGTCGGTTAGGTAGAACTCGCCTTGGGCGTTGTCGCTTCCCACTTGCCCGAGCGCCTCGAACAGGGCGCGGGCGTCGAAGCAGTAGAAGCCGGAGTTGCACTCGGTCACGGCGGCCTCTTCAGGCGAGGCGTCCTTCTGCTCGACGATGCGGGCCACTTCCCCGTTCTCGTCGCGGATGATGCGGCCGTAGCCGAACGGGTCGGGAACGTCCATCGTCAGCACGACGACGGCGGCATCGTTCGCCTCGCGCATTTCGACGAGCGCGCGCATCGTCGCGGCCGAGATGAGCGGGCAGTCGCCCGACAGCACGAGCACCGAGCCTTCGAAGCCTTCCAGTGCATCGGCGCACGACAGCACCGCATGCGCCGTGCCGCGCTGCTCTTCCTGCACGACGATTTCCGAACGGTCTTCGACGAGCGGGATGACCTGCTCGCGCGCATGCCCCACGACCGTGACGATGCGTCCGATGCCCGCTTGCTGGGCGGCATCGAGCACCCATTGCACGAGCGGCTTCCCCAGCACCTCATGCGCGACCTTCGGTTTCTCGGATTTCATGCGCGTGCCGGCGCCGGCGGCGAGCACGATTGCGGCAGTTTCCATAGCCCCTCTTCCGTCATATATCAACCTGGAAAGTATATCGGATTTGAGTTATCCTATGGCTAGCAGCTTGGATGATGGGAGGGCGTACACAGGCTCACCGCTGAACAGGCTGTTTTTTATTCGCCCGCGACAGAAGAGGTACACCATGGCGATCATCGTAACCGGACGCAAAATGACCGTATCCGATGCACTGCGTCAGTACGCCGAAGAGAAGATCGGCAACTCCATGAAGGTCATGGACATCGACCCGCTCGATGCCGAAGTCGTGCTTTCCGTGAAGAAGAACCCGTCCATCGCGCTGCCCTGCAAGTGCGAGGTCACCATCCGCACGAAGGGCAACGTCGTGCGCGTCGAGGAAGACGAGCAGGACATGTACGCCGCCATCGACGTGGCCGCCGCCAAGGTGCTGCGCCAGCTGCGCAAGTACAAGACCCGCGTCATCGACCGCAAGGTGCGCGCCGGCGCCCATGGCGACCCGGCTTCCATCAAGACGATGGAAGGCACGGGCGATTTGGATCTTGACGCCCTCATGGCCGAGCTTTCCGACGACGAGGTCGTGCGCGTGAAGGAAATCGACTTCGAGCCCATGACCGAGGAAGAGGCGCTCATCCAGATCGACCTGCTCGGCCACGACTTCTTCGCCTACATCGACCGCGACACCGACGCGTTCTGCGTGCTGTACCGCCGCGGCGAGGGCGGCTACGGCTTGCTGAAGCAGACTGCCTAGGAAGGGGTAGCAATGGCGGCTATCGACACCATCCGCGACATCCTGGCCGAGAACCTCGATATCGACCCGGCGAGCGTCACCGAACAGTCCACGTTCGAATCGCTGAACATCGACTCGCTCGACATGGTGCAGCTGATCTGCGATTTGGAAGACAAGCTCGACATCGACTTCGGCGAGCCCGAAGGCCTGCAAAACGTCGGCGACGTCGTCGCGCACATCGAGAGCCTGTAAGCTGAAAGAACGGGCAGAGCCCGAGATTCCTCGCTCCGCTCGGAATGACATGAGGTTATCGTTCCGAGCGGAGACCCCAAGGCCCCACCCTTGCCGCCCCGAGCGAAGACCCAGAGGTCCCACCCTTGCCGCCCCGAACGAAGACCCAGAGGTCGCCCATGTCATCCTGAGCGGAGGCCGAAGGCCGTAGTCGAAGGATCTCCGCGAAGCGTCTAACTCGTCAGAGCGCCTTCTTCACCTCGGCGATCGAGTACAGGCTGCCGAACACGCAGATGATTCCCTGGCCCGCTATCTGGCGGGCCTTTTCCATCGCCTCGCTGAAGCTCGCCGCCACCTCGACGGGCAACGCGGAAGCGCCTGCCTGCGCGCGAATGGCCTCGGCAAGGTCGGCGGCTTCCAGCTTGCGGGGGCTCGGCGGCGTAACGCACACGAACGCGTTGGCCAGGGGAAGCACTTCTGCAATCATGGCCGGGTAGTCCTTATCGGCGAGCACGCTCATGACGAACGTGGCCGTCTGGCCGGGGAACACGTCGCGCATGCTGTCGGCGAGCGCTCGAGCACCCTGCGGGTTATGGCCCCCATCGACGATGGTGACGGGAGGCTGTGCGGACACGACCTCGAAGCGGCCAGGCCAAGCGGCCTGGTAGATGCCACCGGTCATGTCGGGTTCGTAAGCGATGTCCCACCCGCGGCGGCGAAGCGCGCAGGCGGCTTCGATGGCCAGCACCGCGTTCGAAGGCTGGTAGCTTGCCAGCAGGCGCGTGAGGAACAGCCGCCCATCGTAGTAGAAGCGGCGCACGCCGGCCTCGTCGACGCCGCGGACCATGAGCGCGTCGAAATCAGGAACGACCAGCTCGCAGCCGTTGCGCTGCGCCGTTGCCTCGATGACGCGCATGGCGGCTTCGTCTTCCTGCGGCCAGGAAACGATCGTCGAACCCGGCTTGATGATGCCGGCCTTCTCGCCCGCGATGGCCTCGAGCGTGTCGCCCAAAAACCCCGTGTGGTCGAGCCCGAGGCGCGTGATGACGCACACTTCGGGCGCATCGATGATGTTCGTGGAGTCGAGTCGACCGCCCAAGCCGACCTCGCAGACCACGATGTCGCACTTCTGGCGCGCGAAGTGCTCGAACGCAACGGCGGTCATGAGCTCGAATTCGGTCGGGTGCTCGCCTATCGCCTCGGCCATGGCCTCGGCGTGCTCGCGCACGAACAGCGTGACGTCGCGCAGGTCGTCAGCCGGGATGTTCTCGCCGTTCACGCGGATGCGCTCGGCGAACTCGATGATGTAGGGGCTCGTGAACAGACCCGTGCGGTACCCCGCTGCCTGCAGCATGCTGGCGATGTAGGCACAGGTCGAACCTTTCCCGTTGGTGCCCGCCACGTGCACGAACTTCAGCTTGTCTTGCGGACGTCCCATGCGCTCGAGCAGCTCGCGCGTGCGCTCGAGCCCCGGTCGCACCTCTTGCCAGCGCGGTTCGTTGATGTACGCAATCGGATCGAATTCAACCATAGCAAGCACCTTTCACATAATGGAACGGGGTGCCAGCCCGGGTGTTCCAAATGCTTGCAATACCATGCAAGCCGATATACGCCCCAGCATTTGGAACACCCGGGCTGGCGCCCCGTTCCATTTCCTATTCTTTCAGTAGCCGCCCGAGGGTGGCGAAGTCGTTTTCGAGCGCTTCCCACTTCGAATGGTCGTAAATCGCGGCCGCGGGGTGGTAAATCGGGAAGACCTTGAAGCGCCCGGCTTGCTGCAGCGTGCCGTGCAGGCGCGTGATGCCGACTTCGGTCTTCAGGATGAACTTCGTGGCGAAGTTGCCCAGCGTGACGATGAACTCGGGGTCGATCGTGCGCGTCTGCTCGCGCAGAAACGGCGTGCACACCTCGATTTCCTCGGGGCGCGGGTCGCGGTTTCCGGGCGGGCGGCACTTCAGCACGTTGGCGATGAACACGTCCTCGCGCTGCAGGCCGGCGATTTCCAACAGCGTGTTCAGGTTCTGCCCCGCCTTGCCCACGAAGGGCACGCCTTGCAGATCCTCGTTCTTGCCCGGCGCCTCGCCGACGAACAGCACGCGCGCGTTCGGGTTGCCGTCGCCGAACACGGTCTGCGTGCGGCCGTCGGCGAGCGGGCAGGCATGGCAGGCTGCCACCTGCACGCGCAGATCGTCGAGTGGAATGTGCGGCTTTGACATAACGACTCCCTCGCTCAATGATGCACTGGCTCCCCTCCCGCGCATCATCACGTGTAGATACGCTCCATTCGTTGCGCGAACCCGATGGCGATCTCGTGCTGGATGCTGCCGAGCTTCTCGGCCATCTCGTCGATAGTCACTTCGGCGATCCCCTGGCTGCCGACGATGAGCACCTCGTCGCCGACCTGCGGGTCGATGCGGTCGCGCGTGCCGTAGCTGCGCATGTCGACCTCGAACATGCATTGGTCCATGCAGATGTTGCCCACCTGGCGGAAGTAGCGGCCGCCGAGTATGAAATCGGTGTTGCTCGAAAGCCCGCGGCGCAGGCCGTCCGCATACCCGATGGGAACCGTGCAGATCTTCACGCTGCCGGGGCTGCGGTAATGCAGACCGTACGACACGCCCTCGCTCATGGGCACGAAGCGCGTGTCGGTGATGCGGGCGTGCACGCTCATGGCGGGCCGCAGGTCAACCATGCCGCGCGTTTCGGGGCACGGGTGGAAGCCGTACAGCGAAATGCCCAGGCGCACCATGTCGAAATGCACGTCAGGGTACCGGTAAATCGCCGCCGAGTTCGCGGAGTGCACGATGCCCGGGTCGAAGCCAGCGGCCCGAACGGCGGCGATGGCGTCGGCGAAATGGCGCGCCTGTATGTTGAAGTCGAGCGTCTCGGGGCAGTCGGCGGTCGCATAGTGCGTGAACACGCCTTCCAGCTCGAGCGCGCGGTGGAAGCTGACCTGGTGCAGGAACTCGACCACATGGTCGAACCGCACGCCGATGCGGTTCATGCCCGTGTTCACCGCCAGGTGGTATGGGGCTTTCACGCCGTGCAGGTCAGCCGCCTCGCCGTAGGCCACGGCGAAATCGGGCTCGTAGATGGTCGGCGTGATGTTGTAGCCGAGCAACAGGGGAATCGACGTCGCAGGCGGCTGAGCCAAAATGAGAATCGGGGCCGTGAGCCCGGCTTTCCGCAGCTCGACCGCCTCGGGAACCGTCGCCACCGCGAGCCGGTCGGCACCGGCCCCCAATGCGGCCTTCGACACCTCGACGGCACCGTGGCCATACGCGTCGGCCTTCACCACGGCCGTCAGGCGACAGCGCGGTTGCAGGAACTTGCGCGTCTCGGCGACGTTGTGGCGAATGGCGGACAGGTCGATTTCGACCCAGGCCCACCGCTGGTCGAGCGGCGGGATGTCGTCGATGCGGTTCATGTCGAACGGCAGCTCGGTTTCGACGCGGCGCCCCGAATCGAGGTCGCGCGCGTATTGGAACGAGCCGGGAACGGCGGGTTCGGGCGCAGGCTCTTCCCCATGCTGGCGGCGGATGGCGTCGGCCGCCGATTCGAACTGCTCGCGATCGACCCCCGCGAACCCCGTGAACCCGTTAGGCAAATCGTTCATTTCTGCCCCCTGTAATTAATGGCGTTACCTCATGATACGCCATTTATCACAGGTCGCGAAGCTGTTCTTAGTGGCCTCCGCCTGCCATCATTTTCGCAGCATGGGGCAGCGCTTTCACAATGCCGTCCCAGTTCTCGCGGGCGGCTTTCTCGCTGCCGGGCAGGTTTATGACGATGTGGCGGCCGCGCTGCATGCAGAGCGCCCTCGACAGCATGGCGTACGGCGTGATGGCCAGCGAATGCGCTCGCATGGCCTCGGCGATGCCGGGCACGTTGCGCTCGCACACGTCCTGCGTGGCCTCGGGCGTGACGTCGCGCAGCGAAAGGCCGCTGCCGCCGCACGTCAGCACGATGTCGGCGTCGATGGCATCGCACGCCTCGACGATGGCCGCCGCTATGTCGGCGCGTTCGTCCTTCACGATGACGCGGCTCGCGCATTCCCAACCGTTTTCGGCGATGAGCTCTTCGAGCGCCGCGCCAGCCGTGTCCTCTTCGATCGTGCGCGTGTCCGAGCAGGTCACGATTGCGAATTTTAAATCGGCCATTACAGCAGCACCTCTTCCGGGATGTCGAGCATCACGCAGTCCATGAGCTCGCCTTCTTCGTACGTGCGCGCCTCGCCTTCAGGCAGGACGACGAAGCAGTTCGCCTTCTGAATGGGCCCGAACAAGCCGGAGCTCTGGTTGTTAGCGGGCGTGACGAGGTAACCCTCGTCGTCTTTGGAAAGCGTCGCACGGTTGAAGATGCGGCGCGGATCCTTCTTCTTCGCCGTGCCGACAAGGCGCGCCTTCACGTGCGGACGCTCGAAATGCGAGTAACCCTGCATCTTGCGCAGCGCCGGGCGGACGATCATCTCGAAACCCAGATACGCCGCAGCCGGGTTGCCCGGCAGGCCGAACACAGGCGTGCCGTTCACGATGCCGAACGTCTGGGCCTTGCCCGGGCGCATGTTCACCGTGGACATGAGAAGCTCGCCCTCGTAGTCGACGACCTTCTTGATGAAATCGAAGTCGCCGTTGGCCGCGCCGCCGCTCGTGACCACGAAATCGTATTTCGCGGCAGCGGCGACGACCTCGGCGCGCAGTCCGTCGAAGTCGTCTGCCGCGATGGGCAGCACCGTGGGAACGGTGCCCGCGTCGATGGCGCACGCGGCCAGCGCGTAGCTGTTGGAATTGCGGATCTTGCCCTTCGTGGGCACCTCGGTCGGATCGACCAGCTCGGAGCCGGTCGCGATGATGGCCACGCGCGGGCGGCGGTACGTCTTGCAGCGCGTCACGCCGCAGCCCGCCAGGAAGCCCACGCCGGCCGAGTGCACGACCTCGCCCGTGCGTACGATGATCTCGCCCGCCTTGGCCTCCTCGCCTGCGGAGCGGATATTGTCGCCCACGCCCGCCGGCTTCGTGAACGCCACGCGGCTGCCTTCGCGGCCATCGCCGGCAACCACGTCGACGACCTCGTATTTCACGACGGCATCGGCCGCCTTGGGAAGCGGGGCGCCCGTCATGATGCGCACGCATTGGCCTTCCTCGATGGCGCCGTCGTACCATGCGCCCGCCGGCACTTCGGCGATGACGTCGAGCTCGACCGGCACATCGGGTGCGGCGCCTTCCAATTGCGCGGCGCGCATGGCGAAACCGTCCATCGCCGCGTGCGCGAACGGCGAGATGTCTATGTCGCTCGTCAGGTCGTCGGCGGCCACGCGCCCGATCATGTCGAGAATGCCGACTTCTTCAACTTCCAACGCCTCGACGTGCGCCAAGACCAGCTCGCGCGCATCTTCCAGCGAAATCAACTCGGGTACAGCCACAGTCGTTCCTTTCAAGCCTTCGAGCGCAAGTCCCGAAGGGGCGCTTTCACGACGTCCGCCTGCTTCGGTTGACGGATGCCGTGAAAGCGCTCCTGCGAGGTTATCGCGCTTGCAAAACAGTTGCGCCCCCGAAAAGGGAGCGCAACCATCATACCGCGATTTATCCCGAAACGAGAATGTTTCTTTTAACGCTTGATGTTGTAGAACGCAGAAATGCCGGCGTACACGGCCTGCGAGTCGAGCTCTTCCTCGATGCGCAGCAGCTGGTTGTACTTCGCCACGCGGTCGCTTCGGCACGGCGCGCCGGTTTTGATCTGGCCGGTGTTGCAGGCCACGGACAAATCGGCGATCGTGGTGTCCTCGGTCTCGCCGGAGCGGTGGCTCATGACGCACGCGTATCCGTGGGTCTTGGCCAGCTCGATGGCTTCCAACGTCTCGGTCAGGCTGCCAATCTGGTTCACCTTGATGAGGATGGCGTTCGCGCAGCCGAGCTCGATGCCCTTGGCCAGGCGCGCCGAGTTGGTGACGAACAGGTCGTCGCCCACCAGCTGCACCTTGTCGCCAATGCGGTCGGTCAGCTTCTTCCACCCGTCCCAGTCTTCCTCGGCCATGCCGTCTTCGATGCTGATGATGGGGAATTCCTCGACCAGCGCGGCCCAATAGTCGACCATTTCGTCGCTCGAAAGCTCGCGGCCCTCGCCCGCCAGGACGTACTTGCCCTTCTCGGCATCGTAGAACTCGGTGGAAGCCGGGTCCATGGCGAACATGATGTCCTCGCCGGGCTTGTAGCCGGCAGCTTCGCACGCCTTCACGATGTACTCGAGCGGCTCCTTGTTGGTCTTGAAGTTCGGCGCGAAACCGCCTTCGTCGCCCACGCCGCCGCCGAGGCCGGCATCATGCAGGACCTTCTTCAGCGTGTGGTAAATCTCGGCGCACCAGCGCAGCGCCTCGGCGAACGTGGGGGCGCCGACCGGCATGATCATGAACTCCTGGAAGTCCACGTTGTTGTCGGCATGCACGCCGCCGTTCAGGATGTTCATCATCGGAGTGGGCAGCAAGTGCGCGTTCGGGCCGCCGACGTACTTGTACAGCGGAAGGCCGGCTTCCTCGGCCGACGCCTTCGCGCAGGCCAGCGACACGCCCAGGATGGCGTTCGCGCCGAAGTTGCCCTTGTTGTCGGTGCCGTCGAGCGCGATCATGGCGTCGTCGATGGCGCGCTGGTCGTCAGATTCCAGGCCGACCAGCTCATCGGCAAGCTCGCTGTTCACGTGCTCGACCGCCTGCAGGACGCCCTTGCCAAGGTAGCGGTCCTTGTCGCCGTCGCGCAGCTCGACGGCTTCGAACGCGCCGGTCGACGCGCCCGACGGGACCATCGCACGCCCCATGGCGCCGCTTTCCAGAACGACCTCCACCTCTACGGTGGGATTGCCGCGCGAGTCGAGTACCTCGCGGCCGTACACGTCGATGATCATGCTCATGGGTGTGCCTCCTTGGAGGGTCGGGTTGAACAACGTGGCTTCATGATAGCACTCGCGCAAATGAAAGCGGACGAAACACGAAATGATGCGCCGGAGCAGCGGGCGTCCATGGCTGTTGCGAGCGCGTCGGCATGGCGGAAGAGGCCGACGAAGATGGCGGAGAAGGCGGCGCCCCAGATGCGCAGCTTGTGCGCGAACGAGCCGGACAGTTCGGCGCCGCGCGACTTTTGGGCGGCGCGCACGGTTTCGAACTCGCGCTCGATGACGGGAATGAAGCGCAGCGAAAGCGCGAGCGTGAAGGCGATGTCATCGACCGGTACGCGCAACCGCCGCAGCGGCCCGATGAACCAGCGGAACGCGCAGAGCAGCTCGGCGGACGACGTGGTCAGGCACACGACGAAGCTCGCCAAGATGAGGGCGATCATGCGCACGCCGAAGAAGAGGCCGGCCAGCAAGCCATCGACGCCCGGCGCGGCGAGCACGTTGAACAGCATCGAAAACGCCGCAAGCACGTACACGGGCGCGAGCAGGCGGTTCACCTCGCCGAACGGCAGCCGCGCGAGCGCGACGACAAGCACCGCCACAATCGCGAACAACGCCAGGGCCCACCAATTCCCGACGAAGAAGATGGCGACGGAATACGCTAGCAACAGCACGATTTTCACGCGCGCATCGCAGCGATGCACCGGCGAATCGCCCGCTACGTATGTCAGAGCCTTGAACTGCATCCGTCCAGTAAAGCAATTTCCCACGGTTAAATCAATCCCGATGCATCACCTTCCCTCTTGGCAACCAATCGCCATTCGCGGGAACGGTTCGGGTATAGTTAACGCATGAAAAGCCGCCGACATAGTTCATTTGCATGCATGCTCGCCTGTTTCGTGGCGCTTCTCACATGCGCGCCTGCTTTTGCGGATGCGGCCGGCGGCGAAAACGAGCCCTATACCATACCGCTCGTCATGGTCGTGGTCGGGTTCGACGGCGGCGACGACCCTGCTGCGGCTGTCCCCTACGACGATGCCTACGACTGGGGATACGCCCTGTTCGGCGCGGACGAATCCCCCGCAACCTATTACCTCGGCATGTCCGAGGGCGCCTTCACGTTTGCCCCCGCGCACGAGACGAGCGCATCGGGCGCATCTGGAAACGCCAACGCTGCGGACAGCGCCGACGACGGCATCGTGCACGTCACGCTGCATCGACCGCACGGGGCATGGGGCGCCGTGAACGTCGATTCGTCCGTCACGCGCGACTTCGCATTGGTCGTGATGGAGGCCTTGTCCGAAGCGGGCAATTACATCGACTTTGCATCGTATGACAGTAACGGCGATGGGAACTTGGCGCATGACGAGCTTGCCATCTGCATATGCGTTGCGGGTTATGAGGGCGCATCTGTTTCGGATTACCGAAGGACCGACATTCCCCTCATGTGGTCGCATGCGGGCTACCTGTCAGTCATCGGCGGCGAGCGCGAGCTGGACGGTTTGACGTTCGACACCTATATCGCCATTTCAGAGCGTTACTGGGACGAGGTCGGCCCCATCGAGAACGCCGAGCGGGAGCCGCTGGGCACGGTGTATCACGAGCTCGGGCATGTGCTGGGGCTTCCCGATTTGTACGCCGTCGACACCACCGAAGGCCCGTGGGAAGGGTTCGAGGTCGGCGCGCTAAGCCTCATGGACCAGGGCGGCTGGCAGTATGCCGACGACGGTTCCGGCTATCGGAACATCCCGACATCGCTCGACGCATGGAGCCGCTACGCGCTTGGCTGGGCCGAGCCGACCATCGTCGCGAAATCGGGCGACTATGCGGTATCGAGCCAGCTTTCCGATGCAGGATACTCGCAGCTCGTCATTCCCACGAGCGACCCCGATGAGTACTTTCTCGTGGAGAACAGGCTGGTCGAAGGCCCCGATAGCGGATTGTCGGAAGATTACGGCGGGCCGGTTGGCGTGATCGTCTGGCATGTCGACAACGGCATGTACGAACGGTACTACGACGCGAACCAGGTGAACGACGCCGACCATCGCCCCTTCGTCACGCCTGAAAACGAAGCGGGCGAAACCGAGCTCGAGCTGTTGCTGTACAGCGATGCGGACGATGTTCCCGACGCGCGCACGGCTGCGGGAATTACCGTGAGCTATTCCGCCGACACGGCGCGCGATGCGGTCGTGCACATCGAACTCGACGATGCGGCTGCCGCGGCCAACGCCCTGCACCTGCTGCACGACAGCGCCCGCGACGACCTTTCCCAGTCAGGGCAAGAACTGCTCCCCCAACTCACGGCAATCATTCAAGCTGCCTCTAGCGCGAAGCAGTGAGGCAAAAGACCATCCCTTCGCCCCATTAACGAGAAGAGCCGCCCGGAGGCGGCTCTTGCAGTGCTTGATGTGAAGCTGGGGTTATTCGGCGGCTTCCTCAGTTGCCTCTTCGGCGGCCTCGACAGCTTCCTCGGCGACCTCGGCGACCTCTTCGGCAGCTTCCTCGGCGGCCTCTTCAGCGGCTTCCTCGGCAGCTTCCACGACCTCGGCAGCCTCTTCGGCAACCTCGGCGGCTTCGGCGGCAGCCTCGGCGTCGCCCGCTTCGTCAGCGGCCTCGACAGCAGCCTCGGCTTCGGCCTCGACCTCGGCGGCGGCTTCGGCCAGCTCTTCGGCAGCCTCTTCCTCGGCCATGGCCTCGGCCTCGACGTCGATGATCTCGTCCTCGACGACCTCGGCCTTCTTGGCCTTCTCGACCTTCTTGGGCTCGGCGGCCTTCTTGGACTTCTTCTGAACCGGCTCGGTGCACAGCTCCATGATGACCATGGGCGCGCCGTCGCCCTTGCGGGGACCGAGCTTCATGATGCGGGTGTAACCGCCGTTGCGGTCAGCGAACATGCCCTGCTCGACCTTCTCGAAGATCTCGCGGACGATTTCCTTGTTCTGCTCGCCGCCACCCAGACGGGCGATGGCCAGACGACGGGAATGCAGGTCGCCCTTCTTGGCCCAGGTGATGATGCGGTCGACCTCGGGGCGAATTTCCTTCGCGCGAGACTCGATCGTCTTGATGCGGTCGTTGTACAGCAGCGCGGCGGTCAGCGAACGCTTCATCGCCTTGGTGTGCGACGCGTCGGTGCCGAGCTTGCGACCCTTGTAGTTGTGTCTCATAATTCCGAATCTCCTATTACAGCTTGAGGTTCAGGCCCATCGAGATGAGCTTGTCCTTCACTTCCTCGATGGACTTGGCACCGAAGTTCCTAATGTTGAGCAGGTCGTTCTCGGAGAACTCGACCAGCTGGCGCACCGAATGGATGCCAGCGCGCTTCAGGCAGTTGTACGAGCGGACGGACAGGTCGAGGTCTTCGATCTGCTTGTCGAGCTCGGCGTTGCTTTCCTGGCCCTCCGGCGCGAAGATCGAGACGACCTCGACCTCTTCCTCGCCTTCGACCTCGGCCAGCACCATGAACGCGCCCATGTACTGGTTGATGATGTTGACAGCCTGCAGCACCGCGTCGGTCGGCGTGATGGAGCCGTCGGTTTCCACCTCGAGCACCAGCTTGTCGTAGTCGGTGCGCTGGCCCACGCGGGTGTTCGTGACGTTCATCGTGCAACGGCGAACCGGCGAGAACAGCGAGTCGACGTGGATGATGCCAATGGGGTCTTCCGTGCGCTTGTTGCGCTCGGCGGACACGTAGCCGCGGCCCACGCCAATGCGGATGGACATTTCCAGCTGGCCGCCGTCGGCGACCGTGGCGATGACGTGCTCCGGGTTGATGAGCGTGAACTCGGTCGGAACCTGCAGGTCGGCGCCCGTGACCACGCACGGGCCCTCGGCGGACACGTGCGCGACCGCCTCTTCGATGTCGCCGTTGAGCGCCTGGAAGACCAGGCCCTTCACGTTCAGGACGATGTCGGTGATGTCCTCGATAACGCCTTCGGCGGTGGTGAACTCGTGCTGCACGCCTTCGATCTGGATGGCGGTAGCCTTCGCACCGTCGAGCGACGAGAGCAGCACGCGGCGCAGCGAGTTGCCCAGCGTGTTGCCGTAGCCGCGCTCGAGCGGATCGACGATGAAGCGCGCGACGGTCTCGTTGACTTCTTCCGTTGTAACTGTCGGCCTCATGAACTCTGTCATGTGTGATAAGCCTCCTTAACTTACGGCGCGATTACTTCGAGTAGAGTTCGACGATCAGCTGCTCGTTAATGTCGAGGTCGATCTGATCGCGGGTGGGAAGCGACAAAACGCTGCCCTGCAACTTCTCGATGTCGACTTCCAGCCAAGCCGGAACCGACACGCGCTCGTTGCTGACCAGGGCGCTCTTGATGACGAGCAGCTCCTTGGCCTTCGGCGCCACGGCGACCAGGTCGCCCGGACGCACGCGGTACGACGGAATGTCGACGCGCTTGCCGTTGACGGTGATGTGACCGTGCGTGACCGTCTGACGCGCTTCCTTGCGCGTGCGGGCGAAGCCCAGGCGGAACACGACGTTGTCCAAGCGGGACTCGAGGATGGCCATCAGGTTCTCGCCCGTGACGCCTTCCTGCGAGAGAGCGCGCTTGTAGTAGCCGCGGAACTGCTTTTCCAGCACGCCGTAGATGAACTTGACCTTCTGCTTCTCGCGCAGCTGCATGCCGTATTCGCTTTCCTTGCGACGACGAGCCGGCTGACGCTTCGATTCCTTCGTGGTATAGCCCAGCACCACCGGGTCGATGCCCAGCTGGCGGCAGCGCTTCAGAACCGGAGTCCTGTCAATTGCCATAATGTGGTTCCTTTCGAACTAGACGCGACGACGCTTGCGCGGACGGCAACCGTTGTGCGGGATGGGCGTGCAATCCTGGATGCTGGAAACTTCGAGGCCAGCAGCCTGCAGGGAGCGAACGGCGGTCTCGCGACCAGAGCCGGGACCCTTCACGTAGACGGCCACCTTGTGTAGGCCGTGCTCCATAGCCGTCTTCGCGGCGGCCTCGGCGGCCATCTGCGCGGCGAACGGCGTGGACTTGCGGGAGCCCTTGAAACCGACCGTGCCGGCGGACTGCCAGGAAATGACGTTGCCCTGCGGGTCGGTGATGCTGACGATGGTGTTGTTGAACGTGGACTTGATGTGCGCGGCGCCGACGGCGATGTTCTTACGCTCGGAGCGCTTGACGCGCGTAGTCACCTTTTTCTTCTGTGCCATGTGTGCCTACCCTTACTTCTTCTTGCCGCCGATTTGCTTGCGCGGACCCTTGCGGGTGCGGGCGTTCGTGTGCGTGCGCTGACCGCGAACGGGCAGGCCGCGACGATGGCGCAGACCGCGATAGCAGCCGATTTCCATCAGGCGCTTCACGTTCTGGGAAACCTCGCGATGCAGGTCGCCCTCGACGGTGAGGTTGTTCTGGATGTAGTCGCGCAGCTTCGCGAGCTCCTCTTCCGTCAGATCGTCGGTGCGGGTATCGGGGTTGACGCCCGTTTCCGCGAGGATCTTCTTGGAAGTGGTAAGACCGATGCCGTAGATGTAGGTGAGGCCGATCTCGATGCGCTTGTTGCGCGGGAGGTCGACACCAACAAGACGAGCCATAAAACGTATCCTTCCTTAACTTTCCTTTGTCATCCTGAGCCGTAGGCGAAGGATCTCGGGCTTTGCCCGCCGCTTCGCGGAGATTCCTCGCTTACGCTCGGAATGACAAGACGAACCTAACCTTGACGCTGCTTGTGACGCGGGTTTTCGCAAATTACGAAAACCTTGCCATGGCGACGAATGATCTTGCACTTGTCGCACATCTTCTTGACCGAAGGACGTACCTTCATAATTGCTTCCTTTCGGTTACTTCCTTGCCTTGCCTATCTATCACGGCCAGCCGCTGCCGATGATTTTCCTGCTTATATGCGGGGCACGGTGGATTGCCCCGCGGAGAACGGCTCTCCGCTGCGGTGCTACTTGAAGCGGTAGGTGATGCGCCCGCGGTTCAGGTCGTAGACGGAAAGCTCGACCGTCACCTTGTCGCCCGGCAGGATCTTGATGTAGTGCATGCGCATCTTGCCGGAAATGTGGGCCAAGATTTTGTGGCCGTTTTCCAGTTCCACCCTAAACATTGCGTTCGGCAATGCTTCGAGGACCGTGCCCTCGAGTTCGATGACATCCTGCTTCGCCAACGGGTCTCCTCCATACAAATAGCCATTAAGCAGCAACGATACATACTACCCAAGGTCAGAGCATGAATTCAGGGGAGAAACGAGAGCGCACAAAACCTTCAAACCGTCCCCTGCGCATTTTTTACGCGACGGCTCCCTGCCTGCATGCCAGGCGTGCGACTCGAAGATCGCGCAGTGTTGCGAAGCTGCAGGTTGGGACTGCGTTTTCGCGACTGCCAGGTATTCTTTGGTAGGCCGCCTTGTCGGCCAAGCAGATATTGTAGCACAACTCGAAGAATCAATTACCTCGGAGGAGATTGATTATTGCAGCTCCCAAAAGGCGATGGCGGCGCAGGCGGCCACGTTCAGGGAATCGGCGCCGTGGTGCATGGGGATCATCACCGTGTGGTCGCAGGCGGAAATGGTGGAATCGGCGAGGCCGTCCCCTTCCGTGCCCAGCACGACGGCCAGGCGCTCGGCACTTGCGAGCCGGGAATCGCGCAAGTCGAGGGAATCGCCGCGCAGCGCAAGCGCGACCGTCGCGATGTTCTGGCCGCGCAGGCGCGGGACGAGCGAAGGCGCCCAATCGCGGCCGCCCTCGATGCGCGCCCAGGGCACTTGGAAGACCGCGCCCATGCTGACGCGAGCGCAGCGACGGTAGTACGGGTCGTGGCACGACGGCGTGACCAGAACGGCATCCCATCCGAGCGCGGCAGCGGAACGGAAGATGGCGCCCATGTTGGCGTAGTTGGTGATGTCTTCCAGAATCGCGATGCGCCGTGCCCCTTGCAGCACGTCGTCCACGTTTGGCGGCTCGGGGCGCTCGAAGCATGCCAGCGCGCCGCGGACGACCTCGTAACCGGTAAGCTCGCGGTGCTGTTCGGACGTGACGAGGAACACCGGCGCTTCGGGATGAACTGCCTGCACGCGCTCGACGATAGCGCGGTCGTGCTCGAGCCAGCGATCGTCGACCAGCAGCGAAAGCGGACGCACGCCCGCATCGAGCGCGCGTTCTATCACGCGGGCAGACTCGCCGATGAACAGGCCTTGTGGGTTGTCGCGCCTAAACCCTTCTCCGCGCTTCAGCTGGCCGTCGGTCATGCCGGAGTACGGCCGCAAGCGGCGGTCGGATAGGTCACCCAATCGGACAAGCGACATGGCTGGATTAACGGTTCAGCAGCACGACGACCAGCACGATCGCGATGACGATGATGGCGATGATCACGCCGATGGCGATCTTGGCCTTTTTCGACTGCTCCTTGCTCTGGGCGAGGCGGTCGCGCAGGTCGTCGGCCTCGGCGTCGAGCTGCAGCATCTTCTGCTCGTCGGAACGGACCGCTTCGCGCAGCTTGGCCGTTTCCTCGGGATACTGGTACACCGTATCGCAGTACTGGCGGCGCTTGCGCTGCACCGAGATTTCGTCGCCCAGGCGGTTGATGCTGTCCTTCAGCTCGTCGGCCTGCTTCTGAAGGTCCTCGATTTGGCGCTCGAGCGGCGCTTCGGCCTGCTCGACCTGCGCGATGGCGTCGTCATAGGCTTTCTGGGCCTGGTCGAGCTGCTCTTTGGCCGCCTCGCTGCGCGCGCGTGCCTCGTCGTAGGCCGCCGCAACCTGCTCGTGGCGCGCCGCGGCCATCGTCGTGTCGTCGTTCGCGTTCGACCGCTTCAGCTCGGATTCCGCGGCGCTCAGCTCGGACTTGCGGCTGCGCTCGTCGTTCTTCGCCTGGTCGGCGTATGCGCGGGCGCGGCCGAGGTTCTTCTCGAACGGGTCCATTTGGCCGTCATGGTACTCGCGCATGCGCTCGAGCGCCTCAGTTGTTTCGTCGAGCTGCGCCGTGACCTGCGCAAGCTCGGCCTTGCGCGAATCGCGCTGCTCGGTGTGCTGCGCGATGACGTTGTCGAGGTCGGTGACCATGACTTGGTAGTTGGCCAGGATGTCCTCGCGGTCGCGCAGTTCCTCGCGGTCGTCGTCGAGCTGGTTGGCGAACTCGTCGAGCTCCTTCTCGCGCGCCTTCAGCTCGCGGCCCTGGCCGATGGAGTCCTTCAGCGCCAGGAAGCTCATCTGCACGTCGTCGATGCCCTGGGCATTCGCCTCTTCATCGCTCAGTCCGCCGATGTCGTACTTTTCCGCCAGCTCCTCGTAGCGCTGGTCGTTGAACCCGGCGTAGGCGACTTCGCCCTGCGGATCCGTGGCAGTTTGGGGATATGCGGGCTCGGCGAACGGATCGGCGGCAGCTTCGACCTGTCCGCCCGCGTCGCCGAAGTCGATGGGCGGCAATTCGATCTCGCCTGTGCGGTCGGGACCCATGGGAATGTTGATGTCGCGGTCAGCCATGATGTTCCTTCCTGTTCGGCAGCATGTGACGCGCTTGGTTTCCAACCGAGAAGTATACCATCGCAGAACAGATACCGGGTATCTGTTCCCCATCTACGAAGTTGGATGCATACCCGGCATCTGCTCCACACCAGCCGCCTATTCCATTATAATAAGCGACATATTGTCGTTAGAGAGGGGAAACGCATGACCTACCTGGGCGAGGGCATTCCCAAACTGGGCTTCGGCCTCATGAGGCTTCCGAAGCTCGAAGACGGCACGACGATCGACCTCGAGCAGACCAAGCAGATGGTCGACACGTTCTTGGAAGCCGGCTGCACGTACTTCGACACGGCGCGCGCGTACGGCGAATCGGAAAACACCATCCGCCAGGCGCTCGTCGAGCGCTACCCGCGCGAATCGTTTCAGCTGGCCACGAAGAACGCCGCCTGGATCGGCCCCAAGAGCTACGAGGACGCGCGCAAGGACTTCGACATCTCGCTTAAGAACACGGGGGCGGGCTACTTCGACTTCTACCTCATACACAACACGGGCTCGTTCCGCACGAAGGTGTTCGACGACCTTGAGATGTGGGATTTCGTGAAGCAGCTGAAGGCCGACGGCAAGGTGAAGCACATCGGCTTCTCGCACCACGACAACGCCGAGACGCTCGCCGCCATCATCGAGGCGCACCCCGAGATGGAGTTCGTGCAGCTGCAGGTGAACTGGGCCGACTGGGAAAACCCCAACACGCAGTCGCGCAAATGCGTGGAAACGGCGCGCGCCCATGGGCTTCCCGTCGTCATCATGGAGCCGGTGCGCGGCGGCACGCTGGCCAACCCTCCCGAGCCCGTTGCCGAGATTTTGCGCGCCGCCAAACCCGATTGGACGTACGTGGAATGGGCGCTGCGCTTCGCGTTCGGCGTCGAGGGGCTCATCACCGTGCTGTCCGGCATGAGCTCGCTTAAGCAGATGCAGCAGAACCTCGAGACGTTCCGCACGTACCAGCCGCTCTCGGATGACGAGCGCGCCGCGCTGGCCACGGCGCAGCGCAAGCTCGACGAGCTGCTCGACAACCCCTGCACGTCGTGCCAGTACTGCATGAAGGCCTGCCCGATGGACATCAAGATCTCCCAGATTATGGAGTCGCTCAACCGCGCAGCCATATACGGCGAGGCCAACGGCAAGAACTGGTACGGCTTCAACACGCGCGACGGCAAAGCGTCGCAGTGCATCCAGTGCTTCTCATGCGAAGCAGCCTGCCCGCAGCATATCGAGATCGTCGGCAAGCTGGAAAAGGCTGCGGAACTGTTCGAGTAAAACCTTTCCGATATGCCAGGGAAAGCGATATGCCCAGGGCTACGCCCACACGCCTGAGCAGCAACCTCGCGCAACACGCTATGAGATAAAACCGGTCGCGGTCAGAGACAATGCCTTCCAAAACGAGCCCGACGCTTTGCACCGGGCTCGTTCTGGCTCTTTAACAAGGGTCTCGCCCCTGCGGGGCGCTTCGCTCGGGATGACAAGGGGCGGACTTGCGCGCACTTCATCACTTTTTTGCCACCGTGCAGTTTTTTCAGCGTTTCATGCAGCGATACGAGGTCCGTGTGTAATCAAGTGGGACGTGTTCGCAGGGATATGATGCACATGTGCTTTATATCCCTGCATTGAGTTACACATGGAGGCGATATCGCTGCGTGAAAACCAAAAAGTCATGCAATCGCGCATAAAACCGCGTTATGTACGAGTGAAACGCGAACGCCCGCCAAATGACGGGCGTTCGCGTTATCTGACAACTTAAAAAAGCTATTTAACGAAGTCGGCGCACTTGTGGTCGAGTTCCCAGAGCTTCTCGGCGGTGGGCTTCCAGTGCTCGGCGTACTGGTCGCAGCGGCTGCAGAGCATCTCGACCGTCTCCTCGCCTTCGAGATTCGACGACTTGGCGCCGGTCTCGTTGATGATGCGGCGCAGCTCCTGCGGGTTTTCCAGCATCGGGCAGGGCATCAGGTGGTTGCCGTTGAACGGCTGGCCGTTGTGGTACGCCATGAACAGCGGCGACTGCAGGCACTCGAGCAGCGTCTTCTCGTGGATGTTCGAGTCGCTGAAGTGGATGAACACGCACGGGTCGACGTCGCCTGCCGCGTTGATGTGCAGGTAGCGGCGCCCGCCGGCGATGCAGCCCTGCACGTACTGGCCGTCGTTTTGGAAGTCCATCGGGAAGATGGGCTTGGTGGTGCGCCAGCGGCGGATGACGTTGTACATGACCTCGCGCTGCTCGGGGCTCACCATGAGGTGCTCGTTGGCGTCGGAGCCGACCGGCATGTAGTGGAAGTACCACACGAACGTGGCGCCCCATTCCACGAGCTGGTCGACGTAGGCGTCGGAGCTCACGGCCTCGAAGTTCTCGGAGGTGTAGCAGCACGAAATGCCGAACGGCAGGCCGTTTTCCCTCATGAGGTTCATGGCCGCGACGACCTTGTCGTAGACGCCCTCGCCACGGCGGGCGTCGGTGGATTCGCGGTCGCCTTCGACGGAGAACGCGGGGATGAAGTTCTTGCATTCCTTCAGCTGATCGATGAACTCCTGGTCGAACAGCGTGCCGTTCGTGAACGACAGGAACACGCAATCGTCGTGCTTCTTGCACAGCGCCACGATGTCGGACTTGCGCACGAGCGGCTCGCCGCCCGTGTAGATGTACATGTAAACGCCCAGTTCCTTGCCCTGGTTGATGATGGAGTCGATGTCGTCGAAGCTCAGGTTCAGCCGGTTGCCGTAGTCGGCCGCCCAGCAGCCCGTGCAGTGCAGGTTGCAAGCGCTCGTCGGGTCGAGCAGGATGGCCCACGGAATGTTGCAGCCGTAGCGCTCGCGCAGTTCGATCTGCTTGCTCCAGCCGTTGAAGCCGGCGTTGATGGCGAAGTTGAGCGCAATCTTCTCGAAGTACTTCGGGTCGAGGTCGTTCAGGAAGCGCATGAGCATCTGATAGACGTTCGAGTCCTTGTTTTCCATGTACTCGCGGATGATGCGACGCTGCGAGGGCATCTCGCCACGCGAGATGAAGTCCGCTGCGTCGAGCAAGCGCGGGATGGCCTTGTCGGGGTTCGAGCGAAGTATCTTGAGCGCCTGCTTGATGCCGAATTCGGTAATCTGATCTTTAACCATGCCGTACCCTTTTCATGAGAGAATTGCAAAATATCGACGTATTCTAACCCTATTATCCGTTCGTGCAAACAGTTAAACGGGCATCTTCACCTAATTATTGGACAAGTGTTGATTATCTAAGGCTAAGCGGCCCGAACAGGCGTTTTTATGCCACATTACGTCATATTTTGGTGCATAAGCGTCAGTCCGCCGAAACAGCGGCCCGTGCGGACTGGTCTTGGTTGAAGCGACCCTTCTCCCCTACTTGGCGTTCGGATCGTCCTTCGGGTCGTACGGATCGGGGCCCGACAGCGGCATGTTCTCGCTGAGCGCCGGCTCGTACGCATGCACCACCGGCGCGTCCTTGCCCGGCAGGATGATGTTGAGCAGGATGCCCGCGAGCGAGCCGATGGCCAAGCCCGAAAGCGAGATGGTGATATCGCCCGCCGGGATGACGATGGCGCCGGCCGCGCTGTAGGCGATGCCGATGGAAAGCACCAGGATGATGGCCGCGATGAGGATGTTGCGGCTGACCGTGAAGTCGACGCGGTTCTCGATGAGGTTGCGCACGCCCACCGCCGAGATCATGCCGTACAGGATGAGCGACACGCCGCCGATGACGCTGGCGGGCATGGCGCCGATGACGGCTGCGAACTTCGGGCAGAAGCTGAACACGATGGCGAAGATGGCCGCGATGCGCACGACGCGCGGGTCGAACACCTTCGTCAGCGCCAGCACGCCGGTGTTCTCGCCGTACGTGGTGTTGGCCGGCGCGCCGAACAGCGACGCGATGACGGTGGCCAGGCCATCGCCCAGCAGCGTGCGGTGCAAGCCGGGCTCGGCGATGTAGTTGCGGTTGCACGTGGAGCTGATGGCGGAGATGTCGCCGATGTGCTCGATCATCGTGGCGAACGCGATGGGCATGATGGTGATGATGGCCGTGATGGCGAGGCCCGAATCCATCGAGCCGCTTGTGAACAGGCTGAACACGGTGTTGTCCCACATGATGGGAAGGCCGATCCACGCGGCGTTGGCGACGCCCGAGAAGTCGACCTCGCCCAGAAGCGCGGCGCACACGTACGAGACGACGACGCCCATGAGGATGGGGATGATCTTGATCATGCCGCGGCCCCAGATGTTGCACACGATGATGACCACGATGGCGATGATGGCGATCAGCCAGTTCGTCGAGCAGTTCGCGATGGCCGAGCTTGCCAGGATGAGGCCGATGCAGATGACGATAGGGCCGGTGACGACCGGCGGGAAGTAGCGCATGACGCGGTTGGCGCCGAACGCCTTGAATGCCGCGGCCAGGATGAAGTACAGCAGGCCCGCGCACGCCACGCCCAGGCACGCATACGGCAGGAGCTCGGCCTCGCCGTTGGGCGCGATGGCCGCGTAACCCGCGATGAACGCGAACGACGAGCCGAGGAACGCCGGCACCTTGCCCTTCGAAAGGAAGTGGAACAGCAGCGTGCCAATGCCCGCGAACAATAGCGTCGCCTGCACGGACAGGCCCGTGAGCACCGGGACCAGAATCGTGGCGCCGAACATGGCGAACATGTGCTGCAAGCCGAACAGCACCATCTTGGGCTTGCCGAGGGCACGCGCATCGTACACTGCATCGGGCGAGTCTTTCGCACCCATGGTGGGTACTTGCAGCTCTGCCATATTCTCCCCTTGTCCGCACGAAGAGGCCGGAGGGCGACCGTGCTCAAACAGTCCTCGCGAGCTACGCCCGCTGCGGAACTGCGCGGGACCCCTCCGGCCCCTTCGCGCTACATTTACTGACCTGTATGGTTCCCGACGATTATAATGTACGGAACGCTGGCCGACGGAAGGATTTAACAATGGGCGAAGTTCACGTTCTCGATCATCCGCTGATTTCCGACAAGCTGACGCGCATGCGCCGCGTCGACACGACGTCCCAGGACTTCCGCATGTTGCTGCGCGAGATCTCGGTGCTCATGGGCTACGAGGTGACGCGCGACTTCGAGACCATTCCCGCCACGGTGGAAACGCCCATCTGCATGGGCACGTTCCCCGTGCTGAAGGAGAGCTTCTTCACCATCGTGCCCATTTTGCGCGCGGGCATCGGCATGGTCGACGGCCTGCTCGAGCTCATGCCGTTCGCGCACGTGGGGCACATCGGCTTGTACCGCGACGAGGAGACGCACCTGCCGGTCGAGTATTACTACAAGATGCCCGAGGGCGTCGAGAACTCGGTCATCATCGTGGTCGACCCCATGCTCGCCACGGGCGGCAGCGCGGCTGACGCCATCGACAACCTGAAGGCCCGCGGCTGCACGAACATTCGCCTCATGAACCTGGTCGCCGCACCCGAAGGCGTCGCGCTGATGCAGGAGCGCCACCCCGACGTCGACATTTACGTGGCGGCCGTCGACGAGAAGCTGAACAAGAACGCCTACATCGTCCCCGGCCTGGGCGATGCCGGCGACCGCATCTTCGGCACGAAGTAAACGGCGCCGCCAGAGCTGAAAACGAAAAGACCGCCTGGTAGGCGGTCTTTTTTTTCGATACAGGAACGGGGCCCGATGGGAACCGCTAGATTCCCAGCGCCTTCTTCAGCAGGGACACGCGGCGGCGGGAAACGGGAATCTTGTCTTCGACGCCGTTCAGGGTGAGCAGCAGCGTGCCGCCGGAAACGGGCTCGACTTCCTCGACCATGGCAAGGTTGACCAGGTAGCCGCGATGCACGCGGAAGAACCCGTGGCCGTCGAGGCGCTTTTCGAGCTGGGCCAAGCTGACCGTGCTGAAGTAACGGTCGGTGTCGGTCTGCAGGTACGCGTAATCGTCGCGCGCCATGACGAAGCGGATCTTGTCGATGGCGATGAGGATCTTCTTGCCGCCCTTTTCGACCGAGATGCGCTCGGACTTCTGCGCCTGCATGTGCAGGGCGACGTTTTCGCGCACGCGGGCGATGGCCTGCGCCAGGCGCTCGGTTTCGACGGGCTTCACGAGGTAATCGACGGCGTTCACCTTGAACGCGTCGAGCGCGAACTCGCTATAAGCCGTGACGAACACGACTGCGGGCGGGTACTTCAGGTGCGTGAGCCCCTCGGCCAGCTTCAAGCCCGTTGCCTCGGGCATGTTCACATCGAGGAACATGACATCGCAGGGATATTCCTTCAGCTTCTCGATAGCCTCGCGAACGCTGGCAGCTTCGGCGACTACGTCGGTTTGTCCGATTTCGTCGAGCAGAAAGCGCAATTCTGACCTGGCGGGCGCCTCGTCGTCGACGATCATCGCTTTCAGCATGGCTTGCCCCTCCCAAAAAAATAGACGCAGAAAGTCAAATTTAGTACACTTTACCATACTACCGTTGGCGGTTGAAATGCAACCGCTAACTTCGAAAAAAATACCGCTTGCCTGGTTTTATTGCCACTTACAGCTCGGCGCTCATGAGCTTGCCGAGGGCGCAAACGTAAATGGCGAACGCCTGCTTCAGCGCGTTCTCGCTCACGCCCTCGTCGGGGCCGTGCATCGTTCCGACCCAATCGGGGTCGGTCTCCCACGGCTTCTCGACGCCGAAGCTGACGCCGGTCGTGAACATGCGCGCGTACGTGCCGCCCTTCGACGTGACGCCCGAACGATCCTCCCCCGTCACCTCGTTGTAGGCGTCGAGCAGCGCCCGGACGGCGGGCGAGTCGGGCTGCATCAGGAACGGCTCCTTGTCGTGTTCCATCGTGAACGTGGCGCCGACTTCAGCCGCCAGCTCGTTCACGCGTTGGCCAATCTCGGCTGACGTGATGGTCGTCGGGTACCGGAAGTCGATTGTCTGGCAGATGCGGCCCTGGTTGAAGTTCACCTTCTCGAAGTAGGCTTTGCCGCCTACCGCGGTCAGCGCGCCGAAGTGCTCATCGGAGCATGCGATGCCGAGCCCCGAGCCGTCGGTGGCGCCATGCAGCTTCTGCAGCAGCCCGAGGAAGGCGCGTTCGGCAACGGAGCCGGCTTCGTTTTCCAGCAGGTAATCGACGAGCAGGCCGATGGCGTTCACGCCGAGTTCGGGTTCGGCGGCATGGGCGCCCTTGCCCGTCACCTTGATGTCGGCAATGTCGCCGCGGTACTCCTCGACGGACACGTAGTCATGGTCGTCTTCGTCGAACGGGTACTTGCCCTGGCGCACGATCGCGTGCGCCTGCGCGGCCACGGCGTTGACCGCCTGCCCGCCTTCGAAGTCGATGATCGAGGCTCCGTAGAAAACGTCGCTTTTCAGGGTGCCGCTGCAGATGCCCGCTTCGCCATACCCCACGGGAAACTGGCTGTCGGGCGTGAACAGGAACGCCGGGTCGTCGAAGCGCTCGCGGTAATACGCGACGTCCTTCATGTTGGTTTCCTCGTTGGCGCCGAACAGCACGCGCACCGTGTAGGGAAGCTTCGCGCCGCGGTCTTTCCAGAACTTCACGGCGTGAAGCGCGACCATGAGCGGCCCCTTGTCGTCGAGCACGCCGCGGCCGATGAGGTAGCCGTCCTTGCGCGTGACCTCGTGCGCAGGGTAATGCCAGCCGGGACCGGCGGGCACGACGTCCACGTGGCCGATGATGCCGATTTGCGCGTCGCTTTCGCCGGGAAGGTCCGCGAAGCCGATGCGTCCTTCGCAATCGTGCGGTTCGAGGCCCATGCGTTCCGCGATGGCGAGCGCGCGGTCGAGGGCTTCGCGCGGCCCCGGCCCGTAGGGCGCGCCATCGGCGGCGGCGCCAGGGTCTTCGACGCTGTCGACCTGCACGAGCGCGTCGATGTCGGCGACGACCTCTTCCCAATGGGCGTCGATGTACGCGTCGATTTCACGTTGCAGTTCGTCGTTCATTCCGAGCCCTTTCGCGTTTACCCGCATTTCATTGTCGGCAAAGGAAAAGGCTGTTCGTAGAACAGCCTTTGATTCTCGTGGTGCCCGAGGAGAGATTCGAACTCTCACGGTTTCCCAACGGTTTTTGAGACCGCCGCGTCTGCCATTCCGCCACTCGGGCGCACCAGGCGATTATAGCGCAGTTTCCGCCGATGTCGGCGAGGCGCTGGCTACCTGTTGTTCAGCACCGTCCAAACCTCATCGACCGACGCGCCCGCATTGGCGCCCGTCAGCTGCTCGAACAGGCCGCTGGAAATGGCCTCGTCCGTGAACAGCAAAAACGTCTGCTCGTCGTCGTCCGTTTCGCTGACGGCCACCAGGTACTTGGCCATGGGCGAACCATGTACGACCGCGAAGTACAAATCGTCGGTAGCGAGGGTGCCTTCTATGGTCACGTCCTTGCTCAGGGCGTCGAACGCGGCTTGGGGCGTGCTGTAGCCCTCGACTGTCAGGACGATGGCGACCGGCTGACCCGCAGCGCCCACGGGCAGCTGGCTGATCTGGCTTTTCGTGAGCACATCCGCCGCATCCTCGACGCCGTACAGCGAGCCGTCGGTCGCGTACCATGACGCCAAATCGTCGTCCCAGTAGAAGTTGTACAGGTCGAGCAGATCCTGGAACTCCGCGCCGTTCAGCTCGAGGACCGAATACAGCGTGGGATTGTAATCGGAATCGTGGTACTTATCCTCGTCGTACTTCAGCACGCTCAGCGGCGACGCGCTGCTGGCAGAGCCCGACGCGCTCGACGAACCCGCCGCAGCGGCGCTCGATGCGGCGCTGCTCGACTCGTCGTCTTTCGCCGAGATGTTGATGTGCCCGCTGGAATCGGTCGTCACCTCGACGCTGTCGGTGGTGATGTCGATGCCCCGACGGTCAAGCTCGTCGATGACTTCCGCTGACAAGACGCCGATCATGATGGTTGTCACCAAGCACAGGATGCCGACGACGATGCCGATGATGCCGACGACCATCGTCGAGGTCTTGCGCGGGTTGTCGAGACCCTTCTTGTTGTAGCCCGCGTTCAGCACGAGGCCGATGATGGAGCAGACGAGGCCCGGGATGAACGTGACGAACAGGCAGCTGAGAACGAGGCCGACGATGACGAGCACGAACGCAGCGCTGGGCGCGCGGTTCGCGGAGGGCATTTGCGGCATCTGGTACGTCGGCGGCTGCGGGGCGCCCGTCGGGGGCACGTACCCGCCCGCCTGCTGGCCGAACTGGTCGGCCTGGGGCGGCATCTGCAGCGTCTGGCCGGTTTGGTAGGCCTGCTGCGGCTGCGCTTGCCAAGCTGAATCGCCGGGAACTTCGGGAGTGAACGAAGGCTCCGCCGCCGGCTCGTTCACAGGCTCGGTCGGCTGTGCGCCGATAGCCTGCGTCGCAGCGCCTTCAAGCGAGGCTCCGCAGTTCACGCAGAACTTGAGCTCGGGAACTTCCTGGCCGCATGACGGGCAAATCATCAAGACCTCCTTCATCGGGGGACGTTCAGACAAGTACAGCATATCAAAAGTGGGCACCCCTGCCTGGCAGGAATGCCCACTTGGAAGACGCTACCAACCGTTGCTTACAGCGTGAAGTCTTTCTCGCCGTTGAAGACGGCCAGCGCGTCAGCCACTTCGTAGTCGGCCAGCGTGATGGAGCTGATGGCCTTGGTCAGGCGCACGGCCTCGTCGAGCGAACGCTGGTGGATGTTGCGGCCGGTGGCGTTGCCCACGGCGCCGCCCACGTGAATCTGGTCGTAGAGCTGCGTGAGGAACGTCTCGGCGTCGACCGTGGAACCGCCGGCGCAGACCAGGCCGGTGCGACCAGCGGCCTTCGTGGCGATGGCCAGGGCCTCGGCGGGAGTGCGCTGATCTTCGCCCTCGGGCTTCGGCGGGTTCACCTTCACGAAATCGGCACCCAGGCACAGCGCCACGCCCGCAGCGCCGGCGATGAGGTCCGGGTCCTTCTCGGCGGTGACGGCCTTGCCACGCGGGTAAATCCACAGCACGACGAGCAGGCCCTCGGCATGCGCCTGGGCGATGAGGTCGCCGGCTTCGGCCATCATGGTGGCTTCGTATTCGCTGCCCAGGTAAATGGTGTAGCCCAGGCCCACGATGTTCACACCGGAGTCGCGCATGGCGAGCACGGTGTCGAGGCCGTACAGCTGCGGGGAGTACGGGTCTTCCTGCGCCGTCTTCACCAGGTTGGTCTTGGAGTTCATCTTCACGAGGTAGTTGATGTCGGGGTAATCGGCCGCGTACTGCGCGATGAGGCCGCGCTGACCGGCGAGCACGCCGCACACGCCCTGCGAACCGATCTTGAAGAGATGCTCGGGCTCGCAGTCGGCCAGGTCGATTTCCTCGCCGCCATCATAGAAGTCCTTGTTCAGGTGCTCGATCTTCTGGTCGCATGCGAACAGCATGAGGCGACCGCTGTTGCGCGTGGCCTTCATGTAGTTGTCGATGTACACTTCGCGCATCTCGGGGGACACGTCGACGGGCACCTGAACCTGTTCGCGGGTAATGCTAGGCATGGTTACCTTTCCTCCTCATCGGATTGATAAATACTTCCACATTGTACTGCATAACGCGTCAATACTCACTTAGAACCAATCGCGTTGGTTCTGGACGTACAAGCGGTCAAAGTCGGTTTGGGATTTGGTGAGGTAGATGACGCCCTCGACGATGGCGATGAACCAGATGACCGCCGCGGCAAGGCCGAATGTCATAATGCCGCCGATGATGGAGGTGGCCAGCATGATGAAGCCGGCGTTGTTGCAGCCCAGGTAGAACTTGTGCACGCCGAACATGCCCAAAAAGATTGCGAAGAGGCCGGCTGACACATGGTCTTTCTGGCGGATGGCCTCGCTGGCGTACGACCGGCGCGCGGCAGCCGACATGGAACCGTAGCTCGGCTCGGCATGCTCGCCATCCGGCCAACCGTACTCGGGCCCGCGGTACTCGCCTTGCCAATACGATGACTGCGCATCCGCCCCGGCATCCGGATTGTTCCAATGGCCTTGATCGCTCATCGGCCCTCCTCGCGGTGGAACGCGTTCATGATCTTGTCGCGGAACACGATGGCGACGACGGCGACGACGGCGAGCACGACGAGCACGATGATGGGCCCGACGACTTCGCCGCTGGCAAACCCTGCCGCCGCATAGGTCGAGCCGACCACGCCGGGAATGCGCCCGATGGTGGTCAGCGTGATGAACTTCTTGTACGGCATGTCGGTCAGCGGCACGATGTAGGTGAACACGTCTTTGGGCATGCCTGGAATGAGGAACAGGATGAACACGACGATGTCGAGCTTGCCCGATTCCTCGAACTTCCTGAACTTGTCGAGATGCTCGGTGGAAACCATGCCCTGCACGAACGGCGCGCCGAGCACGTGCACGAGCTTGTAGATGATCGAGCTGGAAATGACGCAGCCCACGAGGACGATGAGCGCGCCGAGCCACGGCCCGTACATGAGGCCCGCCGCCAGCTGCACGACCTCGCCGGGGATGAACGCCACGACGATCTGCAGGAACTGCATGCCCAGCAAGATGAGCACGCCGAACGCGCCCGCGTTCTGCACGCGCTCGACGAGGCGGTCGACGCCGCCCTCCGTGAACACGTCGGCGATGTAGGGCCAGGCGACCGCCACGATGACCACCGTCAGCACGATGAACGCGACGAGACCCGCGAACTTGAAGACGGTGGAACGGTCCATCTGCTTCATCGGCTAGTCGTCCTCGCCTTCCCCGCGCGAGGCTTTCTCGAATTCCTCCTTGAAGGCGGCGAACATGCCCGAAGCCTTGCCAAACTGCTTGCCCACGACAAACGTGCCCGACTCGATGGCGTCGCCGGCGGCGCTTGCCAGTTTCTCCTGCGTGGGCTTGGCTTCCTCGAGCTTGGCGTCGACGACCTTCTTGGCCTTCGCGGCGCCGACCTTCGCCTGGCTCGCGCCCTTCTTCGCCTTGTCGGCGACGACGGCCGTCGCCTTGCCGGCAGCAGCGGCGACCCCGCCCTGGATGGGAAGGTCGAGCGCTTCGTCGGACACCATGATGGCGCCCCTCTCGACTTGCTCGTCGGGGTCTTCGCCTTGATACTCGCCCGCTTCCACGAGCGCCACGCCCTGACCGCGTCTGAACCCCCTCACATAGGAGGCGGGGATGGTGCGCTTGCCGAGGATGGCGTCGTTGGCGGCGCCGTTTTCGGTGGTGAGGCTGTGCACAGCGCCGGTTTTGCGGTCGAACGTGACGGTGTCGACGAAACCGAGCAGCTCGCCCGACGCCGTCATGACCGGCATGCCGACCCAGATGACGCACATGTCCCAATTCACGCCGAGCACCTTGACTGCGCCCTTGTCGGTTGCGTCGGCGTCGCCGTGGACGACCACGTTGCCCTCGCCGTCGAAGTGGAAGCCCGCAAGCGATACGAACAGGTCCTTGCGGTGGAACATGAGGGCGGCATCGGGGCGCTTCACGAGCAGGCCGATGCAGCGCTTCTCGGTCGGATGGAACACGAAGCGGCGCACCTTGCCGATGCGCTTGCCCTTCTTGTCGTCGATCGCGCGCTTGCCTGCGAGCTCTTTCGTTGTGACCAGCTGTTCGCCCATGTGCTTCCCGCTTTACATGCAAAGGTGCGCCGACCGGCTTGCGGCGGGCGCACCTCGTACGATTCGCCTTGCGATTTACTCGGCAGCCTCTTCGACGGCCTCGGCGGCGACTTCAACGGCCTTGGCGGCCTCGGCGTTTTCCATCACCTGGGCGGCGATGCGCTGGCGGGCGGCCTCGATTTTCTCGCGCAGGTCGTCGCTGTCGATTTCAGCGGGCTGACCGGTTGCTTCCTTCACGCGTGCCTGAGCGCCGGCCACGAAGCCCTGGCCCTTTTCCTGGGCAACCTTGAAAGCATCCTGAGCGGAAGCCGGAAAGCCCGCGCCGAAATCCTTCGCCTCGCCGGCGACGGCGTTGGCCTTCTCAGCGACGAATGCGCGGGTCTGCTCGCCGGTCTTAGGGGCAAGCAGCAGGGCGGCAAGAGCGCCGATGGCAGCACCAGTGATGAACGGTCCGATCTTAGACATAGTTGCCTCCTCGTTGCGAAATTTACGTACGCACATTATACGCACGCCCGCGCAATTCATCGCGCACTATCTTGGACTCGGACGAATTTGGTTGCCAATTTGTTGCGGAATGATACGCAGGAGGGGAGCTGATGCATCTGAGAATGATGCACCAGCTCCCCTCCCGCGCGTCATTCCCTGCAACGTTATGCGTATTGGCTGACCAATTCGTCGAGGACTTGGGAAAGGGTCAGGCCGGCGGCTTCGATGGCGGCCGGGAACAGCGAGTGGTCGGTCATGCCGGGGGAAATGTCCACCTCGAAGCAGCGCGCGGCGCCGCCGTCCCAGATCATGTCGATGCGGCCGAGGTCGACCACGCTGTAGGCGCGGTACACCTCGAGGGCGGCGCGCTCGATCTCGGCGCGGATGGCCTGCGCCTCTTCCTCGTCTTCCGAAAGCGACGCCAAGCGCACGGGGCAGTGGAAGTCGACGAGGGTGGCATCGGTGCGAGCCTCGGCGTCGAAGAACCCTGCGGCCGAGCGCGACACGATTTCGACCGGCGGCAGCGCATGGGCATCCCAGCCGGTGCCCAGAATGGCGACCGACAGCTCCACGCCGTCGACCCATTGCTCGATGTTCACAGCATCGTCGTACGACAGGGCGTCGAGGATGGCCTCGCCGAGCTCTTCCTGCGAATCTACCCGGTGAATGCCCATGGCCGAGCCGCCATGGGCCGGCTTTACGCACATCGGGTAACCACCGGGAATGCGGCTTTCCATGAGGTCGAGCGCCGTGGCGGCGCCCATGTCCTTGAACGCGGCGCGCGCAATGTACACGCCCGGAGGCCACGATGCCACGCCATCGGGCTCGCCGATGAGCTGGCGGTACTTGATCAGCGATGAGTGCAGCGCGTCCTTGTTCCACGAGCGGTGGCACACGCTCGCGGGCGAGCCCACGAACGGGATGTCCAGGAACTCGAGCAGGCTCTGGATGGTGCCGTCCTCGCCGTTCTTGCCGTGCAGCGCGTTGTACACCACGTCGGGACGCTCGCTGCGCAGCGTGGGCACGAGCGAGGCGGTGGTGTCGAGCGGCACGACGCGGTGGCCGGCCTCTTCCAAAGCAGCGCAAATGTTCTTGCCGCTGTTCAGCGAGAACTCGCGTTCGAACGACGCGCCGCCCATCAGTACTGCAACTTTTGCCATTTCGCTCTCCTTCTTCGGGTTGCGGCAGCTCCGCTTTTGCAACCCTTTTTCGTTCGCTTCGCTCACCGGGCGCAGAGGTCTGCGCCCCTACGAGCCTAACCTGCGCCGTCCCCAACCGCCGTTTCGCTCACGCTCGGGATGACAACCTGTATGTCATCCCGAGCGTGAGCGAGGGGTCTCCGCGAAGCGACACCTTCTATTCCTTAATAGCACCGGCGGCGATGAACGCGCGGTACAGCTCTAAGCGGTCTTCGATGACCTCGGCCAGGCGGCGGACGGCCTCGCGGATATCCTCGGGCGACGGATAGCTGAAGTTCAGGCGCATGCAGTTGCGCCCCTCCTTGCCGTCGGGGTAGAACGAATCGCCCGGCGTGTAGATGACCCCGTGGTCGAGCGCTTCTGCCAGCATGGAGTTGGCATCGACGTACGACGGCAGGGTGACCCACACGAAGAAGCCGCCTTCGGGGTGCGTCCACGTGGCCTCGGGCGGGAAGAACTCTTCCAGCGCGTCGAGCAAGGCGCGGCGGCGCTTGTCGTAGGTCTTGATGAACTTCTGCAGCGTGTGTTGCCAGGGCGTCTCGGTGAAATACGCGGCGGCCATCTTCTGGTCGAACATGCTGCCGCACAGGTCGGTGCCCTGCTTGGCCAGGTTTATCTTGGCCGTGACGCCCGGAGGCGCCATGATCCAGCCGACGCGAAGGCCGGCGGCGAACATCTTCGAAATGGTGCCCAGGTAAATGACCGAATCGTCGAGCGCGCGCATGGGCAGGCAATGGCCCCCTTCGTAGCGCAAACGGCCATACGGGTCGTCTTCCACGATGATGAAGTCGTACTCGTGCGACAGCTCGATGAGGCGCTTGCGGCGCTCGGGGCTCATGGTGACGCCGCCCGGGTTCTGGAAATTCGGAATGGTGTACATGAACTTCAGGCGCGGGTTGCCCTTGCCGATGCGCTTCAGCTCTTCCTCGAGCAGGTCCATCCGCATGCCCTCGTCGTCGAAGGGGATGGTGCGCACGTCGGGTTCGTAGGCCGAAAACGCCTGCAAGGCGCCCAGGTACGTGGGGCCTTCGGTCAGCACGATGTCGCCCGGATCGCAGAACGTTTTGGCGATGAGGTCGAGCGCTTCCTGCGCGCCCGTGGTGATGACGACGTTCTCCGGCTTGTGGCGGATGCCGATGTCGCGCACGATGTCGCAGAACACCTGCGCGGTTTCCATGAGGCCGTTCGTGCCGCCGTATTGCAGCGTGACCGCCTGGGCGTCGACCGCCGCCTTGGCCGCCTTGCGCACGGCGCTTTTCGGCAGCAGCGACACGTCGGGCATGCCTCCCGCAAGCGAGATGATGTCGGGCCTGGTGGCAGCCGCGAACAGCATGCGCACGGCCGAGGGGCGCATCTTGGTTATGCGCGTGGCGACCTTGTCGGTCGCCGTTTCGAATTTGATGTGTGCGTCTTTCATGCCAGACATGTTAGCACGGCAATGTTAAGAAACTGGGTCGCTTCGTTAAATGCACGCAGCGCTTCGAGGTCGTCGCGAAAGCTGATTTGCACACGAGCCTGGCCGCGTGCCTCGTCGATCCACTCCGTCGTGCCCACGAAGGGCTCTTCGGCGCCAACGGCTGCGCGCGTTTGCAGGCTGATAGCCAGGTGCTCGAGCAGATGCGGCGTCGACGTATGTTCGATGACGTCGCCAAACGTGTGCCCCTTGCCGTTCACGCACGCATGACGCGGCAAGTCCGGATAGCTTTGCGCGGCAAACGCGGCGAGCCCCGGCGTCGTGAAGCGAAAGCGCTCGTCGGCTATTTCGACATCGCACACGAGGCGGCCGGTTTGCACCGTGATGGCTGCTATGCGCACGGGTTGCTCTTGTCGTTCGGCTTCGCCTGGCATTGCGACCTTTCGGGAATTGGCTCGTCACAGACGCGATGGATCGCGCCCGATGGGGGTTACTCTTCCTGGTACTCTTCCTCGGCAGGCTGCTCTTCGCCAGGCTGCTCATCGGCGGCGGGCTCTTCGTAGTACTCTTCCTCGTAGTACTCTTCCCACTCGGCCGCTTCGGCAGCAGCCTCCTCGGCGGCGCGGCGCTCTTCCTCCTTGCGCGCGGCCTCTTCGGCGGCGGCCTTCTTAGCGGCTTCTTCCTGCTCGCGCGCGAGCGCCTGGGCGTCGGGTTCGCGGCTGAAGGCGATGATGCCCTCCCCTTCCGGCAGCTTCATATCTGCGCCCGTGGCTTTGTCGGCCATGTCGCCGAACGAATGCAGCAAATCGTCGAACGCCGTGCCCGTGCTGGTGAACTCGTCGCCATCGGTGATGACCAGGTATTGCCTGTCATCGCTGAACCAGTAGCGGCCCTGACCTTCCATGGGGCCGAACGTGTAGCGAATCGTCTTGTCCTGCGGGTTGATCTCGTACTGGTAGGTCACGTCATCGGTGAGGTGAATCGACGACTCGTCGATGGTTACCGGCACCGTCGTGCCGACCACGTACCATTCGCCCTGCATATCGGCGCGATCGTCAAAGCGGTACCAGCGGTTCCACGTGAACAGGCCCACCGCAACCGCAATGGCCGCCACGATGACGACGGTCAGGACGAGGACGATACGCCGCTTCACGGAAAGCTTTTTGCGCGACTTGAACGCTCCTGCGGCTTTTGCGCCGAAACGAGCCGGCGCGGCTTCTTCTGAGCCTGAATCGGCGCCTATTGGGGGGATTTCCTCGGTCGGCTGGACGGGAGGCTCCTGTTGAGCCCCGCCTTCACCCGGAATGCCGCCCTGTTCGGCAGGCGCGGTGAATCGCGCCCCTACGGGGGTTGGCTCGCCCGCCTCGGCAGACGCAGCGGCTTGCTGTTCTGCGGGAACCTGCTCGCCGGAAACCTCGGGCGATGTTGGAACCACCTCGGGAATGCCTTCTCGCATCGAGGCGAACCAGCGATCGTCCGCCTCGCGCTGCGCCTCGGTGCGTCGGCCGAATTCGGGCTTCAGCACGACGCCTTCGGCTGGTTGACCAGAAGGCGATTCCTGCGCTTGGGGCTCAGGCGTCTGGGGTTCCCGAAATTGCAGCCCCTGCGTTTGGGGTTCCCGTGGCTGGGAAGGCGCTTGCAACTGGGACTCTTGTGCTTCGGGGGCAAGCGCCGGGGGTTCGGGTTCACGGACCTGCTCGCGCGCAGGCCGGTCGGGCACAGGCACCTTCTCGGGGCGTGCCTTGCGATTGACGCGCCGCTTGTGCACGTCAGAAGCCTTATATACGCGCGAAGGTTGTGAGTCGTCGTTTCTCGCCATGCTTCGTTTCAGAGTCGTGTTCTCGTCGGCAAGTTGTTTCGAACCGTATTATAGCCTGAGCCGCATTGTTAGAGGCACGCGGCAGGCGATTTAGCCAGCAACCAGGAGACGCAGCGCCAAAACAATCGGGGACGTCTTCCGCGCGAACCCCAGGAAGCTCGGCGGGAATTCCCAGGGTAACGACCGGCGCCTTCGCGAAGTGCCCGGAGATGTCGAGCGGCACCTTTATCTCGCTGCCCGCACGCGCACGACTGCTCGCCCGTGATTGGGCCCTTGTGGGACAAGGCGACTTCCCATTGGTCTATTACCTGGCGGCAAAAATCGAGGGCTCTGCATTCTGAAACAGCAAACGCCGGGTGCAGAACCCCGAATCTCAGCCAATGCGGGTGCAAGACTTGCAATCTCGTGCACTGAATGTCGCAGATTGCGGGTCTTGCACCCGCAACCCGACTCGAAAAGGCGGTTCGCGCAGCGTTTCCGCAGGTCGCGCATTTCGGCAAAGGCGACGCCGGGTGCAAAACCCGCAATCTCGAACACCAGATGATCGGAATCGCGAGTTTTGCACCCG
>CAJOIP010000010.1 GCA_905234785.1 uncultured Eggerthellaceae bacterium
TTCGATATTCGGCTGTCAAAGTGCGTTAATCGGGTAAACCTACTCAGCTTCGAAAAACTTCGGATTATCCCTTGACTTCATATAGCTGGTCTCCTTCATTAAGACGATTCGCATATCGTACCACGATGCGGCGCCTCGTCTTGCGCTACCCTTAGCATATGAGTTACCGAGACGACGAAAGACGATGGAAGCGGCTGCAGGAGATGCTGCTTGCCGAAGCGAACGGGAAGGTCGTGCGTCCCGCCGTGTCGCAGCGCACGCTGTTCGGCATCCCCTCGACAGTCGAGCAGACCATCGAGCGAATCGTCGCCGAAGACGAGGAGGCGCGCAGGATGAAACGCGAAGCCAAGGCGCAATCCGAGCATATCGAGCACCCGCTCGAGCCCGTGTTCGACGAGCGTTCGCGCGTGCTCGTGCTGGGCACCATGCCCTCCCCGAAGTCGCGCGAAGTCGGCTTTTACTACGGACATGCGCAGAACAGGTTCTGGCGCGTGCTGGCCGAGCTGTTCGACGAGCCCATCGCCACCACGAACGAACGGCGCCGCGATCAGCTTCTGCGCCACCACATCGCGCTTTGGGACGTGCTGGCTTCTTGCACCATAGAAGGGGCGAGCGACGCGAGCATCGCCGAAGCCGTCCCGAACGACCTGTCGCGCATCTTCGACGCCGCGCCCATCGAAGCCGTGTTCTGCACCGGCGCGAAGGCCGCCGAGCTGTACGAGCGGCATTGCGAGGCGGCAACGGGCATGCCGTGCGTGAAGCTTCCGTCGACGAGCCCCGCAAACGCCGCCGTCAAGTTCGACGAGCTCGTCGGGGCATATAGCCGCATCCTCCCCCACCTGCATGAGTTCGAGCCGCCCGCGAAAGACGTCGCCGACGTCGTGGCGCTCGAACAGGCGATAGACGCAGCGGGCACGTCGCTCGCAGAGCTCATGGACCGCGCCGGCCTCGCCATCGCGCACCGCGTTCACAAGGCGTTTCCGCAAGCGCGCGTCGCCATCCTCTACGGCAACGGCAACAACGGCGGCGATGGCTGGGTGGCGGCACGCGAGCTTTCCGAACGCGGACATGAGGTGACGCTCGTCACGGCGCGCATGCCCGACAAGCTGAAAGCGCAGCCGGCGCGCGATGCCGCGATGGCCGCATTGCCCTCGCTGGAAGATCGCGGGGCGAGAATCCTGGAAGCGCCCGATGCGCAAGCGCTGGAAAGCGCCCTCGCGCAATGCGATGTCGTCATCGACGCCTTGCTCGGAACGGGTTTCGCAGGGCAGGCGGTCAAGGCTCCGTTCGACGAGTGGATAGAAGCGTCGAACCGCCGCCGCAAAGCCGGCGCCTTCGTCGTTTCCGCAGACACGCCGAGCGGCCTCAACGCCCAAACCGGTACTGCAAGCACACCCTGCATCGAAGCCGACGAGACCGTCACCATGATCGTTCCCAAGACGGGCCTCGCCTTCCCCGGCGCGCGCGAATACTGTGGCGCCATCCGCGTAGCGCCCTTGTTCTACGTGGAATCACTCCTTTAGCATTTGGGTATAATTCTCGCGAACGACAAGTCAGGCAACGAGCGAAAGGCGACACATGGGCAAGGTACGCTTGGGAATCTTGGGATACGGCAATCTCGGCAAGGGCGTCGAGCTCGCCGTGCGGCAAAACGACGACATCGAACTGACGGCCGTGTATTCGAGGCGCGACCCCGCAACCGTCGAAATCGCCACCGAAGGCGTGGAGGTGAAACCCGCCGAGGCGCTCGAAGGCGGCAATGAGCCCATCGACGTGCTCATCCTGTGCGGCGGCAGCGCGACCGACCTGCCCGAGCAGACCCCGCATTACGCGAAGCTGTACAACGTGGTGGACAGCTTCGACACCCACGCCCGCATTCCCGAGCACTTCGCGGCCGTCGACGCCGCAGCCACAGACGGCGGCAACACGGCGCTCATCTCGTGCGGCTGGGACCCGGGCCTGTTCTCGCTGAACCGCCTCATGGGCAACTGCATCCTGCCGCACGGCGCCGATTACACGTTCTGGGGCAAGGGCATCAGCCAGGGGCATTCCGACGCCATCCGCCGCATCGAGGGCGTGGCCGACGCGAAGCAGTACACCATCCCTGTCGAAGAGGCGCTCGAGGAAGTGCGATCGGGCTCGAACCCCGAGCTGACCACGCGCCAGAAGCACACGCGCGAATGCTTCGTCGTCCTTGAGGAAGGCGCCGACGCGGCGCGCGTCGCCGAGGAAATCGTCTCGATGCCGAACTACTTCGACGAGTACGACACGACCGTGAACTTCATCTCGCAAGAAGAGCTCGCCCGCGACCACGCCGCCATGCCCCACGGGGGCTTCGTGCTGCGCAGCGGGCAGAGCGCAAGCGGCAAGAAGATGCTCGTCGAGTACTCGCTGAAGCTCGAGTCCAACCCCGAGTTCACCGCCTGCGTGCTCGTCGCGTTCGCACGCGCGGTCGCCCGTTTCAGCAACGAGGGCACGACCGGCGCCCTCACCGTGTTCGACGTTCCCCCCGCGTACCTATCGCCCCTCGACGGCGCCGAGCTGCGCGCCCACATGCTGTAAGCCGCGTAAGGGTGGGCAACGGAACAGCCGACATAGCGCGTCTGGAAGAAACCGCACAGCGAGAAGCCCGGAACGCCGGGCTTCTTCTCGTTCGCGGCGAAGACGGGCTTTCGCTTTCCGATGGAAACATGAGCTTGCGCGGGGACTTCACGCGGATGATCCCGCGGCTGAAACCCGCCAACCTGAACCGCGAGCTGTTGGTGAAGGCGGCAAAGATGAAAGGACGTGAGGACCCGGTCGCAATCGACGCCACGGCCGGCCTCGGGGAGGACTCGCTCTTGCTCGCAGCGGCCGGCTTCACGGTTTTCCTGCATGAGCGCAATCCGGTCATCGCGGCGTTGCTGCACGATGCGATGGCGCGCGCCTCGCTCGACCCCGCCCTCGCCGAAGCGGCGAAGCGCATGCACCTTGCGGTCGGCGACAGCGTGCAGGCCTTGCGCGAATGCGCGTGCCACCCCGATGTCGTCTTACTCGACCCCATGTTCCCCGGCAGGAACAAGAGCGCAGCCGTGAAGAAGAAGCTGCAGCTACTTCAGCAACTCGAGCGGCCCTGCGATGACGAGCGGGAGCTTCTCGATGCCGCCTTCGCCGCCCATCCGCTCAAAATCGTCGTGAAGCGGCCGCAAAAAGGCCCGTACCTGGCAGGCCGCAAGCCCGATTACTCCCTCGAGGGGAAGGCGATCCGCTTCGATTGCTTCGCCCTCGCCCGCTGAGCAGGACGCCGTCGGGTCAATTCGCCCTGCCCCCATAGACCCGCTCAGCCACGATAGGTGGTGCAAACGACGTCACGCAAACCCATCTAGTAGTGGTCAGAGAAAATGTAGATAGGGTTGTTAATATTGTCGAAACAAGGATGGCCCAGTAAAATTCTATTGTTTGCCCAGTAGAGGCAATCTCGGCTTATGCCGAACCACAACTGAAAGGTTCTGTATGGCACGCATGTTTGGAACCGACGGCGTCCGCGGCGTCGCGAACATCGAACTCACCTGCCCCCTCGCCTTCCGCCTTGGCCAAGCGGCCGTGCGCTTCCAGGGCCCCCGCATCATCGTGGGCAAGGACACGCGCCTTTCCGGCGACATGCTCGAAGCCGCTGTATGCGCCGGCATAACGAGCATGGGCGGCACCGCGCTCGTCGCGGGCATCATCCCCACGCCGGCCATCGCGCTTCTCGCGAAGCAGCTCGAATGCGACGGCGGCATCGTCATCAGCGCAAGCCACAACCCGCCGGAGTACAACGGCATCAAGCTGTTCGACGGCAAGGGCTTCAAGCTTCCCGACGAAGTCGAGGACAGAATTCAAGAAGCCATCGAATCCGGCACCATGGACGAGAACCGCCCAGCCGGCGACGCGGTGGGAACCATCGTCGAAGTCCCGGACGCCGTCGAGCGCTATGTGGCGCATGCCGTGAATTCCATCGCCACCCAAGGCATCGACTTCGACGGCTTGAAGGTCGCGCTCGACTGCGGGCATGGCGCTTCCAGCGTCTCGAGCGGAAGCGCGCTTCGCCAGCTGAAAGCCGACCTGCACGCCATGAACGACGACTTCACCGGCCTCGACATCAACGTGCAGTGCGGCTCGACCAACCTCGAGCCGTTGAAGGGCTTCGTCGCCGAAATCGGCGCCGACGCGGGCATCGCGCATGACGGCGATGCCGACCGCGTCATGCTCGTCGATTCTCAGGGCAACGAGATCGACGGCGACATGATGGAAGCCGTCCTGGCCATCGACATGAAGCAGCGCGGCTGCCTGCCGCACGACACGGTCGTTTCCACGGTCATGTGCAACCTGGGGTTCGTGCGCTGCATGGAAGAGCGCGGCATACGCGTGGTGCAGACCAAGGTCGGCGACCGCTACGTGCTCGAGGAGATGCTCGCCCAGGGCTACGCCATCGGCGGCGAGCAGAGCGGCCACCTCATCCTGCTCGACCACAACTCCACTGGCGACGGCCTCATGACCGCCGTGCAGTTCCTCGCGGCCACCCGCCGTTTGGGCATGACCATCGACGAGGCGGCGCACGTGTTCACCCGCTATCCGCAGGAGCTCATCAACGTGCGCGTGTCCGACAAGGAAGCCGTGAAGACCAACGACGCCGTGCAGTCCGCCGTGAAGGCCGCGGAAGACGCCATGGGCAGCACGGGCCGCGTGCTGCTGCGCCCGAGCGGAACCGAGCCTTTGGTGCGCGTCATGGTGGAAGCCGCCAGCGACGAGGACGCCAAGCGCCATTGCCGCGAAATCGCCGACGTCGTCATCGCAGAGCTCGGCATCGACTAGTCATCGAAGCCGCCGGCGCGAACCGGCAGCTTTTTTACTGTAGGAACCGAACAGAAGGAGAAACATGAAGGTCATCATCGACACCCCCGAGGGCATCGCCAAGCAGGCTGCGGCCATGTACAAGGACATCCTCGACGCCAAGCCCAACGCCGTGCTCGGGTTCGCCACGGGCTCGACCCCGCTCGACCTGTACGCCGAGCTCATCCGCCTGTACGAGGCGGGCGAGATCAGCTTCAAGGACGTGACCACCTTCAATCTCGACGAGTACGTCGGCCTCACGCCCGACCACGACCAGTCCTACCGCTACTTCATGGACACCAACCTGTTCAACCACATCGACGTCGACCCGGCGAACACGCACGTTCCGAGCGGCCTTGACACGAGCGACGAGGCCCTGGCCGCCTACGACGCCGCCATCGAGGCGGCCGGCGGCGAGGACCTGCACATTTTGGGCATTGGCGTGAACGGCCACATCGCGTTCAACAAGCCGGGCGACCCCATCGACACCATGACCCACGTGGTCGAGCTCACCCAGAACACCCGCGAAGTCAACGCCCGCTTCTTCGACAGCATCGACGACGTGCCCACCCATGCCGTGACCATGGGCATCAAGAGCATCATGCACGCCCGCAAGATCATCCTCATCGCCCTGGGAGAGGCCAAGGCCGACGCCATCAAGGCGGCAGTCGAAGGCCCGGTCGACCCAGCTTGCCCCGCAAGCGTCCTGCAGCTGCATCCCGACGTCACCTTCTTCTGCGACGAGGGCGCCGCTTCCAAGCTGTCGCTGTAAAACCACGGAATACGTATTGGGGAATGTGCCATGACCATGAAGATCAAAATCGCCGATCTGTACGACCTCTCGCACACCATCGCAGCGCCTCTGCTCGAGCGCTTCGAGTACCCGTGGGAAGCGCTCGCGCACATCAAGGAGTTCATCCTCGAGCTCGGCCCCACGCTGCCGGCCGACGAGTTCGACAACCCCGCCGAAGGCGTGTGGATTGCCAAGGACGCGAAGATCTTCGACAGCGCCTACATCGGCAGCCCGCTCATCATCGACCATGAGGCCGAGGTGCGCCATTGCGCGTTTCTGCGCTGCCCCGCCATCGTGGGCAAGAACGCCGTAGTCGGCAATTCCACCGAGCTGAAGAACGTCATCTTGTTCGACAAGGTGCAGGTGCCGCATTACAACTACGTGGGCGACTCCATCCTCGGCTATTGCTCGCATACCGGCGCGGGCGCCATCACCTCGAACCTGAAGAGCGACAAGTCGCTCGTCAGCGTGAAGGACTTCGCCACCGGCGAGGTCGTGGAAACGGGCATCAAGAAGTTCGGCGCCATGCTGGGCGACCACGTGGAGGTCGGATGCAACACGGTCATGAACCCGGGCACCATCATCGGCAGCAACTCCAACGTGTATCCACTCTCGCGCGTGCGCGGCTACGTGCCGGCGAACCACATCTTCAAAGATCCGGGAAACGTCGTCGAGAAATACTAGTCCCCTTCGCCGACTTGAACGTTATCCTGCCAGCTGCGGGTTGAACATCATCCCAAGGATGATGTTCAATCTAAGCTAGCTGCAGCCCAAACCGATAGGAGCAACCATGGAAACCCGCCCGTACGTGCCTTGGGATACCGTCATCTCGTTCATGACCGACGTGTTCGTCGGATACGGCGTGCCGCGCGCCGACGCCGAGATCTGCGCGGACGTGCTCGCCGAATCGGACCGCCGCGGCATCGAGAGCCACGGCTGCAACCGTTTCAAGCCGATTTACATCGACCGCATCGTGAAGGGCACGCTGCTTCCCGAAACCGATTTGGAGATCGTCAAGGAGACGCCGACGACGGTGCTCGCCGACGCGCACGACGGCATGGGCATGGTGGCGAGCTACCGCGTGATGGAGAAGCTCATCGAGAAGGCGAAGGCCTACGGCATGGCAGGCGGCGCCATCCGCAATTCCACCCACTACGGCATTGCGGGGTATTGGGCCACCATGGCCAGCAAAGAGGGCCTCATCGGCCTGACGGGCACCAATGCGCGGCCTTCCATCGCACCCACGTTCGGCGTCGAGAACATGATGGGCACCAACCCGCTGACGTTCGCCATCCCCACCGACGAGGAGTTCCCCTTCTGCATCGACTGCGCGACCTCCATCGTGCAGCGCGGCAAGATCGAGTACTACGCGCGTTCCGGCAAGCCCACGCCCGCCGGCATGGTCGTCGCGAAAGACGGCTCGGAGCTGACCGACTCCGAGGAGATTTTGAAGATGCTCGTCGACGGCACGGCTGCCCTCGCCCCGCTTGGCGGCGGCCCCGGCGACGAGATGTGCGGATACAAGGGCTACGGCTACGCGGCCGTCGTCGAGATCCTGTCGGCCGCGCTGTCGGGCGGCAAGTTCATGAAGGCGCTCACCGGCGTCGCCCCCGACGGGTCGCCGCAGATGTACGGTTTGGGGCACTTCTTCTTCGTCGTCGACCCCGACGCGTTCATCGGCCGCGAGGAATTCGAGAGAATCGCCGGCGACATATGCCGCGCGCTGCGCGCTTCCGAGAAGGCGCCTGGCTACGACCGCATCTACACCGCCGGAGAGAAGGAGTACCTCGCCTGGCTCGACCGCAAGGACAAGGGCGTGCCGGTCGGCGAGGCCGTGCAAAAGGAGTTCATCGAGCTGCGCGACAAGCTCGGCCTCGACTACACCTTCCCGTTCGAATAAGGGCTACTCGCAGAAGAACAGCTCGTACCAGCGGATGAGCAGGTAGATCGTCCATACGTGGCGCCAGAGCAGGGCCTGGTGGCGGGCGAACCACACCGGATGCTTCACGCGCGGTTTCTGGCCGAGGAACTCGTCGAGCAGCGCGCCGATCTCGTCGACGTTGAAGAACTCGGCCGCCGCCTCGCTCTCGAACGCACGGCGGATGTCGGCGTTCACGCTCGCATCGGCGAGCCACGAGCGCACGGGCACCGGGAACCCGAGCTTCTTGCGATACGCTACTTCATGCGGCAACACGCGCGATGCCGCCGCGCGCAGCGCCTTCTTGTTGCCGTCCTTATCGGCTTTGAAATGCGACGGCATGCGGCGCGCGATGTCGAAGATGCGCAGGTCGCAATACGGCATGCGGATGTCGAGCCCCGTGCCACGCGAGATCTTGGTCGAGTTGAACAGGATGCTTCCCTCGAAATAGCTGCGCAAATCGACGTAGAGCATCCAGTTCAGCGGATCGTACTCGCGCCCCTTCGCGCCGCGCTCTTTCATGAACTCCTTCGCCGAACGTTCGGCGTAGAAATGCTTCAGGTACCGGCGCTGCTCGGCGTCGTTCATGATGTACGTCGTGCCAAAGTACACCGGATCGGGGCTCATGCGCAGCCTGTTCACGTTGTTGTACACGCTATAGCCGGCGAAGAACTCGTCGGCGCCTTCGCCCGAGAAGCACAGGCTCGACTTCTCGGCGACCTTCTTGCATGCCGCGTACAGCGCCAAACCGGCGACATCTGCGGAAGGCTGCTCGTAGGCGAGCAGGAACTCGTCGACGCTGGCGAAGAAATCGGCTTGCGACACCGAAACGCCTTCGAACTCGCGCCCGAGGTATTCCGCCGTCGCACGGGCGTCGGCTTCCTCGCTGGCCTTCTGGTCCTCGTAGGCGACGCAAAACCCGCACTTCGCGTTGCTCTTCGCCAGGATGTAGGACGAGTCGACGCCGCCCGAAAGGAAACTGTCGGGCACTTCGCCCTCATCGAGGATGTCGCGAAGGCTCGCTTCCATGGCTTTCTCGAGCTCGTCGGCCCATTCGTCGAGCGTTTTCGACTCGTCGGGTTCGAAGGAAAGCTCCCAATAGCGCCCGAGCGCAAGGCCGTCGCGGCCGAACTTCAAAAAGCCGCCCGGCTCGAGCTTGTACACGCCCTTGAACAGCGTCTCCTCGCCCGGCACGTAGGTGAAGCCCAGGTAGAACTGCACCAGCTCGCGGTTGAGCTCGCGCACGAAACCCGGTTGGTCGAACAGGTCTTTGATCTGCGTTCCGTACAGCAGCTTGCCGTCAGCCGCCTGGTAATAGAAGAACAGCTCGGCGCCGAGAGGATCGCGCGCACAGAACAGCTCGTCGGCATCGGCGTCGTACAACGCGAAGGCAAACTGCCCGTTGATGTGCGAGCCCATGTCCTCGCCCCACGCGTTCCAGGCGGCGAGGATCAGCTTCTCCTCGCGTTCGGCACGCGAGCAATTGGAAACGTCGACGCCCAGTTCGCCGGCAAGCTCGGCATGGTTGCGAATCAGTCCGGCATAGGCTTTCAGCTCTACCATGAATCAGTTCCTTAATCGTCCAGAGCGGGGCGAATCAATTTCCTCCGAGGTGATTGATTCGCTCAATTCACGTACCGCCCTATCCTAACGGGGTTTTCGCCCGTGCACGAGAAAATACACGAACGCCGCGCATGCAGCCAACGCCGCCAAGCGATGCGCCGTAGCCCACGCTCGTCGGCACGGCGATGACGTATGCCGTGATGGTCGTCCCCGCAACCGACTGCGGCAAACCGTACGTGTCGACCGCGAATTCGGCGATCTTCACCATGATGAGGTAGAACGACAAGGCGGAGCAGAAGTTCACGCCCATCAGAACGATGAACGTCCGCGTCCACAGCTTGTCCTGCGTCATGAACCCCCCTAGCGAAAACCTACTTCGCTAGTTTAGCAGTCTCGTCGAGCCAACGGCGCGCTTTGGCGCGTTGGGCCATCTCCTCGACCAAGTACAGGCGCCCCGACATGATGTAGCTGTGCCTCATCTCCCTGCTGTGGCCAGGCGCCATCTGCTCGAAGATCATGTCGACATCGCTCTCGCTGAGCGTGAAACCCTTCATGGCGTACAGCGCGTCGAGCGCAACGGACAGCTTCAGGTCGCGGATCGCCGTTTCACGCAGCATGGCCTGGTATTCCTCCGGCGTCGTGCCGTTCGCGGCACAGAACTCCTCAAGGCCGAGGCCCTGGGCGTGCATGCGCTGCGCTTCCCCGCGCTCTATGCCCTCGGTGATGAAGTCGACGAGCTCATCGGGAACCTCGACGCTCAGACGCTCGAACAGCGCCGCATCGATGGCGTCCTCCTTGTTCGGCAACCCGCCCGCACGCTGCACGAGGTTCTGGGCCATGGCCGCACGCAAATCGTCAATGCCCTTCAGGTTGGGAAACTTGCCCTGGATCCATTTCGGCGTCGGCTCGGGCACGTCGACGTAATACAGGGCCTTCACGCGCACCGTGGCGTCAAAGCGCTCTTCGGGACAGATGCCCTCGATTGCGGGCACCGTGAACGAAACGTCCTTTTCCTCGCCGGGGCGCATGCCCACAACCTGGTCGACGAAGTCCTTGGGCATGGTCGCGTAGTCGACCTTCATGGAAGAGGCGGTTCGGCTGAACGTGCTGACCGGCACGCCGCCGGCCCTCGCCTCGACATCGACTTTCACGGTGTCGCCGTATTCGACTTCGCGGTTGTCGTCCGTGACGCGCTGGGCCATGTACGTGCGCATGAGCGATGAAATCGCCTTTTCAACCGCCTCGTCGGAGGGGACGCGCGCCTCGGGGCCGATTTCGAGCGGCTCGGCGGAAGCGAGCGTGCCCTTCGGCATTTCGTACGTTGCCACCTGGAAGACGAGCGGGCCTTCCGGATAGCCGTTCTCGATGAGGAAGAACTGGGGGAATCCCACAAGCGGGTTCTCGGACGCGCCGAGCGTCTCGGTGCCGATGCGGTCCATCAGGCACTCGGCCGTGAGCTCCTTGAGGCGCTCTTCGCCATAACGGGCCACGAGATCGTCATGGGTGCTGTCAGCTGCGATGCCGCCTGCGCGCGCGAGCTCGGCCTCGCATTCGTCGAGCAGGCTCGCAACATCGGTCGCGGGAGCCGAGATCTGCAGTTCAAGGCGGCCCTTGTCGCTGATGCGGGCATCGGTAACGCTTATCGTCATGGCGGTTCCCCTTCCCCTCGGAGCTCGTTTGCATCCATGCTAAGGCATGCGAGCGAGCGCGAGCGGTTCCAACCTCATGACAGGGGGCAGATGATACTTGTCACTCGCTTATCACAAGACCGACGGGAAGGTCGTATTCGCCGATGACGCCTTCGGCTTTCAAGCTGGGAACGCGCTGCGCGCTGCGGCAAAGCCCGATGGAAGGACCGGGGAAATCGGCCAAGAACGTGTCGTAGAAGCCGCCGCCGTAGCCGAGCCGGTAGCCTTCGTCGTCGAAGGCCATGCCGGGGACGATGGCCACCATGCGCTCACCCGTCGTCAGCAGCTGCTCGGCCGCGTCATCGATACGCGGCTCCTCGACGCCGAACGAGCTTGGCTCGAGCGAATCCAAGGACGTCACTTTGAACCAGCGCATCTGACGGGGACCCGTGCAGCGCGGCAACGCGACGGCCTTGCCCGCTTCCCATGCGCGCTCGATTATGCCGCGCGTCTCAACCTCGGTACCCATGGAAAGGTACGTCAGGACCACATCGGCAGATTGGAACGCGGTGCTCTCGCACACGCGTGTGGCGATACGGGCGTCGATATCGGCCCGTTCTTCTGCGGGAATGCCCTTCCGCACGCCGCGCATGCGGGCGCGCAAAGCATCTTTTGCCATCGCTATATCTTCCATGTCACTCCTCCAAGCCATGTGGGGCATTGGGACATTGGGACCTGCCCCCGTTGTCCCAGTGAAGGTTACAGCCCGAAGTCGGGGTCGAGCCAGTCACGCTGCGACTTGTCGCGCGGAGCGGCGAGCATGGCATAACGAGCAGCACCGTACACGCCGGCATCGCCGAGCAGCGTGGCGCAACGAATCTCCGTAGCCGCACATGCCTCAAAGCAATACGAACGGTACGCATCACGCAGGGCGTCGAGGTACAAATCGGCTCCGGCGGCAATACCGCCGCCGAGTAGCACGATATCGGGATCGACCACGCACGCGACCTGCGCCAATGCGAAGCCGAGCTTGTCCGCCATCACGTCGAGGGCCCGCTTGCCGCGCGGGTCGCCGGCGCGCGCCGCGTCGAAGACCGCAAGCGCATCGGTGTCGTTCACCGGCTCGTGGTTGCTGAACTGCGCAGAGTCGAAATCTCCGGACTGCCCTGCCTCGATGAAGCTCTGCACGATGCCGCGTGCCGAGGCGTAACGCTCGACGCATCCCGCGCGCCCGCATTTGCACGGGCGCCCGCCGGGGACGACCGTCATGTGGCCAACCTCGCCAGCCGCGCCGTTTCCACCGGAAATGACCTGTCCTTCGACGATGAGGCCCGAGCCCAAGCCGGATCCCAGCGTGACGAGCAACACCGAGCGCGCGTTTTCGCCAGCCCCCATCCACAGCTCGCCCAAAGCCGCCGCATTGGCGTCGTTCAATACGGAAACGGAGGGTTTTGAAAGCGACTGCTCGAGGCTCTTCAGCACCAGCGGCCAGTCGGCCTTCACATTGGGCGTGAGGAACGTGCCGCGGTTCACGATGCCGGGGATGGCGAGCCCCACGCCGCCGAGTTCCGACGAGTAGATGCCCATGCCGTGCACGAATTCGCCGACCGCCGCCGCGAACGCACGGCAATCGACCTTGTCGAGCAGGTTGGAAGTCGGAAGGCTATCACGGCCGGACAGGTTGCCGAACGCGTCGACCAAGCCCATCTTCACCGCATTGCCGCCGTAATCGATACCCAGGTACAGCTTGCCTTCGTCCATGAAAAGCCCCTTCCCATGCGCTTTCGCTAAGACCATAGTACCCGCCTTGTTCCGATGCGGCCTGAACCTATCGGCGAGTTGCCAAAACCTTTCGGACGCTCGTTACGACAAGAACGCCTCGTTCAGGGGCAGGTCGTAGGCGCGCGCAGTCGCGCGCAAGTCGCCATCGGAAATGGCGAACGGCAGGTTTGCGCCGCCGCCCTGGGCAGCCCGCGCCCTCAGGTACACGTCGGCGGCCTTGTCGATGGCGTTCACGAGCCCGAACGCCTCGTCAAAGCCGGCTCCGGAAGCGAACACGCCATGCAGCTGCCACACGCATGCGTCGAATTCGCGCATGACCTCGGCCGTCGCGCTCGCCAAATCGGACGAACCGGGAACCTTCCACGGCAACATGCCCACGCCACCGGGAAACGCTATGACGCTTTCGGTCACGCACGACCAGAGCAGGCGGGACAGCGTGCGCGCATCGGCGGGCAGAAGCGCCGTGAGGGCGATGAGCGCATTCGGATGCGCATGGTACAGCACACGCGCCGCGCCCCCCGTCACCTGCTTGCGCACGCCATGGGTCGCCACGTGCGCCCCGATCTCGCTCGTCGGGCGCGCCCCGTCCTTCAGCCCCCAGACGATGCGCCACGCGTCACCTGACGGGCTTATTTCCACGATGCCGGAATTTGCAACCGGGTCGTCCTTCACGTTGCGCAGGAACTTTCCCGAGCCGGTGACGAGCAGATGCTCGCCAGCCATATCAGGAACGGTCACGCCCAGGGCCACCCACGAGCTCGGCGCATCGTAGAAGAACGACCGGGCGGAATTCAAATCGGCGGGCGTCAGGCGGTAGCTCGCATTCCCGCCGTTTCGCTCGTGGTATCCCAGCTCCCAGCCGTCCTGGCACATGCGGCAAAACCCCCGCACGAACCCGAGCTGCTCGCCGGCCACCGTCGACACGGCACCGCGGGCTGCGGACATCCCGCGGTCGAGCGTTCCCTGGACATCGTCGAGAAAACCCAATGCGATCACCGTTCCTCACTGTTAAGAACACCATTCACGCCACTTCGCGGAGATCCCTCGCTTGCGCTCGGGATGACATGCAACCGCGCCTAGTCTTCGCCCTTTTGCGATGGCAGCCCTTGTTGCGGCAGCTTTTTCTTGCATGCGTACACGAGCACGATAGCGCCGATTATGATGAGCGGCACCGACAGCACCTGGCCCATGGTCAGCCAATCGCCGTACAGGTAGCCGATCTGCGCATCGGGCTGGCGAACGAATTCGATCAGGAAACGGAAGCAGCCGTACAGCGCGAGGAACACGCCGAGGAACGTGCCGCGCGGGCGTGGCGGCAGCTTGCGCGACAACGCGAACAAGATGATGAACAGCAGCACGCCTTCGAGCAGCGCCTCGTACAGCTGCGAGGGGTGACGCGGCAGCATGCCGGCCGAGCCGCCGAACACCACGCCCCATGGCAAGTCGGTGAAATCGCCCCACAGCTCGCCGTTGATGAAGTTGGCGCAACGCCCTAAGAACAAGCCTATCGGAGCCACGATGCAACCCATGTCGGCAAGCGTGAGGTAGGGTATGCGCGTGAGCTTCGCCGCCACGATGCCCGACAGCAGCGCGCCGATGAGCCCGCCGTGGAAGCTCATGCCGCCCTGGTTGAACGCCAGGATTTCCAGCGGGTGCGCATAGTAGTAGCCGTTGCCGTAGAACAGGCAGTAGCCCAACCGCGCGCCGAGGATGATGCCGACGATAACGCAGCAGATGATGGTGAGCAGCGCATCGCTGTTAAACCGCAGCTTCCAGCGCTTGGCAAGCCGCCACATGAGCAAGCCCGCGAACAGAAAGCCCAGCACGTACGCTATGCCATACCAGCGCACAGCGAACGGGCCGATGGCAAACGCCACCGGATCGAGGTTCTGATAGATGTCGTTGAGCATGCTAGCGCTCTCGTCCCATGCCGGCGCCGACCTCGATGGCCGCGAACTGCACGTCTTCGCGCATGTCGATTGGGATGGCGCGAAGACTCGACACGCGCGTGTCGCACGTGCAGCGCACCGTGAAAAGCGCATGGTCCGACGTTACGACGATCATCGACTCGTAATCGTGCACGTCGAGAGCCTCTGACCCGCAATTAGGGCACTTCATGGGAGCGCTCATGGCGCAGGTTACTCCTCGGCCGCTTCCTCGGCGGGAACGACGCGCGTCACGCCCGGCACGCGCTCCTTCAGGATGCGCTCGATGCCGTTGGCGAGCGTGAGCTCGGAAAGGGGGCAGCCCTTGCATGCGCCGGTCAGCTCGACCGAAACCGTGCCGTCTTCGGCCACATCGACCAGCGTGACGTCGCCGCCGTCGGCCATGAGGCTCGGGCGAATGAGGTCGAGAACCGCCGCTACATCCATCTTGTCAACCATTGATACTCCTCACGTCGTGTTTTCTTTCACGACGATTCTAGCAGAAAGTGCGCTGCGCAACCTTACCAACGGGCAGCGTCGACGATTACGCGAAGGGCTTGTAGTCGGAGCCGATGATGACCAGGATGTCGGAATCGAACTTGTAGTAGATGTCGCCAGATATGGCGCGGCCGATTCCGAGCGCTTCGATGACGGCTTTTGCGCGCGAGGGGCCCTCGTCGCCCTTGTACACCACGAGGGTCTCGTTATAGACCTGCTGTTCGGCGTTTCCGGCGCCCACGACGTTGAAACCGGCGGCCTTCAGCGAATCGGCGGTCACGCCCGCGGCGCCGACGATGTCGGTGCCGTTCTGAACCTCGACGGTGAAGCTTGCCGGATCGGCGGGCTGCACGTCAGAGGCGCTCGTGACATCGGGCACGCTTCCGCTTTCGAGCGACGCGATGATGGCCGCCATGTCGTCCGACGAGCCGATGTACAGTGCGTCGCCCGTGTCGACGACGCCGGTCACCTCGGTCAGGTAACCGGGAAGCACCGTGCAGGTGATGTCGCTTGCGGGGACATCTCGCAACCATTCCTGCAAAGCCTCGATATCCCCGAGGGACAAATCCGTCTGAAAATACGAGTCGATAGATTCAAGGCGCCGAGCGAAGTTCCCGTCCGCAGAGAACAGCTTCTCGAACAGCAGGGCCGCAAACGAGATCTGATGTTGAAGCTGGTCAGGAACGCCCATCTTCAAATTGTTGGCACGCAGATACGTGAGCGCGGAAGCGCCGTTGAGCGTATACGACCCGACGGGCAGGAACACATCGCCAGCATGGGGATCGTCGATGACCTGGTCGATGTCGACGTCGATGCCGCCAAGCTCGTCGATGATGCCTTCAAGGCCGCCTTCGTCGACCTTCACGAAATGCGATATGTCGACTTTTGCGAAACTCGAGACGGCCGTGATGAGCGCCGCATCACCCGATGCGGACAAGTCAGCCACACGTCGCGCTCCACTATCGGTGACGACCTGCAATCCAGGAGGGATGCTCACAAGCGCAAGCGTCTTGGCCTGGCGGTCGACGCGCGCGAGCAAGAGCACATCGGGACCCGTTTGCTCAAGCGGCTCGGCAACGGCGCCAAGCTCGACGGCTATGAGCGCGTAGTACGGCTCTTCCGAACGCACCGAGACGAGCGCGTTTGACGCGTCGGAATCACGGAGCGCCAATTCAGAACCGACAGTACCGCGAAACGCAAGGAAGCCGACGCCCACAGCAAGCGCGATGACCACGACAACGATGACGACGGCGAGCCCGATCCTGCGCGACCAGGTGCGATGGCGCATGGTATCCACGTAATCGCGCCCGTGGGAACGAGGGCGACCTGATGCCCGCACGACGCCAATTGTGTCTGTTTGGCCGCTGGAAGCGCGCCGCGAAGAGCGCGCGGATGGCTGAGCTTGCGTTGAAGCGCGCCTCGATGAGGACGAGCTTCGCTGCACATGCGAGCCGATGGTGGCGTCGCGCATATCGCGCGTGACGCGCCTCGACTGCCTCGTTGAAGGAACCCTGCGACGCGATGGCATGGTTTACCGATCCGCATCCACGAGCACGGACCCCCGATGATTGGGATAAGGAAGTTCGCGTGAAACATCGGCGCCAAGCGCCTTCAGCTTTCCAACGTAATCCTCGTAACCGCGGTCGATGTGGTTGATCTTGTGAACGCACGTCTCCCCTTCCGCCACGATGCCCGCGAGCACCAAGGCGGCGCCAGCGCGCAAGTCGGTTGAAGAAACGGGTGCGCCCTGCAGCGGGCGCCCACCGCGCACGAGCGAATGATGGTCTTCGATTTCGATGTCTGCGCCCATACGCGCGAGCTCGGCCGCGAACATGAAACGGTTCTCGAACACGTTCTCGGTGATGACCGACGTGCCCTCGGCGCAAGCTGCGAGCAGCATGAACTGAGCTTGCAGATCGGTTGGAAAACCCGGATGCGGCAGCGTTTGAATCTCGACTGGACGCAAAGGCTCTGTGCGCGCCACCGTGACGAAATCAGGGCCCTCTTCCACCGTGCAGCCCATCTCGCGAAACTTCGCGATTGCCATACGCAGGTACGAAGGATTGATGCCACGCGCCGTAACCGGGCCGCCCGTTAGCGCTCCACCTACGAGGAACGTTCCGGCTTCGATCCGATCGCCAATTGTGGCATGATCGCACGGGGCAAGCGTTTCAAGCGGCACGCCTTCCACGCGGATGATGGACGAGCCGGCGTCGCGCACCTTAGCGCCCATCTCGTTGAGCATGTTCGCCAAGTCGACGATTTCCGGCTCGCGCGCGGCGTTGCCGATGATGGTCTCGCCTTCTGCGACGACGGCGGCCATGAGCATGTTCTCCGTGGCGCCGACGCTCGGGAAATCGAGCGCCACCGATGCGCCGTGCAGGCCATTATCGGCCGTTGCCTTCAAGTAGCCATGGTCGATTTCGAACGACACGCCAAGCGCCTCGAGACCGCGCAAGTGCATGTCGATCTTGCGCGCGCCGATTTGGCACCCGCCCGGCATGGCGACGCGCGCCTGGCCGAACCTCGCGATGAGCGGGCCGAGCACGGCGATGCTGGCGCGCATCTTCGAGACGAGTTCGTAGGGCGTCTCGAACGAGTCGATTGCCGACGTATCGATGAGCAGCACGTGCTCGTCAGATTCTCCGCGCATAACCGTTGCGCCGAGGCATTCAAGCACTTCGGACATGACGTCGATATCGGAGATGAGCGGCACGTTGCGCACAGTTGTCTCGCCGTGCGCCAAAATGGATGCTGCCATGAGCTTGAGCGCGGAGTTCTTCGCGCCCGATATTTGCACGTCGCCGGCAAGCGTTCCGTTGCCATGCACGACGATGATTTCTTGGGCCATGCGATTCACCTTGTATTGCTTCGTTGCATGATTTCAGAGTTGTTCCAGTATACAGGGCGCGCACCCGCAACCCCGTGCGGATGCGCGCCCTGCACGAATGAAACAACTCCTGAGCCGCGGCTTACATGTCTTGCACGATGCGCGCAACCAGGCGGCAGAAATCGGGTTCGCGGCGCTTAGCCACCTCGAACACCTCTTCGTCGGACGGCGACGCCCCCTCGATGCCGCACGCCATGTTCGAGCACAGCGACATGCCGAGGACGCGCATGCCCACATGACGTGCCGCGATGACCTCCTCGCACACGCTCATGGCCACCGTGTCGGCGCCCCACGACCTGAACGCGCGGATTTCAGCCGGCGTCTCGAAGCTCGGGCCCAACAGCCCCAGGTACACGCCTTCGTGCGCGGGAACGCCCAGCTCTGCGGCGGCGTTCACGGCCAGCGCGCGCAGTTCGGGGTCGTAGGCGTCCTTCATCGAGAAGAAGCGGAACGCAATGCCGTCGGGTTCTCTGCCCACGACGGGGTTGCGCCCCGTAAAGTTGATGTGGTCGCTCATGATGCAGAAGTCGCCCACGGCATACGTCTCGTTGATGGCGCCCGCCGCGTTCGTGGTGATGAGCGTGGGAATGCCGATCTCGTGCATGACCCATACGGGGAACGCGACTTCCTGCGGCGTGTTGCCTTCGTAGCCATGCAGGCGCCCCTGCATGACGAGCGCGCACTTCCCGCCGAGCGTGCCGCACACGAAGCGCCCGACATGCCCCGTGGCCGTGGAGGTCTTCATATGGGGGATCTCGGCAAACGGGACGAACACCGCGTCTTCGACCTGCTCGGCCAGCGGGCCCAGGCCCGACCCCAAGATAATGCCGACCTCGGGCGCGCGCCCTTCGAGCTTCACCTTCAGGTGGTACGCCGCCTCGCGAATGTTCTCCTTCAAGACGTTCTCTTCAGACATCTGCATCTCCCATCAAAGCAACAGACTAAGTCTAGTATACATCCCAAACAGCACCCTAGCGGAAGAGCGCAGCCCTTGGCGGTGGGAAGGGGCAACGTGCGCAGTTCCGCAGCCAGGCGAAACTCGAAACAATCACCCAAGTTGAACTGCCCCTAGCGAAAGAGCGTAGCCCGATTGGCGGGAGGGGGTAACGCGCGCAGTTCCGCAGCGAAGAAAACAGCCCACTGGGCTGTTTTCCAAAGCGAGGACTGTTTGAGCACGTACCCCCTCCCGCCAATCGGGCGGACAGGAGGACAGACGCCTCTACCAGGTTCCGCGGGTGGCGAAGGTTTCGTCGCCGCGCCATTCGACGACATGGCCCGCTTCGCGCGTGGCACCAACGTCGATGATGCGCTGGTTGGAAGAGCCGCGGAAGCGCGCGGTGATGTCCTTTTGCTCTTCGATGAACGGGCCGTCGACGAGCACGTCGATGCATGCCAGCATGCGGTCGGTGACCTCGGTGTGGCGCGGGCTGGAAGGATCGACGAGGTCCTCGTACACGTCGCCCGTGTACGACCAGATGGTCTTGCTCGGAAACCGCGCCTTCACCTGCTCGAGGAACGGCGCCAAGACGCGCTGGTTGCCGGGTTCGAACGGCTCGCCGCCGAGCAGCGTGAGGCCGTCGACGTAGGCGGGTTCGAGCGAAGACAGGATTTCCTCGATGACGGCGCCGGTGAATTCCTCGCCGTACGCGAAATCCCACGTTTCGGGCTGGAAGCAGCCCTTGCAGCGATGCGTGCACCCAGAAACGAAGAGGGTGGTTCTCACACCCTCTCCGTCCGCTATGTCGCAGTATTTGATGTTGCCGTAACGCATTACAGATGCAGGACCCTGTCCTTTATTTCCTCGGTGCGGCCCTGGTTCCAGAACTGCGTGCCGATGTAGCCGCACGTGCGGCGCGCGACGTTCATCTTGTCCTGGTCGCGGTTGCCGCAGCTCGGGCATTCCCACACCAGCTTGCCGTCGTCTTCCACGACCTGAATCTCGCCGTCGAAGCCGCATTCCTGGCAGTAGTCGGACTTGGTGTTCAGCTCGGCGTACATGATGTTGTCGTAGATGTACTGCATGACGCGGATGACCGCCTGCAGGTTGTCCTGCATGTCGGGCACTTCCACGTAGCTGATGGCGCCGCCCGGCGACAGGCGCTGGAACTCGGATTCGAAGCTGAGCTTCTGGAAGGCGTCGATTTCCTCGGTGACATGCACGTGGTAGCTGTTGGTGATGTAGCCCTTGTCCGTGATGCCCTTGATGATGCCGAAACGGCGCTGCAGCGACTTCGCGAACTTGTAGGTGGTCGATTCGAGCGGCGTGCCGTACAGCGAGTAGTCGATGTTCTCGGCGGCCTTCCACTCGGCGCACTTGTCGTTCATCTTCTGCATGACGGCCAGCGCGAACGGCGTGGCTTCCTTGTCGGTGTGGCTGTGGCCGGTCATGTACTTCACGCACTCGTACAGGCCCGCGTAGCCCAGGCTGATGGTGGAGTACCCGCCGTACAGCAGCTTGTCGATGGTCTCGCCCTTCTTCAAGCGGGCCAGCGCGCCGTACTGCCACAGAATCGGCGCCGCGTCGGACAGCGTGCCGCGCAGACGCTCGTGGCGGCAGCGCAGGGCGCGGTGGCAGAGCTCGAGGCGCTCCTCGAAGATCTCCCAGAACTTGTCCATGTCGCCGTAGCTGGAAAGGGCCACATCGGGCAGGCTGATGGTGACGACGCCCTGGTTGAAGCGGCCGTAGTACTTCGGCTTGCCCGGCTCGTAGTTGCCGGCGTTGGCCACGTTGTCGTAGCCGTTGCCCGAACGGTCGGGCGTGAGGAAGCTGCGGCAGCCCATGCAGGTGTACGTGTCGCCCTCGCCTTCCACTTCGCCCTTGGACAGCTTGTATTCCTTCATCTTCTTTTCCGAGATGTAGTCGGGCACCATGCGCTTGGCCGTGCACTTGGCGGCGAGCTTGGTGAGGTAGAAGTACGGGGAGTCCTCGGTGACGTTATCGGGCTCGAGCACGTAGATGAGCTTCGGGAAGGCCGGGGTGATCCACACGCCCTCCTCGTTCTTCACGCCCTCGTAGCGCTGGCGCAGCATTTCCTCGATGATGACGGCCAGATCGTGCTTTTCCTGCTCGGACTTGGCTTCGTTCAGGTACATGAACACGGTGATGAACGGGGCTTGGCCGTTGGTCGTCATGAGCGTGACCACCTGGTATTGGATGGTCTGCACGCCGCGGCGGATTTCGTCGCGCACGCGCGATTCCACGACGGCGTCGAGCTTTTCCGCCGACGGCTCGATGCCGCACATGTTCATTTCCTCGATGACCTGGCGGCGGATCTTCTGGCGGCTGACGTCGACGAACGGCGCGAGGTGCGTGAGCGAGATGGACTGGCCGCCGTACTGGCAGCTGGCTACCTGGGCGATGATCTGCGTGGCGATGTTGCAGGCCGTGGAGAAGCTGTGCGGCTTCTCGATGAGCGTGCCGGAGATGACCGTGCCGTTTTGCAGCATGTCTTCCAGGTTCACGAGATCGCAGTTGTGCATGTGCTGCGCGAAGTAGTCGGCGTCGTGGAAGTGGATGTAGCCTTCCTTGTGCGCCTCGACCACGTCGGCCGGCAGCAGGTTGCGCATCGTGAGGTCCTTGGAGACCTCGCCTGCCATGTAGTCGCGCTGCACGGACACGACGGTGGGGTTCTTGTTCGAGTTTTCCTGCTTGACTTCCTCGTTGTTCGATTCGATGAGCGCGAGGATCTGGTCGTCGGTCGTGTTCTTCTGGCGCTTCTGGTTCTGCAGGTAGCGGTAGATGATGTACTTGCGGGCGACCTCGAAGCAGTCGAGGCGCATGATCTCGTCTTCCACGAGGTCCTGGATTTCCTCGACCGAGACGGTGTGGCCGGCGGCCTCGCACTGGTCGGCGACGTTGGCCGAGGCGTACATGATCTGGCGCTCGGTCAGGCGGTCGGACTCGGCGACTTCGGCGTTGGCCTTGGCGATGGCGGCGGAGATCTTGTTGATGTCGAAGGGTACTTCGCTGCCGTTGCGCTTGATGATCTTCATGAGTGCATCCCCTGTTCCTTATTTAACCTGCGTTTGCATTCAACGTTTCCTTGGAAAGTCGTCGCTTTCAGGCGGACGTGCCCAAAAGCGACGATGACATCATACGACAAGTTGGAGGGAACGAGGGCGAGAAAGCACAATATCTTGTGTATTTTTTGTTTTCCCACACCAATTTATAGTGTTATTGCAGGTCAAGCCCAGAGTTGTGGAAAAGCTACTTTCGGTTTTCCACAGACCGTTCGCCGGAAACGGCAGCAAACGCACGAGGCTAACTTTACGGTCCGGCAACCAGAGGCGGAAATGATGCGCCAGCTCCCCTCCCGTTCATCATTTCAAGGTATACTTCCCCGTGAAGAAAACCTGACCAAAAGGAGCTGTATTATGAGCGAGATCGTCGACGTTGCCATTATCGGAGCAGGACCTGCGGGCCTCACGGCCGGGCTGTACGCAGCGCGAGGCGGGCTGTCAGCCACCATCCTCGAGCGCATCACGCCGGGCGGCCAGCTGGCGCAGACCGACAAGGTCGAGAACTACCCCGGCTTTCCCGAGGGCGCAGAAGGCTGGCAGCTGGCATACGACATGCAGCAGCAGGCCGTGCATTTCGGCGCGAGCATCGTCACCGACGATGTCGCCAGCGTCGACTTCACGAGCGACCCTAAGGTCATAACCGCCAAGTCCGGCAACGAGTACCGGGCGCGCACGGTCATCGTCGCCTCGGGCGCGCATCCGCGCAAGCTCGGCGTGCCCGGCGAAGGCGAGCTGGCCGGACGCGGCGTTTCCTACTGCGCCACGTGCGATGGCAACTTCTTCCGCGGCAAGGCCGTCGTGGTCGTCGGCGGCGGCAACACGGCGGCGGGCGACGCGCTGTACCTGGCCCGCATCTGCGAGAAGGTCTACCTCGTGCATCGCCGCGATTCGCTGCGCGCCACGAAGATCTACCACGAGCGCCTGGAGGAAACCGAGAACGTCGAATTCGTCTGGAACTCGAACGCCGTGCGCATCGAGGCCGGCGATGACGGGGCCGTGAAATCGCTGGTCGTCGCCGACAAGAACACCGGCGATGAGCGCACGATCGAGTGCGCCGCCGTGTTCGTCGCCGTGGGCAACGAGCCCAATTCCGACTACCTGTACGGCGCGCTCGATTTGGACGAAGGCGGGTACGTGAAAGCCGACGAGGGCGGGCGCACGAGCGTTCCGGGCGTGTTCGCCGCGGGCGACGTGCGCGCCAAATCGCTGCGCCAGGTCGTCACCGCCGTGTCCGACGGCGCGCAAGCCGCCGAGAACGCCGCGGAGTACCTGGCGATTTAAACCGAGCAACATCCCAGGGAAGATGCTCGGCGTTCGCTAGCGTTTGCGCGCGGTGAGGATGCGGGGGCGGCCCGCGAGGTCTTCCACGATGCGGACATTGGCGAAGCCGGCATAGTCGGCTTCTGCCGCTGCGTCGTTAAGGCACGTCTCGTGCAGCTCGAACGCCAACCCGCCTCCTGGCTTGAGCGCTACCGCGCACCATTCGAGCAAGCGGCGGAACACGGCAAGGCCGTCGGTGCCGCCATCGAGGGCGAGCGCGGGCTCGTGCTGTGCGACCTCTTCCGGAAGACGCGCCAACACGTCGGTCGGAATGTAGGGCGGATTCGACACGACGAGGTCGAGCTCGCCCATGCGGCGCTCGTCGATCCCCTCCCCCAAGTCGCATTCCAACACGTCCACGCGTTCGGAAAGCCCCAGCGTTTCGACGTTCTCGCGCGCAAGCGACGCGGCTTCAGGCGAGATGTCGGTGGCGATGACGTGCGCACGCGGATGCTCGTAGGCAATCGAGCAGGCAATGCAGCCAGAACCCGTGCAGATGTCGGCGACGAGCAGCATGATATCTGAATCCTCGCCCGCTTCGTCATGCTCGATTTCGCCGATCTCGGCAAGCTGGCGTAGAACCTCGCGGTCGAGCGCATCCTGCGGCTTCTCGGCGGCCGGCAGCAAGGCCAACGCCTCGCTGACGAGCACTTCGGTTTCGGGCCGCGGAATCAGCACACCGGGGCGCACCTTCACGTTGATGTGGCGAAACGCCGTCTCGCCGGTGATGTACTGAAGGGGTTCGCCCGCGCCGCGGCGGCGCGTCCAGTCGCGCAGCAAGGCGCGCTCGTCAGCCGTGAGCGGGCGCTCGGCGTCTAAGAACAGCTGCATGCGCGAAACGCCTATCGCCTCGGCAACGAGCCACTGGGCCGACACGCGCGGGTTCCCATCGGCATGCTGCGCCAGGTAGCCCTCGATCCACTCGAGGATGCGCTTGACTGTCCAGACGTCGTCGGTCATGTTCTGGCGTGCAGGCGAACTACACGGCCTGCTCGAGTTTCTTGGCGCGCTCGGCGGCCTGCAGGGCGGTGATGAGCTCGGAAAGGCCCGCGCCGCCCGAGCCCAGAAGCACGCCGTTGTACGTGCCGTTGTAGCCGATGCGGTGGTCGGTCACGCGGTCCTGCGGGCCGTTGTAGGTGCGGATCTTCTCGGAGCGGTCGCCCGTGCCCACCTGGGCGCGGCGCTCGGCGCCTTCGGCCTCGCGCTGCTCGGCGAGCATCTTCTCGTACAGGCGGGCGCGTAGCACGGCCATGGCCGCGATCTTATTCTGCAGCTGCGACTTCTGGTCCTGCGATTGCACGACCAGGCCGGTCGGCAGGTGCGTGATGCGCACGGCCGAGTCGGTGGTGTTCACGCACTGGCCGCCGGGACCGCCCGCGCGGTACACGTCGATGCGCAGATCCTCGTTCTTTATCTCGACTTCCACCTCGTCGGCCTCGGGCAGCACGGCCACCGTGGCCGTGGAGGTGTGAATGCGGCCCTGCGACTCGGTCTTCGGCACGCGCTGCACGCGGTGCACGCCGCTCTCGAACTTCATGAACGAGTACACCTTGTCGCCCTTCACCTTAAACGAGATTTCCGAATAGCCGCCGGCCTCGGAGGGCATGACGTCCAGAAGCTCGATCTTCCACTTCTTCTCGGAGGCAAAGCGCTCGTACATCTTGAACAGGTCGCCGGCGAAGATCTTGGCCTCGTCGCCGCCCGCGCCGCCGCGGATCTCCACGATGATGTCCTTCTCGTCGGCCGGGTCGACCGGAATGAGCATGAACTTGATCTCGTCCTCGATTCCGGGAAGCTCGGATTCTATGCGGGCGATTTCCTCCTGCGCGAACTCCTTCATGTCGGCATCGTCGAGCATTTCCTTCGCCTCGGCCAGGTCGTCTTCGGCCTGCACGTAGGCGCGCGCCTGCTTCACGAGCGGGCCCTGGTTCGCGTATTCCTTGGCCAGGCGGTTGTATTCCTTCTGGTCGGCGAGCACCGCCGGGTCGCCCATTTTCTCCTGAAGCTCCTCGTAGGCGCTGATGATCTTTTCCAACTTCTCGCGCATGCTGGTATCTGCCATGGTGAATCTCCTCTTGCTTGGGAATGCGCGGCGCCGCGGCCGCGCTGAAGAACGGGAACGTGAAACGTGGGACAAGGGAACACGTCCCCTGCCCCACGCGATGGGTTTGAAGCGCTGCTAATATTTCCCGGGTAGTTTTCTCATCGGGGGAATTCTAGCAGATTAGGCGGCTGACGGGCGCGATTATGGCGTGCTGCATGAGAGCATCAAAACTAATGGCCCCTCGATGATGAGGGGCCATTCCGAGTTTGCGCTTCGAGTTTTTAGAACAGCTCGAGGATCTTTTCCTTGGGCTGGGCGCCGAGCGTCTTGGAGGCAGCCTCGCCGCCCTTGAACACGATGAACGTCGGGATGCTCATGACGCCGTAGCGCTGGGCGATGTCTGGGTTCTCGTCGATGTCGATCTTGTACACGGACGCGGCGCCCGCCTTCTCGGCGGCAACCTCGTCGATGACGGGGGCCATCATCTTGCAAGGCCCGCACCACGTGGCGAAGAAGTCGACGAGCACCGGCTCGCTTGCGTCGAGCACCTTGGCCTGCCAATCGGCGGAAGAAATCTGTTCGGTCATGGGTAACCTCCTCGGTTGTCTGTTGTTGAGTCCAATTGTAAGCAATTGAGGCAAGATTGCCTATTCCGTTACCGTCCCGTTCGGTTTGCCGAACACCACCCCATTTTGCCATCCTGAACGGAGCGCGAAGCGCGGAGTCGAAGGATCTCCGGCGTCGCAACGGGGGAGATCCCTCGCTAACGCTCGGGATGACAAGATGCTAATGGGTCGCGATGCGGTCAGGACAGGCTGTCCCCGTCGACCAGCAGTGTCTAGTTACACCCGCTCGCGAATTTCCGCAGCGACCTTCGCGATGAAGTCGTCGAGGCTGCTCTGCACGGTCTCGCCACCGCGGTCGCGAACCGAGATGTAGCCGCCGTCGCGCTCCTGCTCGCCGAGGATGAGCATGTAGGGAACCCTGTCGACGCCGCGCGCCTCGCGGATCTTGTAGCCGATCTTCTCGTCGCGCTCGTCCACGACCGCGCGGATGCCCGCTGCGCGCAGGACCTGGCCGACCTCGAGCGCATATGCTCGGGTCTTCTCGGAGACGGGCAGCACCTTCACCTGGCACGGCGCGAGCCACACGGGGAACTTGCCCGCATACTGCTCGGTCAGCATGCCGATGAAGCGCTCGAAGCTGCCGAACCCGGCGCGGTGGATCATGATGGGACGCTGCTTGGTGCCGTCAGGCGCCATGTATTCCAGCTCGAAGTTCTGCGGAAGCTGGAAGTCGAGCTGGATGGTGCCGCACTGCCACGTGCGGCCGAGGCAGTCCTTCAGATGGAAGTCGATCTTGGGGCCGTAGAAGGCGCCATCGCCCTCGTTGAGGATGTAGTCGGCGCCCATCTTCTCGAGCGCCGCGCGCAGGCCGTCCTCGGCGCGTTCCCAATCCTCATCGGAACCCATCGAGTCCTCGGGGCGCGTGGAGAGCTCGACGGTGTACTCGAAGCCGAACTGGCGGTAGTACTCGTCGAACAGCTGCGCCGTTTCCAGGACGATGTCGGAAATCTGGTCGGGCGTGACGTAGATATGGCCGTCGTCCTGCGTGAAGGCGCGCACGCGGAAGAGCCCGTGCAGCGCGCCCTTCAGCTCGTGGCGATGGTCCAAGCCCGCCTCGGCCAGCTTCAGCGGCAAATCGCGGTAGCTGCGCGGACGGCTCTTGTAGATGAGGCACGCGCCCGGACAGTTCATGGGCTTGACCGCGTAGTCCTCGTCGTCGACGAGCGTCGTGTACATGTTTTCCTTGTAATGGTCCCAATGACCGCTCGTCTCCCATAGGGTGCGCGACAGGATCTGCGGCGTCTCGACCTCGTCGTAGTCGTACTTGGCCATCATCTCGTGCCAGTAGTCGATGAGCGCGTTTTTCAGCTTGGTGCCGTTGGGAAGCCAGAACGGGAAGCCCGGCCCCTCGTCGGCGAACATGAACAGCTCCATCTCCTGGCCGATCTTGCGATGGTCGCGCTTCTTGGCCTCCTCGAGCATGCGCTCGTATTCGGCCAGCTCCTCCTTCGTCGGGAAGGCGATGCCGTTGATGCGCGTGAGCATCTTGTTGTCCTTGTCACCCTTCCAGTACGCGCCCGATGTGGCCGTCAGCTTGAAGGCCTTCAGCGCCTTGGTGTAGAGGATGTGCGGGCCCACGCACATGTCGACGTACTCGCCTTGCTGGTAGAACGTGATGCGTTCGTCTTCGGGCAAGTCGCCGATGTGCTCGACCTTGTATTTCGCCTGGCGCTCCTGCATGTGCGCGATGGCTTCCTCGCGCGGGAGCTCGTAGGTGGAGAACTTGAGGTTCTCCTTGCAGATCTTGCGCATCTCGGCTTCGATGGCGGGGAAATCTTCTTCGGTGATCTTGGTGTCGCCCAAGTCGATGTCGTAGTAGAAGCCGTTGTCGGTTGCGGGGCCGTAACCGAAATCGGCATGCGGGTACAGGCGCTTGATGGCCTGGGCCATGATGTGGGCGGCGGAGTGGCGCAGGACCTCGAGCTCTTCGCCTTCCGGGCATTCGTCCACGTGGCCGTCGTTGTACAGAACCTTCATTGGGACCTCTTCGAATCGGTTGGAATCATATGTTTTGCCATACTACCACTGTTCTTACGCAGGCATGAAAACGGGGAGGCAACTCCATGTCAGTTACAGCCCCATCGCGGCTTTCTCGCCAACGCGCCTTGCCGCCGACGAAAAAAGCCGCCCGGGAAGGCGGCTTTCATGGGTTCTGCGAAGGTTGCCCGAACGTGTCGTTCCGACCTGGTCGGGACGATGCATTAGCGCGCGTGGGAACGGCGGCCGCTGCCGGCGTTCACGGGCGTGGTGCAGTACGGGCAGACGTTCCACGACGGGTCGAGCGCATGGTGGCACGTCGAGCAGAGGTTCTTCAGGCGCTGGTGGCAGTTGGGGCACATGACGTAATCGGCTTCGACCGGGTACCCGCATGCGGCGCACTCGCCGTATTTCATGAGTTCCCGCTGTTTAAGGGCGACCTCGAGCTCCTGCTCGTCGCGGTCGATCTGCAGCAGGGGCGGACGCAGCAGGCAGTACGCGATGACGCCCAGCAGCGGCACCAACGCCACGATTGCCCAGATGTACCACATGGTGCCGCGCATGTACGCATCGCGCGCGACCCAGATGATGCTGAGCACGTACAGGATGACCAGGCATACGACGATGACGGTAAGCGCCGTCTGAAGTTCGGGCGTCCACAGCTGGGACATCAATTCGCTCATGGGTTCCCCTCTTTGTCGTTTGAGCTACATTTCTTGCATGCAACGCGTCATTATAGCAAAAACGGGGCAAGCACCAGGTACTTGCCCCATTTTGTGCACAGTCAGCACGTAAACGCCACTAGATTGAAGGGAACGCCCCTTCAGGCGGAAGCTTCCAGCAAGTGCTAGCCCAATTCAGCCAGCTGCTCGTCGATGCGGGCGATCTTGTCGGCCAGGTCGGCGTGCTTCGCGCGGTCCTTCTCGATGATCTCGGGCGCGGCCTTCGCCAGGAAGCCCTGGTTCGAAAGCTTCTTGGCCAGCTTCGCTTCGTCGGCCGCGAGCTTCTCGCGCTCCTTCTGCAGGCGGGCGCGCTCGGCGTCGAAGTCGACGAGGCCGGCGAGCACGATGTAGGTCTCGATGCCGCTGCCGAGCACGACCGTGGACGATTCGGGCTTGGCGGCGTTAGGCGCGATGGAAAGCGAGGCCGTGTTGGCCATGCTCTCGACGAGCCCGCGCTGGGCATCGAGCAAGGCGGCGTCGGCGTCGCTTGCCTTCACGACCACGTCGAGCGCCTGCTTGGGCGAGATGCCGTAGCGGGCGCGCGTGGAGCGCACGGCGGAAATGGACGCGCACACCAAGTCGATGGCGCGCTCGGAGTCGTCGTCGACGAACTTCGCGAGCTCGGCGGCATCGGGCCACTCGGCGCCGATGAGGTACGGGTCCTGGCTGCGGTCGAACGGCAGCTCCTGGTAGATTTCCTCGGTGACGAACGGCATGATCGGGTGCAGCAGGCGGATGGCCTGCCCCAGCACGAACATGAGGTTGCGCTGGCACGCAAGGCGCTCAGAAGATGCGCTTCGCGGAGATTCCTCGCTACGCTCGGAATGACATACAGTGCCTACGTCCTGGCGAGAGGCGGCGTTGTCCTCGGCGAACAGGCGCGACTTCGAGAACTCGATGTACCAGTCGCAGAACTCGTTCCAGAAGAACGCGTACAGCTCGCGCGTGATCTCGCCGAACTCGAACTGCTCGTACAGCTCGTCGAGCGAGGCCACGAGCTTGGCCAGGCGGCTGAATATCCAGCGGTCGGCCGGCGTCGTGGGTTCGGGCGCACCGGGCTCGTAGCCTTCCAGGTTCATGCCGACGAAACGGGCCGCGTTGCGGATCTTGTTCGCGAAGTTGCGCGAGCTGACGAGCTTGTCCTCGTTGAACTTCAGGTCCTGCGAGCCTGTGACCTGCATGAGCAGGCCGAAGCGCATGCCGTCTGCGCCGTAGTCGCGCATGAGGCGCAGCGGATCGACGCCGTTGCCGCGGCTCTTCGACATGGGCTTGCCGTCGGCGCCCATGACCGTGGGGTGGATGATGACGTGCTCGTAGGGGATCTGCCCCGTGCAGTACTCCGACGCCATGACCATGCGCGCCACCCAAAGCCCCATGATGTCGCGGGCCGTGGAGAGCACCTGCGTGGGGTACGTGGCGGCAATCTCGTCGCTCACCGTGTCGCGGTCGGTCCAGCCCTGCGTGGCGAAGGGCCACAGCTGGCTCGAGAACCAGGTGTCGAGCACGTCGTCGTCTTGGCGGATGGCGCCGCCGCAGTTCGGGCACACGTCGGGCTCGTCGACGCACGCGTCTTCCCAACCGCACGCGTCGCAGTAGTACATGGGAATGCGATGGCCCCACCACAGCTGGCGCGAGATGCACCAGTCCTTCAGGTTGGCGAGCCAATCGAGGTAGACCTGCTTCCAGCGCTCGGGATGGAACTGGATCTCGCCGGTTTCCACGGCGGCGGCCGCGGGCTTCTTCAGCTCGTCGACGGCCACGAACCACTGCTCCGACTCCCACGGCTCGAGCTTCGTGTGGCAGCGGTAGCACGTCATAACGGAGTGGTCGTGGTCTTCGATGTGATCGAGGAGGCCGAGCTCGTCGAATGCGGCCACGATGGCCTCGCGGGCCTCGTCGCGGTCGAGACCGGAGAACGCGCCGTAGCCTTCCACCACGTGCGCCGTCTCGTCGAAGATGTTGATGCGTTCCAGGTCGTGGCGCTGGCCCATGCCCCAGTCGTTGGGGTCGTGCGCGGGCGTCACCTTCACGAAGCCGGTGCCGAACTCGGCGTCGACGACGAAGTCCTCGAAAATGGGGATTTCGCGGTCGACGAGCGGCAGGCGCACCTTGGCGCCCACGAACTTCTTCTTGTCGGGGTCTTTCGGCGATACCGCCACGCCCGTGTCGCCGAGCATGGTCTCGGGGCGCGTGGTGGCCACGACGATGTAGTCCTGCCCGTCGACGGGCTCGACCAACGGGTAGCGCAAATGCCACAGATGGCCCGTTTCGTCGACGTATTCCGCCTCGTCATCGGCGATGGCTGTCGTGCAGTGCGGGCACCAGTTGACGATGCGCTTGCCGCGGTAGATCAGGTCGTCGTGATACCAGTCGGCGAACACCTGACGCACGGCGCGCGCGTAATCGGCATCGAGCGTGAAGTGCTCGTCGTCGTAGTCGCAGCTGCAGCCCATGCCCTTGATCTGGTTCACGATGGTGTTGCCGTATTCCTCGCGCCACTTCCAGCATTCCTCGATGAACGCGTCGCGGCCGATCTGCAGGCGCGAGACGCCCTCGTCGGCGAGCTTCTTGTCGACCTTCGTCTGCGTGGCGATGCCCGCATGGTCGGTGCCGAGGATCCAGCGCGTCGGGCGCCCCTGCATGCGCGCATGGCGCGTGCACGTGTCCTGGATGGTGTCGTTGAGGGCATGGCCCATGTGCAGCACGCCCGTGATGTTGGGCGGCGGGATGACGATGGTGTACGGATGGTCGGCGTACGCGCCGCGACCCGGGCTGCGGTGGAAGTACCCCGCGTCTTTCCATGCGTTGAACAGCGGCGTCTCGTGAGCCGCGAAATCGTATTCGACCTTCTTGCCTTCGTCTGACATGGGCATGCTCCCTGGACTTGTTGGAAACTAACCTGTCTATGATAACGCAAAACAAACGGAAGGCCGTCGCTTCGTCGAGGTCGCCCGCTTCGCTTGGGCGGGCGGCCTTCCGCCTACGGCTGCTCGGCAAATGTTTGCAAGTATTGAATTATGATTCCTGCGCAAGCGGCGGCAGGCCGCCCGCCCAAACGAAGCTACATGGGTTCGGGTGTGCGCTCTATGCGGCTATTGCGACGATTTCGGGCTTGGTCTCGCCGATGATGTCGGTGGCGCGCAGCTCGACGGTGGTGGCGCCTTCTTGCTCAGGCAGGTCGTACATGACGTCGAGCAGCACGCGTTCGCAGATGGAACGCAGGCCGCGGGCGCCCGTGCCGTGCTCGACCGCCTCGTGCGCGATGGCGCGCAGCGCCTCGTCGGTGAAGGTGAGCGTGGAGTTTTCGAACTCGAACATCTTCTTGTACTGCTTCACGAGCGCGTTCTTCGGCTCGACGAGAATGCGCACGAGCTCGTCTTCGGTCAACGCCGACAGCGACGTGATGACCGGGATACGGCCCACGAACTCGGGGATCATGCCGAACTTGTTCAGGTCCTCGGGAAGCACCTGCGCCAGAAGCGCGGCCTCGCCTTCCTCCTTGCTTTCGGGAAGGTCGGAGTTGAAGCCGATGGAAGCTTTCCCCACGCGCGCAGCGATGATGTCGGTGAGCCCGACGAACGCGCCGCCCAAGATGAACAGGATGTTCGTGGTGTTGATGGGAATGAGCTCTTGCTGGGGATGCTTGCGGCCGCCCTGCGGGGGCACGCTGGCCTCGGTGCCCTCGACGATCTTCAGCAGCGCCTGCTGCACGCCCTCGCCCGACACGTCGCGCGTGATGGAGAGGTTCTCGGCCTTGCGGGCGATCTTGTCGATCTCGTCGATGTAGATGATGCCGATTTCAGCGCGCGGCACGTCGAAGTCGGCGGCCGTGATGAGCTTCAGCAGGATGTTCTCGACGTCTTCGCCGACATAGCCGGCTTCGGTGAGCGTGGTGGCGTCGGCGATGGCAAAGGGCACCCGCAGCGTGCGCGCGAGCGTCTGCGCGAGAAGCGTCTTGCCCGAGCCGGTGGGACCGAGCAAAAGGATGTTGCTCTTGGCCAGCTCGACGTCGTTGGTGTCGTCGGCTTCCAGGCCGATGCGCTTGTAGTGGTTGTACACCGCCACCGAAAGCGCGCGTTTGGCCTGTTCCTGGCCCACCACGTAATCGGACAGCTCGGCGTAGAGTTGATGCGGCGTGGGCAGGTCGGCCAGCACTTCGTCGACTGACGGGACTTCGCCCGTGCTGGGAACGTAGGCCTGGCCCTGGGCTTGCTCCGTGTAGCCGGCCTGCTCTTCGGGAGTCGTCCAGCCAACGGACCCGTTCGTGGTCGGCTGTATCTGCATGCCCAAATCGCGCATCATGGCCTCGGCGCAGGTGGCAACGCATTCGTCGCAGATGTATATGCCGTCAGGGCCCTGGATCATGGCCGTGACGTCCTGCGGGCTCTTGCCGCAGAACGCGCAGACGGCGCCGTCGCCCGTCCCGTTGTTTCGTGTGCTCAACTTAGCTCCCCCGTCAATTCAAAGCATTCGAGTTGCTGTCATCCTAAGCGTAAGCGAAGGATCTCCCCCGTTGCGACGCTGGAGATCCTTCGACTCCGCGCTTCGCGCTCCGCTCAGGATGACAGAGGGGCGTTTGCGCTTCGCTCCGGATGCGTGTCAAAGCGGCCTGGCCAGGTTGACACGTGCTTGCATCGTTATTCGGCAGCTGCCACGCGCGAGGTGGTGATGCGGTCGACCAGGCCGTAGGCAAGCGCCTGCTCGGCGGTCATGTAGTTGTCGCGCTCGGTGTCGGCCTGAATCGTGGCAAGGTCCTGGCCGGTGTTGTCGGCGAGGATGTGGTTCAGGCGCTCGCGCGTCTTCAACATGAAATCGGCCACGATCTGAATCTCGGTCTGCTGGCCCTGCGCTTGGCCGAGCGGCTGGTGGATAAGCACCATCGAGTTCGGCAGGCACAGCCTCTTGCCCTTCGTGCCGCTGGAGAGCAGCACGGCGGCCATGGACGCGCAGCAGCCCAGGCAGATGGTCGACACATCGCACTTGATGAAGTTCATCGTGTCGAGGATGGCCATGCCGGCCGTGACCGAGCCGCCGGGTGAATTGATGTAAAGCGAGATGTCCTTGTCGGGGTCGGCGCTTTCCAGGTGCAAAAGCTGCGCGACCACCGAGTTCGCCACGTGGTCGTCGATCTGCTCGCCCAGGAAGATGATGCGGTCGTTCAGCAGGCGCGAGTAGATGTCGTAGCTGCGCTCGCCCCGCGGAGACTGCTCGATGACGTACGGGATGAGCGCGTTGTTGACCTGTGCTGTCATGTATACCTCTTTCTCTTATCGTTGTTAAACGTTCATATGGTACTTCATGTGACCCCGTTTGGGCATTGGCGTAATGATGCCGTAAAGAAAGCAGGGGCCCGATCCGCCGCGCCCGCCCAGCCAGTTGGAGCGGGCGCGGTGAATCGCGCCCCTACGAGGGTTGCCTCGCCGGAAAGCCTATTCGGCCTCCCCTTCCTTGGAATCGTCCTTGGAGTGCTTGCCCGCCTTCTTCTCCTCGGGCTTCTCCTCGGTGACGACGGCGCCGTCGACGAGCTCCTGGGCGGCCTTCTGGCGAAGGATGCCCTGGCGCACGAGGTACATCTGGCCGTTCTTGCGCCACTCTTCCATGAGAGCTTCGGGGTCGGATGCGCCCGCCTTCTCGAACTCGGCGCGCACGTCCTCGTCGGTGGCCTCGAGCTTCGCATGGGCAGCGTACGCGTCGAGCGCGAGGTCCTGCTTGGTCATGTCAGTTGCCTGCTGCTTCACGTCGTCGCGGAACTGGCCCGAGGTGATGCCCTGCTGCTGCAGGTACATGTCGAGCGTCATGCCGCCGCGCTGAAGCTGGTTGAAGAAGTCCTGCAGAAGCGTGGTCTCGTTGTCCTCGATCAGGCCCTCGGGAACCTCGCCTTCCAGGCGCTCGGCGAGCTTTTCCATGACGCGGCTTTCCTTCATGCGCGGAAGGGTGCTGGAAAGCGTGGACTCGATTTCCTCGGAAACCTCGTTGCGCAGCTCCTCGACCGTGTTCAGGCCAATCTTCTCCTGCACCCACTCGTCAGTGAGCGCGGGCACCTTCTCCTTCTTCACGGCGAGTATTTCCACGTCGAAGTTGATCTGGGCAGTCTTGCCCATGACCGCGGTGGTCAGGGCGGTCGGGGTAGTCGGCGTGTCGATGGCGAACTGCTTCGTCTCGCCCTTCTTCAGCCCGATGATCTCGTCGTCGAACGTGGACGGCAAAAGGCCGCCGCCGACCTTGTACTGCAGCGACTCGTTGGAAATGGCGGCGATGTCCTCGCCGTTATCGTCGGTGGCGGCGATCTTCAAATCGACGTACTTGTCGGCCTTCACCTTCGTGTTGGCGGGCGCGTCGACGATGTCTTGGTAATGCTCGAGCAGCGCGTCGATTTCGGCGTCGATCTGCTCGTCGGTGGCATGCTCGGCCGGCATTTCGATTTCGACCGGGTCGTAGCTCGACAGCTCGGGCGTGGGCTTGGTGGCGATTTCGAAGACGAACGTGTAGGGCTTGCCGTCCTCGACGAGGCCCAGCTCCTCCTCGCCGAAATCGGCCTGGCCGACCGGGAAGATGCCGGATTCGTCGATGGCACGCGGGTAGTTCTCGTTCACGATGTTGTCGGTGACGACCGCGCGGACGTAATCCTTGCCGAGCGCGCTGTCGATAACCGGGCGCGGGGCCTTGCCCTTGCGGAAGCCCGGGATGGTGTACTGGTTCGCTGCCTGCTTGTACTGCTTCTTGATGCGGTCGGTGACGACGTCGGCGTCGATGGTGACGCTGATCTTGGCGCGGTCGCCTTCCAAAAGCTCGACTTTAGTTTCCACGTAACGTTCCTTCACTAGTTCCACTTACTCTTGCCGTAACACCCTTCCACCAGGACGGGCGCACGGGGTGCGCCCCTACGGGGGCGGGAAACGCGTTTGACACGCAAACTGGAATTATCGCACACATCCCGCACCGATTGTAGAACGTTCACATATAGACCAAGCAGCACATAACCCGAAGGGGGTACTCCCCGTTGGGCTGCAGATGTAGTGGTATGATGCTTGGACGTGTGCGGGCGTGGCGGAACTGGCAGACGCGCCAGATTTAGGTTCTGGTGGGGAAACCCGTGAAGGTTCAAGTCCTTTCGCCCGCACCATTTTGTTGTTAAGGAGGGTTGTCGTGGGAGAGATCGTAAAGAAGTACACCGAGACGAGCCTTGTGCTGCGCATCGTCATCGGCCTTGTCATCGGTGCCGTCATCGGCTTGCTGCTGCCGTCGGACGGCTCTATCGTGCCGGCCATCATCACGCTTCTGGGCACGCTGTTCGTAAGCGCCCTGAAGGCGGTCGCGCCCATCCTCGTGTTCTTCCTCATCATCAGCGCGCTCGCAGGCGCCCAGGCGCCCGGCTCGATGCGCACCATCATCATCCTCTACATCGTGTCGACGTTCGTCGCCGCGCTCGTCGCGGTCGTCGGCAGCTACCTGTTCCCCATGACGCTGACGCTGGCCGACGCCGGCGACGTTTCGCAGTCGTCCCCTGCGGGCATCGGCGAGGTCTTGAACACGCTGCTCATGAACATCGTGGCCAACCCGGTCGCGTCGCTCGTGAACGCCAACTACATCGGCATCCTCGTGTGGGCGGCCATGATCGGCGTGGCGCTGCGTGCCGCCCGCAACAGCACCAAGGAGGTCTTCGCCGACATCTCCGACGCCATCGCCACGCTCGTGCGCTGGATCATCAACTTGGCCCCGTTCGGCATCCTCGGCTTGGTCTACGACGCCGTCGCCACCAACGGTGTGGAAATCTTCATCGAGTACGGCCAGCTCATCGCCCTGCTCGTATGCTGCATGCTGTTCATCGCGCTGGTCGCCAACCCCATCATCGTGTTCGTGCTGACGCGCAAGAACCCCTACCCGCTCGTGCTGCGCTGCCTGAAGGATTCGGGCATCACGGCGTTCTTCACCCGCAGCTCCGCGGCGAACATCCCCGTGAACCTGGAGCTCTGCGAGAAACTCGGCCTCGACAAGAACCTGTATTCGGTCTCGATTCCGCTCGGCGCCACCATCAACATGGCCGGCGCGGCCGTCACCATCACGGTCATGGCCATGCAGGCCGCCAACACCGTGGGACTCACGGTCGACATTCCCACCGCCGTCATCCTGTCGGCGCTGGCCGCCGTTTCCGCGTGCGGCGCATCGGGCGTTCCCGGCGGGTCGCTTCTGCTGATCCCGCTCGCCTGCTCGCTGTTCGGCATTCCGAACGACGTGGCCATGCAGGTCGTCGCCATCGGCTTCATCATCGGCGTTATCCAGGACTCGTGCGAGACCGCGCTGAACTCGTCGTCTGACGCGTTGTTCACGGCAACGGCCGAGTACCGCATCTGGAAGAAGGAAGGCCGCGACTTCAAGATGGGCAAGGACGCCGCGCCGGCTGACGCGAAGGCCGACCAGGCTTCCGAGCCGACCGAAGAGGCAGCGTAAAGCCACGCGCCTTCGCGCAATGCCTGTGAAGAACACGCTTTTCCACGCCGCCCTCGTCTTCCTCGCCGGCGCGAGCTACGGCTTCATAGTTCCCGCCGTGAAATCGGCCATATCGGTCGGGGTGTACCCGGCTGACTTCCTGCCGCTGCAGTACCTGGTGGCGCTCGCCGCGTGCCTGGGGTTCGCGCTCGCCCGCCGCGTGAAGTTCGCCTCGCCCGCCGCGTGCGCGAAGATGGCGCTGCTCGGGGTGCTCACGGGCTTTACCTCGATTTGCTACTACACGAGCGTATCGCTTCTGCCGGGCGCCGTGGCGCTGACGTTGCTGTTCCAATACGTGTGGGTGAGCGTGCTCGTCGAATGCGTCGTGGAGCGGCACCTTCCCTCGCGCTCGACCGTCGTGGCCGTTGCCATCGTGCTCGTGGGGACGGTGTTCGCCGCAGGCTTGTTCGAGGGGTCGATCGGCACGCTCGATCCGTTCGGGGTCGCGATGGGCGCAGGCTCGGCCGTCTTCTACGCGCTGTTCCTGTACCTGTCGGGCCGCATCGGCGCCGACCAGCCCGCGTCCCTGCGGGCGGCGATGCTTCCCATCGGCGGCTTGGTCGTGACGTCGCTGGCGAACCCCGCCTGCTACGCCACGGCGCTGTTCGACGCGAACGTGTGGCCGTATGCGATCGGGATGTCGGTTCTCGGCGTCATCTTGCCGACGACGCTCATCAACTACGCCAGCCCCAAGCTCTCGACGGGCATGGTGTCGGTCATGGCGTCGAGCGAGCTGCCCGTGGGAATTATCTCGGCCTGGGTCCTCGTCGCCGACGCCCCCACCCCGCTGACGCTGTTCGGCGCCATCCTGGTGCTCGCGGGCATCGTCGTGAAGCAGCTGCCTGAGCTTACATCCTCTCGGGCGCGCTGACGCCGAGGAGGCCCAGCGTGAGCGCCAGCAGGATGCGGGTTGCGTCCGCAAGCGCCAGGCGCGCGTCTTGCACGGCGGGTTCTTCGCCGATGATGTGGCAGTTCGTGTAGAACTGGTGGAAGAGGCTGGCGAGCTCCTGCGCGTAGTGCGTCAGGCGGTACGGCGCGCGGTCGCGGGCGGCCAGCGCGATCATCTCGGTGAAATCGTCCATCTTGCGCATGAGCGCGAGCTCCGATTCGTGCGTGAGCGCCGACAGGTCCACGCCTTCGGGCACCACGCGCGCCGCCAGCTCGTCGGCAGGCGCATCGGCGTCGGCCACCTTGCGCAGCACCGAGCAGATGCGCGCATGGGCGTACTGCACGTAGTACACCGGGTTCGACGCGTCCTGCTTCTTGGCGACCTCGATGTCGAAATCGACCGCCTGGTCGGACGAGCGCGACAGCATGAGGTAACGCGTGGCGTCCACGCCCACCTCGTCGACGAGCTCCTCGAACGTGACCATCTCGCCCGTGCGCTTCGACATGCGCACCGGCTCGCCGTCGCGCAGCAGGTTCACGAGCTGCCCGAGCACCACTTCCAGCATGCCGGGATGCCCCCATGCCTCCATCATGGCCTCGCAGCGCTTGATGTAGCCGTGGTGGTCGGCGCCCCAGATGTCGATGAGGCGGTCGAAGCCGCGGCAGACCTTGTCGTAGTGGTAGGCCATGTCGCTCGTGAAATAGGTGAGCTCGCCGTTGGCCTTTATGAGCACGCGGTCCTTGTCGTCGCCGAACTCGGTCGAGCGGAACCACGTGGCGTCTTCCGCCTCGAAGATGTAGCCGCGCTCGCGCATGACCGCAAGCGCGCGGTCGACGGCCGATGTGCCCTCGGCGTCTTCCACGTACAGGTCGCGCTCGGAGAACCAGCGGTCGAACGTGGTGCCGAAGCGCTCGAGCAGGCGGTACTGGTCGTCGAGCATCTGATGGTAGCCGATCTCGCGGAACGCGATCATGCGGTCGTGCTCGCCCATGTCCTCGTATGCGCGCCCTTCGCGGTCGATGATGCCCTGCGCGATGTCGGCCACGTACGCGCCGCCGTAGCACTCCTCGGGCATTTCCACATCGTGGCCGAGCAACTGCATGTAGCGCACCGAGATGGAATTGCCGAACACGTCCATCTGGGTGCCGTGGTCGTTGACGTAGAACTCCTCGTACACGTCGTAGCCCGCATGGCGCATGACGCGCGCCATGGAATCGCCCAGCGCCGCCCAGCGCCCGTGGCCGATGTGCATGGGGCCCGTGGGGTTCGCGGAGATGTACTCGAGGTTCACCTTGCGCTCGCCTTCCGCCACCGTGCCGCGCCCGTAGTCTGCGCGCTGCTCGCGGATGGCCGCCACGACGCCCTGCAGCGCCGCGTCGGTAAGGCGGAAGTTGATGAAGCCGGGGCCTGCGATCTCGGCGGACTTCACCACGTCGTTTGCGGGGATGTGGTCGACGATGGCCTGGGCGATGTCGCGCGGGTTGGCGTGCGCCAGCTTTGCCGAGCGCATGGCCACCGTGGAGGCCCAGTCGCCGTTTTCCGGATCGCGCGGGCGTTCGAGCGCAGCCGCCGGCGCTTCGTCAAGGGCGAGCGCCCCATCGGCGATGGCGGCGGCAATGGCCTGGTTGACAACGGTTTCCAGCTGTTCGCGAATCTGCATGACATCCCCTCGTGTGCTTGTAGGCGCTCTGCGCGCGGAATATTTCCGCCTATTCTACCCCAGCTGGCACGTGCGGCGTTGCATCGGTGCATTTTTTGAGGGGCAGAAATATTTGCGCATAGCATCTTGCGCGGCGAAGGTGAAATCCGTAAACTATCTCCTTGCGCTCATGGTGGGTGTGGCCTAGTTGGCTAAGGCGCCAGATTGTGGCTCTGGAGATCGAGGGTTCAAGTCCCTTCACCCACCCCAGCGCGCGTCGATGTGTGAATCGAGTGCGGATTGCTTGCAAACGCCCGACGGTTCGCGTAATATGATTCGGCGCGCCAGATGGCGCACCTGGAAGTGTTAAGAGGACCGGTAGCTTAGTTGGTAGAGCAGGGGACTCTTAATCCCAAGGTCCGGGGTTCGAGTCCCCGCCGGTCCACCACTTAACACTCCTACCGCACCGCAGATGAAGTCGACCGCTTGGCCGGCTTTTTTCATATCTGGGAGGATGACATGCGCTACCTGTTCCTCGACCCCGGCGATGATGCGCTCATCGAGATGTCCGAGATGCCCGTGGAAAGCGGTATCGCCATGGCGCTGCGCACGACCGGCTACGATGCCGACGAGGACGAGGTCATCGCGCTTTCCATAGTCGATTTCGACGGCAACGAGCTGTTCGAGAAAACCGTGAAGCCCCAGAACGCCGAGGATTGGGAGGCGTCCGACGCCAGCGGCGGCTTGTCGCCCGCCGACGTTGCGGACGCGCCCGAGCTGTACCAGTTCGAGGAAGAGATCTCCGAGCTGTTCGAGAACGCCGAGATCGTCGTCGCCCAGCACCTGCCGTTCGCGAAGGCGATGATTGAGCAGAGCTGGGTCACGCTCCCCGATTTCAGGGGGTTCGACTTGCTCGAGGGCTTCAGGGAATCGCACTGCACGGACGACTACCGCAGCGAGCCGGCAGCGGCTGTCGCATTCGACGGCGTTGCCGGCTACTACGGGCTTTCCAACGGCGCCACGCTGACCGACGAGGCGCGCGCCGTCGCCTCCGCGTACAAGGCGCTCGTGAAGGAACATGCCGACGAGCGGGCCGCTAAGGGCGAAGGGTACTGGTACGCCCACGATGCGCGCATGGCCGAGCAGGCCGCAGACGACGCGAAGGCCCAGGCGGTGGCCGCCAAGCGCGAGAAGAACCTCAACCGCATGAACGGGCTTCTGTGGGTCGCGGCGTGCCTGATCTTCATCTCGCTCGACATTCAACTGTACCAGCGCGGCGCCGACGTGGGCGCCATGATCGTAGGCGGCGCCATCGCGGTGTTCGCGCTCATCCGCGCCATCGCGAACTTCCGCAAGTAGCGTTTTGGCAAATGCGAAACTCTGCTGGTGCTGACAAGCTCAGAACGTTTGCTGAACTCATGATTCTTACCGCATTTCACGTTTTGCGGTAAGTTTTCTTCAAACTGCATTGGTTTTCAATTTGCGACCTGGGCAAATGCAACCACTTTTTCGCGATTCAGCCAAATGTTGCCACAATTTATTAGCTACACAAGCAATTCTTACCGCGAAAACGTCGAGATGGTACGTTTTCGCCGAAGTGAACAACGATTGACCCTTTAGTCGATTGCAACCACCTGCCCTTAAGCCGTGTAGCTAGCAAAACTTGCCCTTAGGCCATGTAGTTAGCGAATGAAATCGTTTAACATTCTCGAATCATTGGGGCTCTACAATTGCGGCTTGTGAAACGAACATGAGCCGAAAGGGGCACCATGGCCGAAGTCAATGCCAACTATGCGAAGCTGCCGGGCAGCTACCTGTTCTCCGAGATCGCGCGCCGCACGGCGGCGTTTTCAGAGGCGAACCAGGATGTGAAGCTCATAAAGATGGGAATCGGAGACGTCACGCGCCCGTTGGCGCCGGCGGTCATCGGCGCCATGCACGCCGCCGTCGACGACCTGGCGCGAGTCGAGACGTTCGCGGGGTACGGCCCCGAGCAGGGTTACGACTTTTTGCGCGATGCCATCGCCGAGCACGATTTCGCCGCGCGCGGAGCCGACATAGCCCCCGACGAGATCTTCGTCTCGGACGGCGCGAAGAGCGATTGCGGCAACATCGGCGACATCCTCGGGCCGAACAACAAGGTAGCGGTATGCGACCCGGTGTATCCCGTCTACGTCGACACGAACGCCATGGCCGGGCGGGCGGGCGACTACGACGAAGAGGCGCAGCGCTGGACGAACATCCATTACATGCCCACGACGGCGGAAAACGGCTTCTCGCCGGCTGTCCCCGATGAGACCGTCGACGTCATCTACCTGTGCTCGCCGAACAACCCCACGGGCACGGTGCTCAATGTTGACCAGCTGCAAGCGTGGGTCGACTACGCGAACGCGCACGGCTCCATCATCATGTTCGACGCCGCATACGAGCGCTTCATCGTGGAAGACGGCATTCCCCATTCCATCTTCGAAATTCCCGGCGCCAAGACGTGCGCCATCGAGTTCCGCTCGTTTTCCAAGACAGCCGGCTTCACGGGCGCGCGCTGCGGCTACACGGTCGTTCCGCGCGAGCTCGAGCGGCAGGGAATGAGCCTGAACGCCATGTGGAACCGCCGCCAGACGACGAAGTTCAACGGCGCGTCGTACGTCATCCAGCGCGGCGCCGAGGCGGTGTTCACGCCCGAGGGCTCGAGGCAAACCGACGAGACGATCGAGTACTACCGTGCCAACGCGCGCACGATCAAAAGTGGGTTGGAAAGCCTCGGCCTTGCCGTGTACGGAGCCGTGAACAGCCCGTACGTGTGGTGCAAGACGCCTGGCGACATGGGCTCGTGGGATTTCTTCACGCTACTGCTCGAAAAGGCGGGCGTCATCACGACGCCGGGCGCGGGCTTCGGCCCGTCGGGGGAAGGCTACATCCGCCTGACCGCGTTCGGCGACGCGGAAGCGACGCGCGAAGCCATCGACCGCATCGGAAAGCTGCGCCTGTAAAAAGATTGCCAGTGGAAAGAAAGCTGGCACCCCCGGTAGGATTCGCTCGCGTCAAGGCCAAGCCGCCTTCGGCGGTCGCTTCGCGAGCCTTGACCCTCGCGGTACCTGCGATATGCAAAAGCATATCGCAGGGCTCGAACCTCCCTATGAATGGTCGTAGGTTCGAATCCCCGCAATTGTCCTGTTGCCTGCAAGAATGCTTTTGCCAGTGGAAAGAAAGCTGGCACCCCCGGTAGGATTCGAACCTACGACCAATTGCTTAGAAGGCAACTGCTCTATCCCCTGAGCTACGGGGGCGCAAGACCGCACGTATCATACCACTATGCAAATTGGACTGGTGCGCTATTTGCTAATCAAGAATGAGCACCCTTGGAAGCAGGCGCGATGGCCTTAAACAGCACCGCTGCTTACACGTAGTCTTCGAGGTCGATTTGCATGAGGTAGACGGCTTCGCGCATGCGCTGGGCGCCGGCGCGAGATATATGGCCGTCCTCGTATGCTTGCTGGATCTTCTCGAGCTCGATGCGCAAGCCGAGGCGCGTGGCGTCGAGGTCGGTTTCGGAGCTTTCGGTCAGCGCCGTGATGGAAGGCGCCGGGCCGCGCAACAGCGACACCGCGCGATGGTATTCAGCGGCGAGCTGGCTGATCTTCTCGGACTGGTGGGGCGATTCGACCATAGCGGCTTCGAGCCGGTCGATGACGTACAGCGATGCGCGCACCTGTATGTCGCGCATGATGCGCCCGGTGGTCCTGGGCCCCTCGCCCCGCTTGCGCCCGCGAATCTTGTTCCAGAACTTGCGCAGCACCGTGCGCATGCGGCGCAGCCAGCGGATAAACGCAAGGCGGCGGTTCTTGCCATGCTTGATCATCGCCTCGATGCGGGCGGCGCGGCTGACGTACTGGTAGCCCTCGAGCGGCGGCACCTCGTCGGCCTCGATGAGGTCGAGCACGTATTCCTGCTCCCATTCGAGCACCTTGATGCGCAGCGCCTCGTCCGACTCGTCTTCGAGGTCCTTCTTTTCCTTGAAGCGCTCGAGGCGGTCGTTGTACTGGGCGATGACCGGCGCGATGGAAGCGCGGTTCTCGTCGGTCTGGCGCGCTGTCAGCTCCTCGATGACCGAGCGCAGGATGTCGGCCGTGGCCTCGTTGTCGCGCTCGCGCGTTTCCGACGACCGGTCGGCGCGGGGCGCCAGGACGGGCACGACGAACGTGGCGAGGAGAAGCGACATGACGATGACGCCGCACGCCAAGAAGATGAGCAGGTCGCGCTGCGGGAACCCTTCGACCGACGTGCCGGTGTTGATGTACATCGGCAGCGAGAACATGATGGCGAGCGTGATGGCGCCCTTCGACCCTGCGAGCGTCATGACGAGCGCCGAGCGCATGCGCTGGGCGAACGTGCGCCGCTCCCCCGCCTTCCTGAACGCAAGCGCATCGGAGGCGAGCGTCCAAATGAAGCGCATGCCGTGCATGAGCACCGTGATGACCAGGATGTAGAGGATCAAGTGGAAGTTGCTGATGCCCTCGTCGAGCCAAAGGCCGCCGAGCGATTGCGGAAGCTGCGTGCCGAGCAACACGAACACCACGCCGTTGAGGGCGAACGTGAGCACGTTCCACACGCTGCTCGACACGATGTTCATGCGCGAGGCGTGAGGCCCTAAGTCGTTCGGCACGAGCGACATGGTGATGCCGCAGGCGACGACGAGGATGATGCCGCTGACCCCGATGGCCTCGCCGAGCAGGTACGCGATGAACGGCGTGAGGATTTCCAAAAGCACGTGGAACGTCGTGTTCTCGAGGCCGAGGTCGCGCACTCTGGCGGCGAGCTTCATGAGCAGGTACCCGAGGATGATGCCGACGATGAGCGCGCCGAAGAACTCGATGAGGAACTCCTCGACCGCCTCGAATGCGGAAAACGAGCCCGTGACCACGGCTGCGACGGCGAACTGGAACGACACGATGCCCGACGCGTCGTTGAGCAGCGACTCGCCCTGCAGCGTCGTCTGCTGACGCTCGGGGATGTCGGCGTGCTTCGATATGGAAGCCACCGCGATGGGGTCGGTCGGCCCGAGCGCGGCACCGAGCGCGAACGCCGCCGCCAGCGGAATGGACGGCACGAGCGCGTTCACCGCGAAGCCCACGACGAGCACGATGGCCACGACGAGACCTATCGCGTACGAGAGCATCGTCTTGCGGTTTTGCCACAGCGACACCTTGTCGGCCTCGCGCGCCTCGTGAAACAGAAGCGGCGCGATGAACAGCACCAAGAACAGCCCCGGGTTCAGCGTGATGGATATCTGCCCGCGCGCGATGACGGCGACGATAAGACCGCAGGCGATTTGTATGAGCGGAAGGGACACGCGGGGAATGACCTGGTCGAGAACGGCCGATGCCAGCACCACGGCCAAGAGCACCAATGCCAGTTCGAGCGCGGCCATGCGCGAGCCTTTCCTTTCCGAAGTCGAGCGGTTTCCCTCATACTACCATAGCGCTGCCGGGCCCTTTTTCGTTCGCCACGGCAGGTTTCACGATATGCTTGCCCAACTGTTTACAGTTTCTTATCGATGGGAATATTTAAGTAGTTGCACATTGCCAATACTCTTGAATATGATACTATTTTCTTCGCAATTCAGACTAATGCGCGCATGTGTAAGCACGTCAAACACCATGCCGGCCACTTGAAGGGGATTCAACATGGAACAGATGTGGAGCGCTTGCAACCCGAAGACCGAAGAGGAACTCGTGGAATGCGCCACGCTCGGCAAGTCGCTCAGCCGCTTGTCGCAGCCGACCATCCTCACGCTGCTCGCGCTGAACGACAAGCCCATGCACGGCTACATCATCGTGCAGCAAGCTGCCAACTCCCCCATGTTCGGCGGCAAGAAGCCCGATGCCACCGGCATATACCGCGCCCTGAAGCGCATGGAGCAATCGGGGCTCGTCACCTCGCACTGGGAAACCCCCGAGGAGGGCTCGGCCAAGCGCCTGTTCGAGCTGACCGACAAGGGCCGCTCGTGCTTGCGCCGCTGGATCGACGCGCTGGCGTGCTACAAGCTGACGATCGAAGAGCTGCGCGCTGCCGCATCAACTGCGCTGGGAATCGACGTTCCCCCCACCCCGTACTGCGCGCACGGCGCGAACATCGAGGTTCCCGAGGAATAAGCAGCGCAGACCAATGGGAACAGGGCAACCTGGCCCATCGACCCGCTCACACGTTGCCGAGCATGACGTCGGCCAGGCTTTCGCGTGCGACATCGGCTAACTCGTACAGCAGCGGAACCGGCGTTGCGGGCACGTCGCGCATGCGATGGCGCGGGAAATAACGCGTCAGGTGATACGGGATATCCGGGTTAAGCGACGCCAACCACCGGCTCATCGCGCGAATCTGACCGGCATCGTCGGCCAGCCCCGGCACGACGAGCGTCGTGACTTCCACATGACAGGTGTCGAGGTTCGCGAGCGTCTCGATGGTCCGCTTCACGACGTTCAAGTCGCCTCCGAGGCTGCGATAGCCCTCTTCGGTGAAGCACTTCAAGTCGATGTTGGCCGCATCGATGAGCGGCGCGACTTCCCCAAGGACATGGGGGCTCGCCATGCCGTTCGAGACGAGCACGTTCACGAGGCCAGCCTCATGGGCGAGACGCCCCGTGTCGCGGACGTAGCGCCAACCGAGCAGGGGCTCGTTGTACGTGTAGGCGATGCCGATGCAGCGTTGCGCCTTCAGCCCGAGCGCTTGCGCGACGAGCTCGTCAGGCGCGATTTCCCGCCAGGGGACGTCATCGGCTCCGGCGCGCGCGATCGAGGCGTTCTGGCAAAACGGGCAATCCATCGTGCAGCCGTAGCTTCCGACGGAAAGGACCGTCGTGCCCGGGTTGAAGCGCGCAATCGGCTTCTTCTCGATGGGGTCGAGCGCCATCGAGGTGATGCGCCCGTAATTGCCACGGTGCCCTTCCATCATCAGGCTACTTCCGAGGGGCCCCGCCGAGCGTATGGCGCACGACCTCGAAGCGCTCGAGCTGCACGTCGTCATCGTCGACGGCGATGCCCGCCTTCCGCTTGGCGATTGCCACCTGCTCGGCGACCGTGTCGATGCCCTCGAGGTTCGGGAGCAGCAGCCCCCGTTGCCAGCCCTTCGTCACGATGACGCCATACCGCGCGGGATTCAGCTGATCGGCTGATTCGATGGCCTCTGCCGCGCCCAGCACGTCGACCGAATACTCGAGATAGTCGAGCTCGTCGGGCCTTACGGGATTGAAGCGGAAATCGCGGGTGCAAGCCGAAATGCCGTTCTGGATGATCTCTTCGGCCAGGTTCGCGCATACAGCCGAAATCGTGCCGATGCACCCGCGCAGTTGCCCGTGTGAATGAAGCGACACGAACGCGCCCGCCCGCTGCTCGAGCAGCTCTGCCGGCGTGTCCGCGGGAATTTCCGCCACACGGCGCTCGTTCACGAACATCTCGACGCTCAGACGCGCCAGTTTCACATGGGGGTCTATCTCGCTCATAACCGCTCCTCACATCACATCCAAACAGCCTTAGGCTGTTTGGATGAACGACGCTTACTTCCTGAATGCGGCGACGCCGTAACCAACGCCGTAGGGGCCCTCCAAGCTGAGGAGCTCCGACGAGAAGCCGAGGCCCTCGATGGCGCCGGCCATCATCTGGAACGAGCGCAAGCCGCATTCGGCCGCAGCATCGGCGAAATCGGGGTCGAACTCGAAGAGCCGGTCGAGCTCGCCCGATGTGAAGATCTCGCCGATTTGCCCGTCGAAGACCGGGCCTTCGGGCGCGAACCCATACGGCCCTTCGGGGGTCAGCTTATGCGACAAGTCTCCCGACCCGATGAACACGGCGCGCTTGCCGCTTGCCTCAACCGTGTCGGCTATTACCTTGCCAGCTTGCCTGTGCGTCTCGTAGGAAAACCCCGATAAACCGATGCGCGCAATCGGGCATGGCAGCGTAACGGATGCGCCCGCCCTGCGATAGGCTTCCCGAACGAAATACAAGGCGACATACGTCGCGTGGTCCATTGCGTCGCGATACTGATCGCTGTCGACGGTGAACACGCCCGCTTCGTTCATTCTCCGCGCCAAATCCCGCGAGAACTCAACATCGACATCTGCCTGCAATTTTTCGTGAAATGCCCTGAACCGCGACATGTCGCCAAACAAACGCGAATCGGTAGTCACGTGAAACGCATCGCGGAAGCACGGCGCATGCGGCGACGTGACGATGAGCAAATCGGGGTCAAGTTCCACGATTTCACGCGCCACCTGGCTGAATGCGTCGATCGTATCTTGGATAGCGCGCTCGTCGCCACGGCCGACAGCCGGAATGATGAGCGGAGGATGCGGAACAGCATATGCAGCGATAATGGCCATGCGAACCTCCTCTTATGTGCAAAAGGGACTGTCCCTTTTGCACATTTTACGCCTCGAGCCTCATGGGAACCGGACCGCACTCGGCGCGATACGGGCAGTTGTCGCAATCCTCTTCGGCAGCTTCCAAATCGACGTGTGCCCACGGCATGTCGACGAAGCCGAGCTTGCGGTAGAACCCCTCGCTCGTGCCGCGCGCAATGAGGCGAAGCTCGCCGACGAGTGCGTGGGCATCCTCGATGAGGGCCTTCCCCACCCCGTACCCACGCCAAGCGGAATACGTGACGATGGGGTTCACGTACGCGATGCCGTTGGCGTCGTCTTGCAGTCGACAGAACCCCACCACGGCGTCGTCGGCATTGACCGCCACCCGCACGCGCGCAGGCCCGGGAATGACGCCCATCCCCTCGGCCGCCGCGTACGCGTCGATCAGCGGCATGTCGTCTTCCCGCGCATCGCGTATCGTGAACAGGGCGGTGGCCATGCTATCCCCTCATCGGCGGCAAGTAAATCTTGTCGCGCTCTTGCGGGATGACGCGCTTGGAAAGTTCGCGCACGCCCTTCACGATATCGGGCATGAGCTCGACGGGCACGCCCATCATCATCATGTCGTCGCCCACATCGGAAGACGCACGACCGCCATAGCAGCCAAACGAGATGTTAATCTTCTTGTCGCGCATGGGCAAAAGCGTCACTTCAACACAATGCGAGTTGTAACCCGAAGCATGGAAGTCGTGGCGATGCCCCGTGTAATACGACGTCGCCATCGAAAGCCACATCATCTGCTCGGGATTGCCCATAATCGACACGACGTCGACCGTCGCCTTCGGGTCGTCGAGCGGAAACACGCAGGTGGCGTCCATGCTATAGGGTTCAAGCATGGGGCGTTCGTTCACCATGCGACTGGCGGCCTCTTGGGTGTCGAGCTTGTGGAACAGGATGTAAATCTCGCCGGAAGCGAGTTTCGGCGGCACCTCGGTCAACCCCAGGATGCTGGTGCCATCGGGGCACGAATGGCGGTTCGCCGGCATGAGCAGCGACACGCCGCGGCGCGCCGCCATCATCGACTGGCAGTAGCGCATGCGCTCCTTGGGAATCTGCACTCCTTCGGGGTACGGCTCGCCCTTGCGGATGAGGCGCACGCCCACCGGATGCCAACGCAGCTGCAGCACCTCGCGCAGCGTCTGCGCCCATTCCTTGTACGTGGCGACCGTCTCGTCGTCGATGAGCTTCGCGCGCGGATGGTCGTCAGCGGCGGAAAGCGCATCGGGGTTCACTTCCACCTTGATGGCGTCTTGCGGGCAGTTGCCCGAGCACGTCTCGCAACCCCAGCACCACTCGGGATGCACCGGTTGCGGGCCGTCGTCCATGATGTAGACCTCAGTCGGGCAGAATCGCTCGCAAAGCCCGCACTTGATGCACGCATCGCGGTTGATCGTTATGGAATAGGAAACCTCGCTTGCCATCGAAATCCTTTCATGATGGGACAAAACTCCTCAGGGCTTTTTCGTCTCACCCAATAGGTACTTCACGACCAGGTCGTTGTCGATTTTGCCGTCGCGCAGCTCTTCCTTCATCCAAGGCGGGTACACGCGGCAGCCCTTGGCGTCGGTCAGGTGGTACGAGGCACCGTGACCATCATCGAGCACTCGCGCAAGCGCTGAATGTCCATCGTGTAGGCGTCCATGTAGTCCATGATGACGATGGAAAGGCCGTCAGCGACGTAGACGCCCTTCTTCGCCAATATGTCCAGGAAGACCGACCCCTGCGGGCTGTCGGGGCTGAAGCCCTCGTGGTACTCGTCGACCGACATGAACTGCGTCGCGGGCCAGAAGCCGCTGGGGTGCTCGGCAACGCCGTCGGGCGCCGGCCCCTTCACCAGGAACACGCCCGTGTCGCAGAGCGGGTTCGACGTGCCAAGCGGCCAGATGTCCTGCACGCGGATGAGGCCTTCCGATTGCTCGGCCAGCTTGAAGATGGTGTCGCCCGCCGTCATGCCCTGCGCCTGGCGCGCGTCGAAGCGGCCCGATGTGAAGGCGGGCTGCAACGCCAGGCCGGCCACGACGTCGGAGTTTTCCATGCCATAGCGCAGCACGTCGCCCAGCTGGTCGTCGTTCACGCCCGCGAGAATGGTCATGCACAGCACCACCTGCACGCCGGCTTCGCGGCAACGTTCGACCGTGCGCAGCTTCACATTCAGGATATCGCGGCCGCATGTCGTCTCGTACACGTCGCCGGTCAGGCCGTCGAACGACAGGAACAGGCCCGTGACGCCCGCATCGCGCAGCTGCTCCAGGTATCCCGGGCGCGATGCGATGACCAAGCCGTTGGTGTTCAACTCGATGCCCCAGAAGCCCTTCTCGCGGCCCATCTTGATGATTTCGGGAAGGTCCTTGCGGCACGTGGGCTCGCCGCCCGTCAGCTGCACGGCGCCGTCGGTTCCCACGGCGTCGGCGATGACATCGTACATGGCGCCGATTTCCTCAATGGAAGGGTCGTGTTCCTCGGTGTCGGCGCTCATGAAGCACACGGGGCACTTCAGGTTGCACATCCACGTGCACTCGATTTCAAGCAGCGTGCCGCGGCGCTCGTGGCGCGCGCAAGTGCCGCAGCCGAACGGGCACGGCGCCGTGCACGGAATGGTGTTCTGCGGCGCCGTCTTGGGCATGGCCTGCGCCGTCAGCCAGCGATAATGGTCGACATCGGGCCAGATGCGCGTTTGGTACTCGCCGTGCTCGGGGCACGTGCGCGCCATCCACACCGACTTGTCGGCGGCGGCGTACACGTCGGCCTTCAGCTCCTTCAGGCACTCGGGGCAAAGCGCGATGGTGTCGTGAAGATGTTCGGTCACTTGCATCCTTTCACCAATTGCAACATGCCGCCTTCGGCGGCGGGCGCACGGAGTGCGCCCCTACGAGTACGACGAGCCCGATCCCGGCATGCCGCCTGCGGAGGCCTACCCAGCGGGACTACTCGTACTTCCCGGCCTCGTAGGCGTTCTCGGCGGCTTGCTTGCCTTGCATGGCGGCGTTCAGCTCGGCCACGCGCGCGCGGTCCTCGTCGGTGAGCTCCTGGGTTTCGGCAAGCGCTTCTGCAGGCACGTCGGCATCGCCGTCGAGGTAATCGCGCGGGTCGTGGTTCTCGTTGGGCGGCGTCGACACCTGAATGCCCATGAACTCGACCCATCCGAGCGTGCGGCGCGGCACGAAGAGGTCTTGGTACTTCGCGGCCTCGGCGATGGCCTTCATGCACGACACGGCATGCGCCAGATCGGCGACCTCGTCCACGTCGGCGACCGGGTCGAAATACGCCGAAGGCACGTCGGCTTCCTTCAACTTCTCCAGATAACCGTCGAGCGCCGGACGGCCGTCCATGTTGTAGTACACGCCCGTGTGGTCCATCACCGTGTTGTAGCTGAAACCCACGAGCGACGTGCCGCACTCCTGGCACGGCGCGTACGCGAAACCGGGCTTGCCGATGGCCTGGAAGTAATCGAGCCACTGGAACGCCTGCTTGATATGGCCCTTCGGCATGGTCGGCACGTCGCCGCCGATGGACACGATGGACTCGTAACCCATTGCGAAAATCTGCGAGAACGCGTCGTTGAAGTGCTCGTCGAACGAAGAACCCTCGTCAACTACGAAATGCACCTCCATAGGCCAGGGACCGGTCTTCTCGAACATCTCCTTCACCTGGTCGAGGCACTCGGCGGGCGTCGTCGAGCAGAAGAAATCGTACGTTATCTCGTCGACCGTGGGATCCTCGGCGCGCATGCGCTCGTTCTTCTGCTGCAGCTCGATGAGCGACTGCATGCCCAT
>CAJOIP010000011.1 GCA_905234785.1 uncultured Eggerthellaceae bacterium
GCCGCTTCAAGGACGAGGCGCCGGTGGAGCCCAAGGCGCCACAAGGCGATTCCCCGCGCACGCTACAGCCCCAGCAGCTCCAGTACACTCACATCGGGCTTAACGGCCGAAATGGCTGCTTCGAGCGAAGCGCCGTCCGCCATGCGCTGCACGATCGCCGCTCTATCGGCATCGCTGAGCGTATGCCTTGCGGGCTCCTCCGGTTTCTCTGCCGCTTCGGCCAGGATTCCTCCGATCGTGTTCGCGGCGACGCGGTCGTTCTGTGCGATGAAGTGCGCGTAGATGTCCATGGTGAGGCTTGCCGACGAGTGCCCCAGCCTCTGCTGCACCGTCTTGATGTCCGCGCCGGACCCAATGAGCAGCGTGGCCTGCGTGTGCCTGAGCTCGTGAAGGTTGTAGCCGATGTACGCGCCCTTGCGCCAGCGCTTCCTGCCGGTCGAGTCCGTGTAGCGTACCGACGGCCCGAACTCGCCGAGGCCGTGGTTCGCGAAGTACTGTCTGCGCCAGCGGTTGAACGTGTTGGGGTCCATGAACTTGAAGAGCGTGTTGGTGCACACGGGCGTTCTCTCGTCCTGCTCGAGCCCAGCAACCTCCATCGCCCGTGCTTAACGGTTTGACAGGCGGAAATGGCGGGACGTCCCGATACTGGAAACGCGGGCTCATAACCCGAAGGGCGCCTGCTCAAATCCCGCTCATGGCAAAACGTTGGTTTTAGACTTCTTCCCAGGCCTCGTCGAGCTGATTGACGCTCATCTCGACGAGGCTGCGCACAGCGGCGAGCTCCGATGACTTGACGCCCTCGCCGGAGGTGTCGGCCTTCTCCTCGAGCATGGCGAGGATCGATGCTGCTCCTTCAAGCCGTTCCGAGCTCTGAACGATGGCGGTGACCACCTCGCGGGGGATTTCGCTCTTGCTGGCCATGGGACCGTCCTTTCCTGGCAGGCACATCCACGGGCTGGCGGCGAACCTCTCGGAATGAGAGACACCCGCCCCGGGTGTCACGCCGTTTGGGATTGCAGCCAATACCAAATGGACAGGTGCCCCTCATTGGGGGTATTGGCTGCAGGTATTCGGTTGGCGTGACGATGCAATTATACGCCGTAGCAGGTTTGCCGTCGGCTACGACGGCCATAGGCTGAAGGAATTACAACGCAATATCTGTTGCTGGTGGAAATTGCATCCACCTCAGCGTTGCCTTGGCGAGTCGTCTGGCTAAGCGCAGCAGGCCCTCGGGACCGTCTTAAGCATCGGCGGCCTCTCTCCGCTCGGCCTCGGCGAGCATCGCGCGGAGCTGCTCTGTCGTGAACTCGAGAGTGAGCGCGGGCGGCTCGGGATCAACGAACGCGCCCATGAGGTCGACGTCGAAGCTCTCGTCGATCTTGCTCAGCGCGGCGCGCTTCGCGTCCGGATCGACCTCTGCGTAGGTGTTGAGCGTCATGGCAACGTTGGAGTGGCCTAGGTAGCTAGCCACCGTGCGCACGTCGGTGCCGTTCGCGATCATCATGGTGGCGAACGTGTGGCGAAGGTCGTGGAATGTCATTTGGAATCCGTGCATCTTGCAGAACGCCTGGAACTCGCGCGTGAGCCGGGTGGGGTGGAAGGGGCGGCTGTCGGGGTCGGGCGTCCCGAGGATGAAGGGGTCGCCGAACTTCACACCGAGTTCGGCCGCCACGTACCGCTCGTCCTTCTCGATTGCGCGCAGCACGGCGTAGAGCCTGCTCGTCAGCGGTATCGTCCTGTGGCTCCCCTCGGTCTTGGGCTCCTTGACGTACGGCGTGCCCTGGTCGAGGCTTATGGCCCGGTTGACGGTGATCTCGCAATCGCCTAGATCCGACCAGCGTAGCCCGCATATCTCGCCGCGGCGCATTCCGGTGGTGAGCGCGAGCTCGATGGCAAGCGCGAGGGGCTCTGGCTCCCCGTCGCGGGCGAGCTGGAGGAGCCGGGTGCGCTCCTTCTTGTCGAGGACATTCAGCTTCTTGCGCTTGATCTTCGGCGGCTTGCAGAACTCGCAGGGGTTCTTCGCGATGAGGTCCATCGCGACTGCGTGCTTCAAAGCCAGCTTCAGCAGCCCGAACGGCTTCCCGACCGACCTTGGGGCGTAGCCCTCCTGGACCATCTGGCTCATCCAGCCGCTCACGACTGCGATGCTCACGTCCGCGAGCTTGTAGCCGCCGATGTACCTGCACACGACCTTGGCGTGCTTGCGGTAATGGTCGACCGTCGAGCGCTCGAGCGTCCCGCTGTCGCTCTTCATCTGGATGAACTTCTCGAGGTACTCGGCGAGCGTCATGCGGGACGAGACCGCCGACCCCCTGCGCTCGAGCTCGATTATCAGCTCGTCGCGCCGCTTCCTCGCCTGCTTCTCGGTCCTCGCCGACACCGTGTGGTAGGAGGGGACGAGCTCGCCGGTCAGCGGGTCCCTGTGGCTCAGCGTGACGTGCCACTTGTCCGAGTCGCCGCGACGTCTCAGTCCCCTGCTGGTGTACTTCATCTGTAGCTCCAATCTGACGTTTTCCACATCCTTTGCGGCAAGACGCCCGGGCTACATTCTGGACTACATTTCAGACCACAAACTGACTACATCAAGCATCGAAACGCGCCTGATAGCGGTGATGGGGGAGGGGCGGCCTGAAAGCGCTGATAGAAAAAACCACAGCTCAGAGGCCTAGCCAAATAAGAACAATTGTATGCTCTGGCAGCCATGAGGTCAGGGGTTCGATCCCCCTATGCTCCACCAAGTATTCGCAGGTCAGCGGCATAGTCGCTGGCCTGTTCCCTTTTGAAACCGACAACCAACCGACATTTTACCGACCAGGAACGCAGGAGCGTCGGCACCGTTGCTTTCGCTGTGGCGAGAGCATTAAGTAGAGCCGAAAAACCGCGACGAGCGCGAGATCTCCGGGTACCGATACGTGCTGGGCATGATTCACGAGGGCCATGACGACATCCCCGTCATGGGCCAGCACACGGTCGAGCGCATCCTGCAGAAGATGCAGGCGGAAGGCTATATCGAAATAGTTGGCGCCGCCCGCGCTACGGCTTACCGAAAGGTGAGAGGATAGCTCATGGCGAAAGACAGAACGAACGCGAAAAGCGTGACGGAGCAGCTCTGCGCCCGTTCTTGATGGTTGCTAAAGCCCAACCTCCTTCATCGCCATTCGCAAGCTAGTGTTCAGCCTGCCATGCAAGGCAAACCATCTCACATGAACTTGAATGCGGCACGGCGAACCAGCCCCGGTCTACTTCCGACCAGAACAACCCACAGGCGCAATCTCGAGCCGTGAATTACGGGGCCACTTCTCGTTCGGTGCGCAAGTTCGTGAGACAGACTGCCCCATCCGAGCGTAGATTGCTCGGAAGCTCAAACGATCAGAGAAGCGTGGGCTCCCGCAGCCTGACCCCAGTGCTGCGAGAAAAAGGCGCATATGGCAACCGCTGCGGCGATTGCAGAAGGAGGAAGCAGACGGAAGAGGCGGTCGAAGAAGGGCGCGGATGCGCTTCGTACGATTACGCGAAGTTCCCGCGGGCGTTCGTTTCGTACAGGTGGTTCAAGCCGCTGTTGGTGGCATTGCTCGCGTTCGTGTTCCTGGAGACGCAACGCCACTCGTCGTAGGCTCCGGTTTTCACATAGGAGACCCCAGGCAAATATGGCAGAATGAAGCCACTGGGATTTGGCAGACCCGGCAGATTCGCCGACGAACCGAAATAGGAGATTGTTATGACAGACGAGAAGGGCGTCATCGAAGGCGTTGACGACGTCGAATCGCGTCTCAAGGCGATCGAAGACGCCGAGAAGGCGATTGACCGCGCATACACGACGGGCAAGGCCGAGCGTGCCAAGATCACCCAGGCGGCGCAGCTCGACGCTGCCGAAGCGGTTGCCATGGCGGGCATCGCCATGGAAGCCGACGAGGAGGCCGACGAGGCCATGCGCATCAGCGTAATCGCCGAGCGCAGCGGCGACCGCGAGCGAGCCAAGGCTGCGAGCAAGCGCGAGCGCGAGACCCGCAAGAAGGCCCACGAAGACCACAGGGCGGCCACCAAGTCGGCCAAGCGGGCATACGACGCCATCAAGTTCTCGGCGCCCAACAAGATGGGCTTCATGCGCGCCGTGCAGATCCTGTTCGCGGGGCACATCGCCGTCTACCTCGTGTGGCTCATGCTCACTTCGCGCGACTTGATGACGTACGACGTGTCGTCCATGATGGACTGGCTCATGGTCATCCTGGAGGGCGTCGCCTTCTGGATGTTCATCAACCGATACAAGATCGCGCGGCCTTTCGTCATCGTCATGGCCGCCATCGGCGTCGTCGTTCCGGCGGCCTTCGACGTGGCCACCGGCCAGTTCAACGCAATCGCCCTTCTGACCAGCGGCGCGTTCTACATCTTCCTGTTCCTCTACTTCATCTTCTCGAAGCGCGTGAAGGCAACGCTGGTGAACGACCTGGCCAAGGGCGACGGCGACTACGAGAAGGAGGACTTCGTCGTCAACCGCCACGGCTGGCCGTTCGTCCGCAACCTCGTCATCTACTTCATCGTGTTCTCCATCATCGGCCACTGGATGGAGATGGGCATGTGCCAGTTCATCATCTTGGGCCTCGTGCAGGGCGAGTACGACCCCACGAACACGATGCTCTGGCGCGACTGGCTCTACCCGTTCCCCATGGAGGGCGCGGCGGTCGTCGTCATCGCGCTCGTGCTGTACCCGTTCTTCCTGTGGCTGAAGAAGAAGTTTGCCGGCAAGAAGCGGTGGGCCGCCTACGTCATCAGCTTCTTCGCGGGCGCCCTTCTGTGCACCGTCATCGAGGGCGGCATGGGCCTCATCGTGAACGCCGATTTGCAGCTGTGGGACTATCGCGACAACTTCGCCAACATCGGCGGGCAGGTCTGCCTGCAGAACACGATGGCCTTCGGCGTGGTGGCGGCCATCATAACCTGGTGGGTGTACCCCTTGCTCGAACGGCTCATCGCGCGGGTGCCGCGCGACGTCATGAACATCGCGGCCGTCGTCATCTTCGTGTTCGGCGCCATCGTGTGGTCGCTGTACCTCATTAACCCGCCCGGGGTCGACGAGCAGAACAAGCATTCCGAGCAAGCCGCCGAGATAGCGCAGCAGCAGGAGGCGGCGCAGAGGGCCGCTGCGCGGAGCGACATCGGCAGCGTGGCAGGAGCGGTCAGCATGTCGAACGACGCGTTGCGCGACGCCGTCGGGCAATCGGGCGCGCTGGGCGACGACGAGAAGGCGCGCATCCTCGCGGAAATCGACGACATCTCCGAGAGCGTCAAGGCCATCGAGGACGAGCTGGCGGCCGACGGGTCAGCAAGCGCATCTTCCGCTTCCGCTGCTGCTGCTGGCTAGGGAGGCTTTGGTGGCCAGCGATAGCGGTGTCCCGGAGTTCGGGCGCTTTCCAGTGGGGCTGCGCTTGTGCCAGGCGTACTTCGCATTCGCCATGCTGCTCGCGCTCGTGTTCGGCTTCCTGTGCTCGCCGCACATGTTCGACTACGACATCAGCATGCTACGCAATCCTCCGCGCTTACCAGCGGGAGCATATCCATCGACACCCCGAAGGTCGATTTCGACGTCGACATCATGGACCTGTAGTTCGACCTGGTCGTGAAGCTGGGCGTGGCCTTCGACTTCGACGTGACGTCCACCGGCGCCTCGGGTGGCAGGCAGTCCGTCGAGATCATCGGGCTCGAAATCCCCAAGGCGTGGGCAGACGACCTCAACCGCGACGGCCTGGGCCCGAACCCGGACCCGAGCCGGAAGGCGATTGCGTCATCACCTACGACCTGAACGGCGGCGTGGACGACGGCGATGCCGGTCCGATTGTCGAATCGCATGCGAAGGGCGCCGTCATATCGATTCACGAGGCGCCAACGCGGGAAGGCTACTCGTTCGCGTACTGGAAGGGTTCGGAGTACCAGCCAGGTGACAGCTACACCGTCTGCGGTGCGTTCTTGGCCGAAGAAGCGATAGAATCGAACCATTCCGAGGAAAGGAGCCTATGATGGCGCGTTTTGAGGACATGTACCTGTACGTGAAGCCGGGGTGCCCGTATTGCATGAAGGTCGACCGCTTCCTCGAGCAAGAGGGGATTGAAATGGAGCACCGCAGCGTGTTGGAGGGAACCAACGCAGACGATTTGCGGGCGCTCGGCGGCAAGGTGCAGTCGCCCTGCCTCGTCGTGGACGGGAAGGCCATGTACGAGTCGGATGACATTATCGCCTACCTGCGCACGATTCTGTAAACGCGGGCAGTTCGACGTCCAGGCGAAACTCGTTGCGCAAAACGCCCTATCCCGCTTGGGCGTTATTGTGCATCAAAACCACAGACGCCCAATTCCCGCTTGTGTAGAATAGCGCCATGAACGGGCGCCCTTCAGGGCCCGATGAAGCAGCTGAAAGGATTGCGGACATGACGGCAGAGGATATGCAATACTACAGCATCGAAGACGACCCGCTCCATCAGAAGGTCGAGGAGTTCAAGGCGTCGCTTCAGAAGACGACGCCCGACATGAACGTGTCGCTGCTGTTGCGCGTGCTCGACGTGGTGAACGAGTCGAGTGAGGTGAAATACGCGTTCGACCCCATCGACGATCAGGGCTGGGTAACCGGCACGGAAGAAAACGCGGTCGGGGGCGCGCACGTGACCGACGACGGGAAGCTCTGCCTGACGCTGAAGAGCGATAAGCACGGCATCGCGGCCGGCAAGCTGTACTCGCAGGTCCACAAGCTCAGCAAGAAGGGTTGCGCCGACTCGGCCTCCATCGTGGTGATGCGCAAGGGCGAAGAGGTCAAGGTGACCGACATATTCTCGCATTCGATGGTGCGCCAGATGTGGGCAGGGCTGCCCTTCGATGTCGTGATGGTGACGAAAGTCGACTGCAAGCCCGAGGCCGAGTAGCTTTCGCGCATAGTCCCGGTATCGACTCCGCCTCAGTTGGCGGCTTCGATGATCTCCGTTGCGCGCTTGGCTGCCGCTTGGGTGAGCTCGAGGTCTTCGGGCTCGATGAAGATGCGCGTGGTCTGGGGGAACGCGGCCACGATGGCGCGCTCGAGCGCGTCGATGGCGTGGTCGATGTTGCTGCGCTCGGCTGTTTCCTCGAACGTCACGTCGATGGTCACGAGCAAGTCATGCGGCCCCAGGTACAGCGTCAGAATGCGCCCGCACTTGCGCACGTTGGGGTTGGCTTCCACGATACGCGCCAGCTGCTTCAGCTCCTCGCCGTTCAGGCCTTCGCCGATGATGAGGCCCTTCGTCTCGCGCAGCAAGATGATCGCCACGCACGCGAGCAGCACGCCGATGAGCACCGAGGCGATGCCGTCGAAGTAGGGGTTGCCGGTCAGGTGCCCCAAGAGCGTTCCTAGGAACGCGAACAGCAGGCCCATTTCGGCCGCCGAGTCCTCGAGCACCACGGTGAACAGGCTGGGGTCTTTCGCCTCGCGGATGAAGCGCAGGGGGCTCGTGCTGCCTCGTGCCGCGTTGAACTCGCGCAACGCCACCGAAAGCGACACGCCTTCGATGACCGCCGAGATGGCGATGATGACGTAGTTGAGCGTCGGGTCGCCAAGCGCCGTCTCGGGCGTGATGTGCATGATGTGCGAGATGCCCTCGTACATCGAGAAGCCCCCGCCGAGCGCGAAGATCATGATGGCCACGACGAGCGTCCAAAAGTACAGCTCCTGGCTGTAGCCGAACGGGTGCGCCAGGTCGGGCTTGCGCTCGGCGCGTTTCATGCCGAACAGGATGAGCAAGCCGTTTCCCGAGTCGACGATGGAATGGATGCCTTCCGAGACCATCGCCGACGAGCCGGATACGAACGCGGCGATGAACTTCACGATGCCGATGGCGATGTTGGCCAGCACGGCCGCGATGACCGCCTTGGGGCTTTCGCCGTGCTGCTCGTCGCTTTCGACGCGCGCGTCTTGGCCGTCGGGAAGGTGGGTGGGTTCCATCGATATGTCACTCATTGCGCAATTGCCTGCTTCCTCGCATAAGAACGGCTCCCGAAGGAGCCGTTCTCGAACAGGTATTTAGTTGTTTCTATTCGGGCTTGACCGAAGCGTAGAATTCGGCCTCGTCGAACAGGTCCTTGATGCACTTGTTGTCTTCGCCGAACGGCAGGGACAAAAACTCGCTGATGGTGGGGACGAGCTCGCTGCAGTCAACGTAATGGCTCTTCTCGTTGAGCTTCGAGGTGTCCTGAACGCGCCAATAACGGTCGTTAACGTCGGTCAGGTAGTAGCTGGCGCCGTTGACGTCCATGTACACGGAGTGGTTCGCGTGCAGGTACGTCGTCAGCTCGTCGAAAGAAATCTCGAGCTTTTCCTCAGCCTTCATTCCCATGGCGACCCCCTTCAGGTCTTGTCGTGTAACGCCGCTCCCATCATAGCAAGAAGCGCGCGGCACATGTCCGAGAATCGTAAACAGAATTCAGAAACAAGTCTCATCCAAACGGCCTCAGACACTTTGGATGAGGCCTTTGGTTGCGTTGGGTTATTCGGCTGCCACCTTGCGGGCGGCGACGGCCTCGATTTGGTCGATGATCGGGTTCAGGGCGCCTTCCACGTCGTAGCTCTCGATCTGGCCCTCGTCGCAGGCGCGCGCGAACGTCGGGTCGAGCGGCAGCGTTGCCAGCGCCGGAATCTGGTAGCGCTTCGCGACGACTTTGCCCTGGGGCTCGCCGAAGATGTAGTGGTCTTTGCCGCATTCGTCGCACTTGAAGTACGCCATGTTCTCGACCAAGCCGATGACCTGCTTGTCCATGTCGTGTGCCAGGTTCACGGCCTTGCCCACGATCATGGCGACGAGCTCCTGGGGAGCCGACACGGTGATAATGCCGTCGATGGGGAAGGCGTGCATGACCGTCAGGAACACGTCGGAGGTTCCCGGGGGCATGTCGACGAACATGTAGTCGACGTCTTCCCAATTGGTCTCGTCCCAGAACTGGTTCAGGATGCCGGTGATGACCGGGCCGCGCCATGCGACGGGCAAGTCGGCCTGCGGAAGCATCAGGTTGATGGACATGACCTTGATGCCGCTTTCGGTCTGCGCCGGGTTGATGCCGTCGGCGTCGGCCGAGATCTGGCCGTGGATGCCGAACGTCTTCGGGATGGAAGGACCGGTGACGTCGGCGTCGAGGATGGCCACCTTGAAGCCCTTGCGCGCCATTTCGGACGCGAGCAGGCTCGTGACGAGCGATTTGCCCACGCCGCCCTTGCCTGACACGACGCCGATGACGTTCTTCACGCTCTTGCGGGCCGTGGGCTTGGGGGCCTCGGTGCGCGAGCCGCAGCCTTCGACATTGCAGCCGCTGCACGCGCCGCCGCAGTCGAGCGATTCGTCTGCCATAATGCAACTCCCTCTCTGTCGGTTTGAACGTGCTGAATAATAGCACAGCGCGCCTGCTGATTTACGGGTTGTTGCCTAAAGGTAGTCGACATAGTCCTATAATGAGAATGCTATTTGCTACGGGGCTTGTGTTTTGTCATCCCGAGCGGAGCGAGGGATCTCGGGCTCTGCCCGCTCATGCCAAGCATGCGGGCAAAGCCCGAGATCCTTCGACTCCGGCGCTTCGCGCCTCCGCTCAGGATGACAGGAGCATGAGCTTCACTTCCTGCCAGAGATAGGAGACGGCATGTTGTTTGCGAACATCGGCATCATCGACGAGAACTTCGAATACGCGGCCGGCCAGTGGGTCGGCGTGGCGGACGGCAAGATCGACTACATCGGCGGGGAAGAGCCTGCCGACGCGGCCAAATACGGCGAGGTGTACGACGGCGCCGGCAAGCTGCTCATGCCCGGCCTGTACAACGCGCACGCCCATGCGCCCATGACGCTTCTGCGCGGTTACGCCGAGAACCTGCCGCTTCAGGCGTGGCTCGAGCAGAAATGCTGGCCGTTCGAAGGCAAGATGACCGGTGAGGACAACTACTGGGCAACGCTGCTGGCCGGCGCCGAGATGTTGCGCTACGGCACGGTGAGCTTTTCCGACATGTACTACCACACGCCCGAACGCGCCCGCGCCGTGGTCGACTTGGGCATGAAAGCCAACCTGTGCACGTCGCCGCTGGCGTTCGAACCCAAGCCCATCCAGGAATACGAGATATTCGCCGAAATGGAAGACGGCATAAGCAACATCGACGGCATGGCTGACGGCCGCGTGAGGTTCGAAGGCTGCATTCATGCCGAGTACACCAACAACGACGTGTGCGCCAAGAGCGTGTTCGACTGGGCGCGCGAGCGCAACACGCGCATGCACGTGCACGTTTCCGAGACGAAGTCGGAAGTCGCGGACTGCCGCGGGCGTCACGACGGCAAGTCGCCGGTGCAATGGTTGGAATCGCTCGGCGCCTTCGACGTGCCGGCCATCGCCGCGCACTGCGTGTGGGTCGATGACGATGACATCGCCATCTTGGCGAAACACGGCGTGACCGTGGCGCACAACCCGGCTTCGAACCTGAAGCTGGCCAGCGGTTTCGCACCCGTGGCGCAGATGATCGAAGGCGGCGTGAACGTGGCCATCGGCACCGACGGCATGGCTTCGAACAACAACCACGACATGTTCCAGGACATGTACCTGATGGCGATGCTGCCGAAGGGCAACCAGCTTGACCCGACCGCCATCACGCCCAAGCAGGTGGTGTTCGCCGCCACGCGCGCGGGCGCCTTGGCGCAGGGGCGCGACGATTGCGGCCTGGTGAAGCAGGGCTTCGCCGCCGACCTGTGCGTGCTCGACGTTGCGGGCCCGTCGTGGTGCCCCGTGAACGACATGCTGACCAACGTCGTGTATGCCGGCCACGGGTCGGACGTCGTGCTGACCATGTGCGACGGCAACGTGGTCTACCGCGACGGCGCATGGCCCACGATCGACATCGACCGCGTGAAGGCCGAAGTGGTCGAGCGCACCCAGCGCATCCAAGCCGAACTGGCAGCCGAGTAGGACTTTTGACGGAAGGACCATCATGGACGAGGCGATCAGCATCACCTTCGACGACATCGCGCAGGCAAACGAGGCGTTTTTCGCGGATCGCGCGAACGTCGTGGCGAAGAACGCGGTGACGGCGCAGGGCGTGCGTCCGGTGGCGAAGGTGCCCGAGCAGGCGGCGCTTTCCACGGCCGTGTTCGACATCGAGGTGAAGCAGGGCGAGCGCACCGATCAACAGCGCTCGGGCCGCTGCTGGATGTTCGCGTCGCTGAACACGTTCCGCATTCACACCATGCGCAAGTTCAAGCTGAAGAACTTCGAGTTCAGCCAGGCTTATCCGCTGTTCTGGGACAAGCTGGAAAAAGCCAATTGGTTCTTCGAGAACGTCATCGATACGGTCGGCGAGCCGCGCGAGGGGCGCCTGGTGCAGTTCCTGCTGACCGACCCGGTCGGCGACGGCGGCCAGTGGGACATGTTCCGCGCGCTCGTGAAGAAGTACGGCGTGGTGCCCAAGGAGGCCATGCCCGAAACCGCGTGCTCGAAGAACACGGGCGACCTCGACGGCTACCTGACCCGCTACTTGCGCAAGTGCGCGTACGAGCTGCGCAGCGCCCATGCGGCGGGTTCGACTGCCGACGATTTGCGCGCCTACAAAGCCGACATGATGGAAAACGTGCAGCGCCTGCTGGTGACGTGCCTGGGCAACCCGCCCGCCACGTTCGACGTGCGCCTGCGCGACAAGGACGACAACCTGGTGCTTTCCGGCACGTACACGCCGCAGGAATTCTACGACGAGGCCGTGGGCCTGAACCTGGACGACTACGTATCGCTGATCAGCGCGCCGACAGCAGACAAGCCGTTCAACCGCACGTACACGGTGGCCCGTTTGGGCAATGTGGTGGAAGCGGGCGGCGTGCGCTACCTGAACCTGACGCCCGCCGAGTTGAAGGCGGCCGCCATCGCCCAGCTGAAGGACGATTTGCCCGTGTGGTTCGGCTGCGACGTGGACCAGTCGTTCGTGCGCGCCGACGGCATCATGGACCTGCGGGCGCTCGACATCGACGGCTTGTTCGGCTTCGACGTGATGGCCGGTTTCGACAAGGCCGCGCGCCTTGATTACGGCGAGTCGCTGATGACGCACGCGATGGTGCTCGAAGGCGTGAACTTCGACGCCGCCGGCAATTCCACGCTGTGGAAGGTCGAGAACAGCTGGGGCAAGGACCGCGCCAAGGACGGCTTCGACTCGCTGACCGACGAGTGGTTCGACGAGTACGTGTACCAGGTGGTCGTCGACAAGAAGTACCTGACGCCCGAGCAGCGCGAGCTCATCGACACGATGGAACCCATCGTGCTGGAGCCCTGGGATCCCATGGGCTCGTTGGCGTAAAAGGGAAGGTGCAAAAGGGGCGGGGGTTTTTGCACGTGCGGATGTAAAACCGCCTTGAACGTGAATCGCATGCCCGCACGTGCTAAAACCCCCGCCCCTTTTGCGCCTCTGCACCGCATCCTCGGCTATACTGTTTGCATGTGTGTAAACGGGCTTAGCCCTTGGATGAAAGATGGTGGTTCGCATGGCTGCACCTATTCCCGAGCATGTGCGCAACATTGCGCTTGTCGGCCAAGACGGGGCCGGTAAGACGTCGCTGGCCGAGGCGATGCTGTTCGTTTCCGGCCGCACCCAGCGCATGGGCACGACGCACGACGGAAAGTCGTATCTCGACTTCGACGACGAGGAAATCCGCCGCAAGTTCACCATCAGCACGTCTGTGGCCCCCGTTCCCTATAAGGACTACAAGATCAACCTGCTGGACACGTCGGGCCATCCCGACTTCATCGGCGACACCATCGCCACGATGTACGCTGCCGAGATGGCCATGTTCGTCGTCGACGCAGTCGATGGCCCGCAGGTCATGACCACGAAGCTGTGGAAAGAAGCCGAGAAGATGAACATCTCGCGCTCGGTGTACATCAATCACATCGACCGCGAGAACGCCGACTTCAGCTCTGCCATGGCGCTGCTGCACGCGCGCTTCGGCAAGCGCCTCTCTCCCGTCACGCTGCCGCTCGGCCAGCAGGCCGACTTCCAGGGCGTCATCGACGTCGTGCGCATGAAGGCCCGCTACTTCGACAAGGACGGCGCCCCCGAGCGCGTCGAGGACATCCCGGCCGAGTACCAGGAGCGCGCCGACAGCGCCCGAGAGCGCCTGATCGACGCCGTGGCCGAGGCCGACGAGGAAATCATGATGAAGTACCTCGAGGGCGAGGAGCTCACCCAAGAGGAAATCGAGAAGTGCATCCACGACGCCATCAACCAGGGCGTCTTCGTGCCGGTTTACACCGGTTCCACCATCATCAAGCAGGGCATCCAGGGCCTTATGGAAGACATCGCCACCTTCTTCCCGCATCCGCGCGAGCATGCCGCCTACGTGCTTCAGAACGGCGACAAGATAAAGATCGACGAGACCGGCGAGCCGGCGGGCTTCGTGTTCAAGACCACGGCTGACGCGTTCGTGGGCCGCCTGTCCTACATCAAGGTGCTCACCGGCGTTCTCGAGCCTGGCCAGGACCTGGTCAACTCCCGCACCGGCGACAAGGACCGCGTGGGCAAGCTGCTCGTCATGATGGGCAAGGAATCCACTGAGGTGAAGTCCGCCAAGGCGGGCGACATCATCATCGTGCCGAAGCTCGACGACGCGCGCCCGTCCGACACGTACTCGGCTTCCGGCAACATCGCCATTGCGCCGATTCCGTTCCCGACGCCGCTGTACCCGGTCGCCATCGAGGCCGTGAACAAGAAGGAAGAGGACAAGCTGGGCACGTTCCTGGCCCGCGCTGCCGAAACCGACCCGACCATCCAGATTCGCCGCGACGAGGAAACGCACCAGACCGTGATCAACGCCATGGGCGACGAGCAGATTAACACGCTGCTCATCCGCATGAAGGAAAACGCCAACGTGGAGGCAAAGCTCATCCCCGTGCGCATTCCGTACCGCGAGACCATCCGCGGCAAGGCCGAGGCCCAGGGCCGTCACAAGAAGCAGACCGGCGGTTCCGGCCAGTTCGGCGACTGCTGGCTGCGCCTGGAGCCCAACACCGGCATGGGCTACGAGTTCGTGGACGAGATCAAGGGCGGCGCCATTCCCGGCGGCCTGATCCCGGCTGTCGACAAGGGCGTGCAAGACGCCATGGCCGAGGGCTTCCTGGCGGGCTACCCCATGGAAGACATCAAGTGCACCGTGTTCGACGGTTCGTACCACTCCGTCGACTCGAACGAAATGGCGTTCAAGACCGCCGCGCGCATCGGCTTCCGCGCATGCTGCGAGAAGGCCAACCCGATTATCCTCGAGCCGATGGCCGACCTGCGCGTCAGCGTGACCGACGAGTTCGCCGGCGCCGTGATGGGCGACATCTCCACGCGCCGCGGCCGCATCGTCGGCACCGAGGCGGGCGACGCGGGCGAGACCGTCATCATCATGCGAGCCCCGTACGCCGAGGTCGTGAACTACACGCGCGACCTGCGTTCCATGACCCGCGGCCAGGGCAGCTACGAAATCGAGATCAACGGTTACGAGCAGGTGCCCGGCGACGTGCAGAAGAAGCTCGTCGACGAGTACCAGGCCGCTCGCGCCGCTGGCAACTAATCGCCTGCGAATAACGGCTTAGCAACCCGCCCGGCATGCCATGCCGGGCGGGTTTTCGTTTTGCTATCATGCGCGCATGGATTATTTGGCCACGTTTCTAGAGGGAATCGTCACGTTCGTGTCGCCCTGCATCTTGCCGATGCTGCCCCTGTATCTGGCGTACTTCGCCGGGGATGCGAGCGATGCGGTCGGCTCGGGCGCGAGCGCATCGCAGCGCAACGGGCGCGTGCTCGTGCGCGTTGCGGGGTTCGTGTTGGGCTTCACGATCGTGTTCGTGGCGCTCGGCGCGCTGGCGGGAACGCTCGGGGCGTTGCTCGTGCAGCACGAGGCCGTCGTGAATGTGGTGTGCGGTGTCATCGTCGTCGTGTTCGGCTTGCATTACGCGGGGCTGTTGCGATTGCCGTTCCTCGACCGCACGGTGAAGCCGCAAGCCGAGGTGCGTCCCCGAACGTTCTTCAGCTCGATGGTGTTCGGCATCGTGTTTTCCATCGGGTGGACGCCGTGCGTGGGCGTGTTCCTCGGCTCGGCGCTCGCCCTTGCGGCGGCTCAGGGTTCGGTGGCGCGCGGCGTGCTGCTGTTGCTGTGCTACTCGCTCGGGCTGGCTGTGCCGTTCGCCATCAGCGCGGTGGCGATCGAGAAGCTCGCCGGCGCGTTCGACGTCATCAAGCGGCATTACCGTGCGATTAACCTGGTATGCGGACTGCTGCTCGTCGCGATGGGGGTTGCCATGGCCACGGGTTTGCTGGGAAGTTGGTTGCGCGCCATCAGCGCATTAGCTTAAGGTGGGAACATGATTGAACCGGTAGAGCAAGACGAACTGCAGAACGCCGAGTCGCGCGAGGATGCGCCTTCCGCAGCGCCCGATCCGAAAGGGCAGAAGAAGTCGGCGATCATCGCCGTTGTGGTGCTCGTCGTGGTCGTCGCGTTGGCGCTCGTGGCGTATGGCGCGCTTCGCACGTCGCAGCCGACGGCATCTTCCGAGAGTGCAAGCCAATATGCCGTTTCCGAGAAATCTTCCAATGCAAGCACCGCAGATGACGCCGATGCCCAGCGCGCGCTCGCGCTCGAGGTCGTGACGTTCGACGGCCAGGACACCACGCTGGGGCAGGTTTCCGATGGGAAGCCGATCGTCGTGAACATGTGGGCCACGTGGTGCCCGTATTGCGTGGCCGAGATGCAGGACTACCAGGCCCTGTACGACAAGTACGGCGATGACGTGCGGTTCGTCATGCTGAACGCCTGCGATTCGTCGCGCGAGGTGTCGCTTGCACGCGAGTACATCGCCGAGAACGGCTTCACGTTCCCCGTGTACTACGACGCCGACCACCAGGTCATGAGCGAGTTCGGCGTGCGAGCCTACCCGACCACCATCATCCTGTCCGACACCGGGCGCGTTCTCATGAACCGTCCCGGCCAGATCACCTACGACAGCATGGACGCCACCCTCGCCAGCCTAACTGGGAAGTAGGTGGATGATGCACAGGAGGGGAGCTAGCGCATCGTTTTACGGTGAGCGCAGGGGCATTCGGGGACCTTCTAGCAAAATGATGCACTAGCTCCCCTCCCGCGCATCACTTCCTCTTTCCATTTGCGATAATGGGGGCATGTCGAGAAAGGGGTGTACATGAGCGAATTCATCGAGAAGCGCAACGAGCTGTTGGCGCAGAAGGTCATCAAGGGGCTCGCGTCGCGCAACATGACGGGGTATTACGCGGCTGACAAGGAAGCAGCGCTCGCGCAGGCGCTCGAGCTCATACCCGAGGGCAGCTCGGTCACCATGGGCGGCGCGATGAGCGCGCACGAAATCGGCCTGGTGAAGGCCCTGAAGGAGGGCAACTACAACTTCATCGACCGCGACGAGGCCGATGACCCGCGTGCGGCCATGCTCGCCGCGTACGATGCCGACGTGTTCCTGGCCAGCTCGAACGCCATGACCGAAGACGGCATCCTCGTGAACATCGACGGAAACTCGAACCGCGTATCGGCAATCGCGCAGGGCCCGCGCAAAGTCGTGTTCATCGTGGGCATGAACAAAGTGTGCAGCGACCTCGACGGCGCCATGAAGCGCGCCCGCAACGTGGCCGCGCCCATAAACGCACAGCGGTTCGGCCTGAGCACGCCGTGCGCGAAAACGGGCGCATGCGCGGATTGCAAGTCGGCTGACACGATTTGCTGCCAGTTCCTCATCACGCGCTACTCGCGCCACGAGGGCCGCATTCACGTGATCCTCGTGAACGACTCGCTGGGTTTCTAGAAGGCGATGCGCCAACGTGGCCTGGTCAGGTTGGCCCGCTGGCACATTGGCCGCATAAGGCAGGAGAGATTTCCCCATGAGGGTATTCCATGACTCGCGCAACAGCGCGTACCGTGCGCCGTTTGGCGCCATCGCCGTAGGCTCGTCGGTCGAGTTGACGCTCGACGTGTACGACGCGCCAGGGTCGAAAGCCGTCGTGCGCACGTGGGTCGACGGCATCGGCGAGGGCCTTCACGAGATGAAAGCCGTCGCGTCGCCCCGCAAAGGCGAAGATGCGGCCGAGGTTCCCACGCGTTACAAGGCGACGCTCAAGCCCGATGCGGCGGGAATCGTGTGGTACCAGTTCCTCATCACGGACACCGAGGACCGCGTTTGGCGCTACGGTGCGAAGAACGGCCGTCTGGGCGGCGAGGGCCAGCTGGTGGGGTGGGAGCCGCCGAGCTTCTGCCTGTCGGCGTACGATCCGCGTGGCGCGGCACCTGCTTGGTACGAGCCCATCGGCGGGTACCTGTACGATGATGGCGCGTGCCACGACCTTCCCGAGGTCGTCGCCGCGCTCTGCGAGAACTACCCTGCTGCGCTGGCGCGCACCGCGGCGGTCTGGGATTGCGAAAACGACGAGCCCTCTTTGCCGGTCGAGCTGCCCGAAATGGAATGCGCGCTCGAGGCGGCCACGGCCGATGCATGCGCGTGGTTCTCGGCGGAAGGAAACGTGTTCGGGTTTTGGCGCGAGGGCGCCGACGGCTGCATGACCTGCGCCCTGTTCAATCCTTCGACAACCGAGACGCACGCCATCGCCGTCCCGATGGTGGAAGAGGCCGCAAGCGAGCTCGTGGCGGGTTACGCCGTCGTCACAGGCGAAACCGCAAACGTCACCTTGCGCCCTATGGGCGAAGCGGTGCTCCATTTCCATAAGAAAGAGCGTCTCGCACGGCCGCTCGAGGCGGGCCTGGGCGTCCTCGCCCACATCACGAGTCTGCCCGCGAAAGGCGAACAGGGCTTCGGCACGCTCGGCGCACCCGCCCACGCGTTCGTCGATTGGCTCGCGGAAGCCGGCGTGCGCTACTGGCAGGTCTTGCCGGCAAGCCCCACCGACGAGTTCGGCAGCCCCTATGCGGGCATCAGCGCCTTCGCGGGCAACACGCGCCTGCTCGAAGGCGGCGAGCCGACGGCGGCTGAGCTCGAGGAAATCGGCAAGCTTCCGGCGTATGCGGAATTCTGCAAGCGCGAAGCGGCATGGCTCGAACCCTATGCGTGCTTCATGGCGATTCGTCAGAAGGTGGGGGAGGGAATCACGTGGCAGGAATGGCCCAAGAAGTATCTTCGCTACTCGCCCAAGCTGCTCGCGAATGACGGGGGGCTCGCGCGTGCGGCAGAGGCGATCCGCCGCAGCCAGTTTTTGTTCGAGCGCCAATGGGAAGCGGTGCGCTCGTACGCCAACGAACGCGGCATCCAGATCATCGGCGACATGCCCATGTACGTGAGCGCCGACAGCGCGGACGTGTGGGCGCATCCCGACCTGTTCCAACTCGGCGCTGACGGGCTGCCCCACGTGGTCGCCGGCTGCCCGCCCGATGCGTTCGCCGAAGATGGGCAGATCTGGGGCAACCCGGTGTACGACTGGGACGCCCTGAGGGAAAGCGGTTACGACTGGTGGCTGCGCCGGCTGCAGCGTGCGTTTTCCCTGTACGATTTCGTGCGACTCGACCATTTCATCGGGTTCTCGCGGTATTTCTGCATTCCCGCGGGCGAGAAGGCGGCGAGCGGCGAGTACCGCCTGGGCCCGGGATACGAGTTCTTCAAGCTGGCATGCGAGACGTTCGGCCAGCTGCCGATCATCGCCGAGGACCTGGGCCTCATCACGCCGCGGGTCCGCGGGCTCGTCGCCTCGTGCGGGTTTCTCGGCATGGACATCATACAGTTCGCGGACGGCGGGGACCCGCTGGGCGGATACGCGCCGCGTCCCGAGAAGATCGTCTACACGGGCACGCACGACAATCAGACGCTGCTCGGCTACATCCGTTCGCGCTATCCGCACATCGACGAGGACGAGGCGTTCGAGGACCTCATGCGCAAGGTCGTGGCATGCGACGCGGAGGTGCGCATCGTGCCGTTGCAAGACGTCTTGGGCCTGGGCGACGAGGCCCGCATGAACGTGCCCGGCGTTGCCGCGGGCAACTGGACATGGCAGGCCGATGCGGCGGAGGTGGAAGCCGCGCTTGAACGGGCGAAAGAGTTGGCGAAATAGGCCGAGCCGATGCCGGTGCCCGTTCGGCCACGCTATCGGTTCCATCCAAATCGTAGTGAAATCGTCGTTTTCGCATACGGTATCCGTGCTACCATTTCCCCAGGGAAGGAAACCGAGAGAAAGGGAACCTATGAAGAAGTATCTTTCCATCCTGTGCGCAGCCATGCTGTGCGCGTGCTGCCTGGCGCTCGGCGCCTGCACGAGCGGTGGCTCGTCCAGCGCCGCCGCGTCTTCGGCAAGCGCCAGCGCCAGCGCGAGCGAGAGCTCTTCGGCCGCCGATCCGGCCGAGCAGTTCGTCGGCACCTGGAAGTTCGCCGCTGCCGAATCGCAGGGCATCACCATGTCGGGCGACCTCAGCGCGCTGCTGGGCACCGACACCAGCATGGTCTTCACGTTCGAGGCTGACGGCACGGGCACTGCGAGCTTCGCGGACGAGAGCACTCCCCTGAAGTGGGAAGTGACCGGCGACAACGCCATTACCATCTCCGGCGCTGACGAAGCCGCTGCCAGCTCCGAAGCTGCCGCGAGCTCCGAGGCCGCTGCCAGCTCCGAGGCCGCTGCCAGCTCCGAGGCCGCTGCCAGCTCCGAGGCCGCTTCTTCCGCGAGCTCCGAGGCCGCTGCCAGCTCCGAGGCCGCCAGCTCCGAAGCTGCCGAAGCCACCGAGACCGAGCTCGACGCCGACTCGCTCTTCGCCACCGCAACCCTCGAGGACGGCGCGCTGAAGATCGTCATCGGCGAGGGCGCCGAAGAGGCTACGCTGATCCTCACAAAGGACGGCACCTACGCTGACGCGAAGACGATCGACGCGAGTGCTGCCACCCCCATCACCTCCGAAGATGCGCTGGTCGGCGCCTACACGCTCAGCGGCATGAACATGATGGGCATCTCGATGTACGGCGATCCCGAGGCCCTGTCTGCCATGGCTGGCGGCACGGACGTGACCGTCACCTTCGAAAAGGGCGGCAAGGCCACCTTCATGGGCTCTGAACTCACCTTCACGGTCGGCGCTGACGGCGCCGCCATCGTCGAGGGCGACGTGCAGGTTCCGGTCAAGGCCCTGGGTGACGACATCGTCATCGACATGTCCGACTTCATCGGCATGGACATGGTCATGGTGTTCTCGAAGTAACAACCAGGAACATCGAACGCTAGGAAGCGGGCCGGGGCGACTCGGCCCGCTTCTTTTTGCCCAGATGCGCTACACTGGCACCATTCGTCAAACGCATGATTTGGAGGCATGGATGGCTTACGTGAAATGGAGCTTCGAGACGCTCGAGAGATTCTGCACCGACGTGTTCGCGGCGTTCGGGTTTTCCGCGCAAGACGGCAACCGCATCAGCGACGTGCTGCTGACCGCCGATCTGTACGGTATCGAGAGCCACGGCATGCAGCGCATGGTGCGTTACCACAAGGGCATCGAGAAGGGTCAGATTCACCTCGACGCCGAACCTGAAGTCGTGTTCGAAACCCCCGTCAGCGCGGTTGTCGACGGCCATTCCGGCATGGGCCAGCTGATCGGCGTGTTCGCCATGGAAAAGGCCATCGAGAAGGCCGAGGCCACCGGCGTGGGCATCGTCAGCGTGCGCAACTCGAACCACTACGGCATCGCAGGGTACTATGCCCAAATGGCGTCCGAGCGCGGCCTCATCGGGTTTTCGTGCACGAATTCCGAGGCCATCATGGTGCCGACCTTCTCGCGCAAGGCCATGATCGGCTCGAACCCCATCGCCGTGGCAGTGCCGGCCGAGCCTTATCCGTTCCTGTTCGACGCTTCCACCACTGTCGTCACGCGCGGCAAGCTGGAAATGTACAACAAGATGGGAAAGCCCCTGCCGAACGGCTGGGCGCTCGACGAGAACGGCCAGCCCTGCGAGGAGGCCCCGCGCGTCCTTTCCAACATCGTCGGCAAGAACGGCGGCGGCATCATGCCGCTGGGCGGCTCGACCGAGCAGCTCGGCAGCCACAAAGGCTACGGTTACGGCATGATCGCCGAACTGTTCAGCTCGATACTTTCCATGGGCGTGACGAGCGATGCATGCTGCACGTTCCCGGACAAGACGGGCATCTGCCATGGCTTCGCGGCCATCAATCCCGCCGCGTTCGGCGACGCCGAGGCCATAAAGAAGCACTTCTCGCAATACCTCGAGAGCCTGCGCGAAAGCCCGCTGGCAGAAGGCGCCGAGCAGGTGTACACGCATGGACAGAAGGAAGTGCTCGCCGAGGCCGACCGCCGCGAGAACGGCATTCCCGTGAACGACGGCACGATGGTCGAGCTGCTCGATCTGTGCAACTACCTGAAGCTCGATTTCGCAAGCTACTTCCCCGAATACGAGCCTCCTGCCGAGTTTGCCGGGTTCGCGGGCAACTACTAGGCTTCTACGGTATCATGGGCTCGTAAAGACGAGAGGAGAGCGCAACAATGGCGCATTACGATTACGCGACGCGCGGCACCTGCTCGAGGACCATCGGCTTCGACATCGAGGACGGCAAGCTTCATAACGTGAAGTTCGTCGGCGGCTGCAACGGCAACTTGAAGGCCATCGGGCTTCTGCTCGAAGGCGCCGACGCCGAGCAATCGGCCCGTACGCTGCAGGGCAACCTGTGCGGCAACCGCCCCACCTCGTGCGCCGACCAGCTGTCGCGCGCCATCGACGAGGCGCTCGCAAGCGCATAGGGAACTCGCAAGCACATAAGGCTCCTGCTTCGGCAATCGCATGTTGGTGGAAATCGAGCCTGCCTAGAGGATCGTCCTCGTGGCGGGCTCGCTTGCGCTTGCCCCTATTGAAGCTTGAAGGGGCGGCTTGCGTCGAGGCCCAGCGCGATGGTGGTCGCGTTGTGCAGCAAGCTCGAGGTCTGCGGCGTTACCATGCCGGTCACGCCTGCGGCCATGAAGGCGGAATTCAGCCCGATGACCTGCGCGAAACTGCGGTCGAGGCGGGCAGATAGCGTGCGGGAGAGTTTCACCAGCTGCACGATGGAGGACAAATCGCCATCGGAAAGCGTGATGTCGGCTACTTCCTTGGCGACGGCCGTGCCTTGCCCCATGGCGATGCCGACGTCGGCCTGCGCAAGGGCGGGGGCGTCGTTCACGCCGTCTCCCACCATGATGACGTTTCGCCCTTCCGCTTTCAGCTCGTCGACGAAGGCGTGCTTGTCCTCGGGAAGCTGGTTGGCGCGGAACTCGGTAAGCCCTGCTGCGGCGGCGATGCGCGCGGCGGTGCGCTCGTTGTCGCCCGTCAGCATGACGATGCGGCTGAACCCGAGTTTGCGCAAATCGTCCACTGCCGCAGCCACGCCGGCCTTCAGCGGGTCCTCGATGCCGATGATGCCTACGAGTTTGCCATCGACTGCCAAGTACAACGGCGAGAGGCCTTCGAGCTCTTGCGCGACGCGGGCTTTCTGCCGGGCGGTTATCGTGACGTGCTCGTCTTCCGCGACGAAATGCTCCGAGCCGATGACCGCGCGCTTTCCGTCGATGGTCGAGGCGATGCCGTGCGCGACGAGGTACTCCACGTCGCCGTGCATTTCGCGGTGCTCGAGGTTCTTGCTGGCAGCCGCGTTCACCACGGCGCGGGCGACGGGGTGCGGGAAGTGCTCTTCGAGGCACGCGGCCACGCGCAGCACCTCGCGCTGCGGCCAGCCCCTCGATCCGAGAACCTTCGCCACGTGCGGCGTGGCCTCGGTGAGCGTGCCCGTCTTGTCGAAGACGATGGTGTCGGCGTCGCACACGGCGTCGAAGTACTTCGAGCCCTTCACGGTGAAGCCGGCCCGCGCTGATTGGCTCATCGCCGACAGGACCGCAATCGAGCCGGTCAGGCGCAGCCCGCACGAGTAGTCGACCATGAGCGCCGCAGCCGTGCGCGAAAGCGAGCGCGTGGCCAGCGCCACAATGCCCGCCAGCAGGAAGTTCCACGGCACGATGCGCGCAGCCAGCTGCTCGCGGCGCTTCTGGCGTTCGGACTGGTACAGCTCGGCGTTCTTCACAAGCGACACGATGGAGCGCAGGCGCGATTCGCTCGGCGCCGACTTGCAGCGCACGAGGATCTCGCCGTCTTCGACCGATGTTCCGGCGAACACGTCGTCGCCCGCCGTGCGCTCGATGGCGAGCGGCTCGCCGGTGAGCGATGCCTGGTTCACCATGGCGATGCCCGACTCAATGATTCCGTCGACCACGATGGGCATGCCCGTGCGCACGGCGATGAGGTCGCCTTGTCGCAGGTCGGAAACGGCCACCTGCATTTCGGTGTCGCCTTCCACCAAATTCGCCGTGTCGGCGACGTCGAGTAGCGCGTCGATGAGCGCGCTTTCGGAACGCGCCTCGGTGTAGTCTTCCATCGTCTCGCCGAGTTGCAGCAGGAACATGGTCTCGCCGGCGGTCTTGGGGTCGCCCTGCACGAACGACATGGCGATGGCGGCCGCGTCGAGCACCGGCACGTCGACGCGCGCCCTGCCAAGCGAGCGGGCTGCCGCGCGGGCATAGGGAACGAACGCCAGGATGTTCCATATATAGGAAAGCGGCGTGGGCAAGAACCAGCGCCTGAGGAAATACGCGCCCGCCAACCAGGCGATGTCGAGGAGGAGCCGGTGGCCCTGCGCCGATGTCGAGAGCGAATGCCCTTCGCGCGCGGCGTCGATGGAATCGCGATCGATGTCGCAGAGCCACTTGAGCGCGCGCAAACGCGCGGCCTCGGCCGGTTCGTGCGTGATGGCAATCGAGCCGATGCGCGGGTACACGCGCGCCGAGAGAATGTCGGGGCACGCTCCGAGCACGGCTTCGAGCGCGCCGAGGTCTTCTTGGGGGACCGGGCCGACCAGCTTCACGCGGATGCGGCCGGGAATCTCCTTCTCGATGGTGTAGCGCATGTGTTACTTCGAGGCCTTCTCGGCCTTCTCGACGTCCTTGTCGGACACGGCGATGTACTCTGCCTCTGCCTTCATGTCGTCGAACTCGGCCTTGGCCTGCTCGACGAGGTCCTCGTAACCGGCCTTGGCCTTGAAGCCCTGCGCCATGACGTGGACATAGCCCTTCTTGGCGGTTTCAGACGTGGCGGCTTTCAGGCCGACGGTGCCGATGAGGAATCCCAAACCGGTGAACAAGACGTTCTTCGTGCAGCGTTGCATATGCGGTCCTTTCTTGAGAAGTTGCCTTCCGCAGTTTGAACATACACTGCGGGCCGGGGTGAAGTCCAGGGTTACTTTCAGCGTGACCGAAAGCTTACTTTTCGCAGGTCAGAATACGAAAAGTCAGTTGGAGGTTACGACTCGAAGAGGTTGCGCTCGTCGATGAACGCAATCCATTTTTCGAACGATTCATCGCTGATGGCGTGCTCCATGAGGCATGCTTCCTCTTCGGCGGTTTCCGCGGGAATGCCGAGCTCCTTTTCCAGGAACGCCGTTAAGTAGCGGTGCCGCTTGTAGGTGGCCGCACCGTATGCGTAGCCTTCCTCCGTCAGCGTTGCTTCGCCGTAATACGGCTGGTCGACGAGCTGGCGCTCGCGCAGCGCGGTGAGCGCCTTGCCGACCGACGTCTTCGACACGCCCATCTTGCGGGCGATGTCGGAAGGGCGCACCGACTGCTCGGTCGTGCCGCCGAGCATGACGATCGTTTCGAGGTAATCTTCGAGCGATTTCGATAACTTGTCCATGACCTGCCAATACAGTTATGGGATATATAAGTTATCGTAAGGTAACAATAGTTAGTTGTCAATAACTTTCACGCACGATGCTTGTGGGAGGCTTTTTCGGCGTACATGCGCTGATCGGCTTCGTCGATGGCTTCGCGCACGTCGTCGGGGCTTTCGATGCAGGCCACGCCGTACGATACGATTGCCTCGCTCATGTGCAGTTTGAAGAACGTGGCCGTGTGGCGCATCTTCTTGACGAGCGCCTCGGCCTCTTCGGCGGTGGTGTTCGGCACGAACACCACGAACTCGTCGCCGCCTGTGCGGAAGACCGGCGCATCGTCGGGCACGCCGCCTTGCAAGATGAGCGCCACCATGTGGATGTACTCGTCGCCGACCAAGTGCCCCAGCGTGTCGTTCACTTTCTTCAGGCAATCGAGGTCGGCTGAGATGACGGCGATGGGGAAGTTGTCGCAGCTGGGTATTTCTTCGATGTACTCGTTGAACGCACGGCGGTTGCCGACGCCCGTCAGCTCGTCGATGAGCGCGTAGCGCGCGAGCTTTCGCTTCATGAGCTCCGATTCCGTGACGTCGTTGCCCAGCGCGATGATTCCGGTGACATTGCCGTTCTCGTCGAAAACCGGCTCCTTGATGAGCTGCACGAAGTCCTGCACGCCGTCGGCGTTGATCTCGATGGTGTAGGAAGTGCCCTTGCCGGTGCGGATGATCTCCTTGTCGGCTTCCATGGCCTTGATGGCGTTTTCCCTGTCTTTGCGGATGTCGACGTCGGTTTTGCCGCGGATGGTCCACTTGGGGTCGCCGCCCGTGTCCAGATGATGCCAGTACTGCGTCGAGAACACGTAGCGCCCCTCGGCGTCTTTCAGGAAGATCATGGAAGGCAGCCGCCGCAGCATCGACTCGATTTCGTAGAACGTCGCGGAGCGCTTCAGCTGTATGGCGTTGTCGATGCGGCGATGCAGCACCTGCTCGACGCAGGGAAGCTCGATGATGTCGACGGCGCCCTCGTCGAGGCATTGGGCGCATCGCGCGTCTGGTGTCGTCGCCGTCGTGATGAGCATGGGGATGGTGTCGAACGCGCGCTCGGCAGTGAACGCCTTCAGGAACGCGCAGTCATCCGCGCTCGCGAGCCCGACGGCGATGACTGCAGCCGACAGCGCGTTGAACCGCTCGTTCAAGATGTCGAGGGCCTCGTCGCCCGTTGAGCAGCGGACCAGGTTGAACGCATGGGCAAGCTGCGTGCACAGCTCGTCAGAAGCCATGCTGTCTCGAAGCGTTACGAGTATGGTGCGTTTTTCCGAAGCGTCGCGCAGGACTTCCACGTCTACCCCCTGAAGTGATGCGACTATTCTACTCCAATGAACGTCGACGCATCTACTGGTAATTACGCTGACTCCGTTGCGCTATGGAATGCGGACAAGCTCGGCGGCGAGGAAGGCCGGGTCGTTGCGGTCGTGGGTTGCGACGATGAGCGTTCTGCTGCGCAAGTGGCGGTTGATCAGCGCGATGGCGTCGGCCTTGCTGACATCGTCGAGGCCGGCGAACGGCTCGTCGAGGAGCAGCACGTCGCCGGGTGCCGCGAGCGCGCGGACGAGCGCCACCTTGCGCTTCATGCCGCCGCTGCACGCGTCGATTGCAAGCTTCGACGAGTCCTCGCCGAGCAGTTCGTCGAGGTCGAATTTCAGGAGGTCGCGCTCGTGGCTTGGCAGGGTGGGGCAGGCTAGCGCGACGTTTCCCCACGCGCTCAAGGTGGGAATGAGGCGGTCTTCCTGGAAGTCGCGGCTCAGCTTGCCGGGGCGTATGACCGATCCGGCAGCCGGTTCGGCGAATCCGCACATGAGGTCCATGAGGGTCGACTTGCCCGACCCGCTCGGGCCCATGAGGCAGTAACGCCGCCCCGCCTCGAACGTCTTGGTGAAACCGTTGATGACGGGCTCGCCGTCGTATGCGAACGACACGTTCGACAAGGTAATGGAAGCAGCTGACGCCGGCGCAGCCTCCTGCGCGCCCTTTGCCCGGGGCAGGGTGGCGCTCATCGAGGCGAAGCGGCCGAGCAGCTTCAAGAACAGCTTCTCGCACAGCGCGCTGAGCGCGACGACGGCGAACGTCCAGGCGAACAGGTCGGCCGTGGAAAGGCCGATTTTCGCCGAGTATATGCCTGCGCCGATCGATCCCGTCGGAATGCCGATGACCTCGGCGGCGATGCCCGATTTCCACGCGATGCCGACGACCACCTTCGAAGCCGAGGCGATGTAGGGCATGACGGCGGAAAGGTAGTAGTAGCGAACGCGCCACCCGGTTCGCACGCCGAAGACGTCGAGCATCTGGCGCATGTCGTCGCTCGTCTGCTGCAGGCCTTCCAGGCACGCGAAGTACACGGGCGGGAACACCATGGGCGCCACGGCGATGACCGACACGTTGGCGGCCCCGGTCCACACGAGCAGAAGCACGATGATGCACACGACCGGCACGCTCTTCATGAAGGTGACGAGCGGGTGCAGCACGTCGCGGAACAGGGCCGATTTCCACGACGCGCATCCCAGGCCAAGCGCCAGTGCGAACGCGATTGCGAAACCGGCGAGGATGCGCGCGAACGAAAAGCCGACCGCCGACCAGAACGCGGGCGTGACGATGCCGGCCGCAAGCGCCATGGCGGCGTCGAGCGGCCCGGCGAGCAGGATGCCGTTTCCGACTGCCCATGCGGCGATTTGCCACACGAGCAGCCAGAACGCAACGATGAGGATCTGTTTCGCGCCGCCTTTGATAATCAATTTCCTCCGAGGTAATTGATTATTGGCGCTAGCCGGCGAAGTAGAAGTCGTCGCCCGGCAAGGCTCCGCCGACGCTGGTGGGGTCTTGCTCGAAGAGGACGCCCAGGTAGCCGGACAGCGCGGCCTTCATCTCGTTGCCCGTCAGGCATACGAGGTTGCAGCGGGGGATGGCCTGCGCCGCGGCCTTGGCGTTGTCCATGATGCCGGCCTTCACCACGAGCTCGCCGGCGGTCTCGGGGTCGGCGTTGACGAGCTCGACCGAGGCTGCTTGGCGCTCGAGGAAGTCGGCGACGGCCGCGGGGTTCTCGGCGAGGAAGTCGTTGCGCACGACGGTGACGCCGGTCACGAGCTGGCTGCCCGAGGCGTCGGCTTGCAGCGCGTTCCATTCCTCGGTCAGGCTGACGCGGGGCGCGAGGCCCTCGGTCTTCAGCGTGACGCTCGTGACGTACGGCTCGGGCAGCACGCCGATGGCGCTCGGGTCGGCGGCGAGCACGGCGGCGACCTCGGAGGCCTCGGACTTGAACTCGAGCGTGACGTCGCTCGCGATGCCCGCTTCCTTCAGCAGGTAGTTCATGACGTATTCGGGCGTGGTGCCCGCGCCGGTCATGTACACGGTCTTGCCGGCAAGGTCCTTGACCGACGAGATCGCCTCATCGCCGCTGACGACGTACAGGACGCCGAGCGTGTTCACATCGATGACGGTGATGCCGCCATTCGTCTTGTTGTACACCGTGGCTGCGGCGTTCGCGGGGATCAGCGCGATGTCGACGTTGCCCTGGATGAGGTTGGGCAGCACCTCATCGGCGGTTCCGCTGATGGCGAACTGGAAGTCGTCGTAGGCCTCGCCTGCCGCCGCTTCGTCGATGAACTCGGCTATGCCGATGGAGGTCGGGCCCTTCAGCGACGCGACGCGCACGGTGACGGGGTCGCCTGATGCCGAAGAGCCCGCCGAGCCGGAGGCGCCCGCCGAGCCGGAGGCGCTTGCCGATGCCCCCTGTTGGCCCGCGCAGCCTGAAAGCGCGGCGATCACCGCAAGCGCAAGGGCGCATAACGCGGCAACGAGCTTGAATGCGGGTGCCGAAGTCTTTTCCATCTTGACGCCTCCTGCCTGAAGCGATGTGTGTCCTTTTTTGCTGTGAACTGTTCCGCGCATTCTACCAGCCGCGCCCGCGCGTCGGCAACGGGCGCTCTGCACGATTCGGCTGGTGGAGAATCAAATATAATGAGCCCAAGGAGGTACGGGCCATGTTCAGGACGATGCGCAGGCACAAGCAGCAGCTCAGCGACGAGGAAGCGCGCGAGGTGCTCGCCCGCGGCAAGACCGGGATTCTCGCGGTCATCGGCGACGGGGGCTATCCCTACACGGTGCCGATCAACTACGTGTACCGCGATGGCGGGCTGTTCCTGCATAGCGCGCTCGCGGGGCACAAAATCGACGCCATCCGCGCCGACGACAAGGTGTCGTTTTGCGTGGTCGATGCCGATGACGTGGTCGCCGACGAGTACACGACGTATTACCGAAGCGTGGTGGCTTTCGGCCGCGCGCGTATCCTCGAGGACGAAGCCGAGAAGATGGCCGCGCTGCGTTCGCTCGGCGACAAGTACAACCCGGGTCAGGACGCCGCGCTCGAAGCGGAAGTGGCGCACGGCTTCTCGCGCCTTCACATGATCGAAATCGAGATCGAGCACCTCACGGGCAAGCAGGCCAAGGAACTCGCGCACGTGAAGGGCCCGCTCGACGAATAGGAATGTGCCGGGAGGGCACCCCTCGTGGCACATTCCCGAGGGGTGCGCTACGCGGGGTTATGCCACGACGAGCGCGGAGCCTTGCGTGTCGTAATCGGCCATGGCGACCGAGCGGATGGCCGGGTCTTCGTAGGTCGAATAGTAGTACGTGTTCGTACGGCACGACACGCCGCCGGTGAAGATGGTCAGCTCGTATTCGCCGTTCGTCATCTTCGCGGCGCCGTCGACCATGGCAACGCCGGTCAGCGTGTGGAACAGGCGGCTGACGTTCTCTTCCTCGGTTTCCTTCTGCGGGTAATGCGCGTTCAGGTAGGCCACGCGCACGAACCGCGACGGCGAGTAGTAGTCGCCGGGCAGGCCGCGCATGCCGCCGCCCGACCCGTATGCGGTAAGCTCGCCGGTGCGCCAGCTCAGGGGGCCGGGCACTTCGGGCGTGACGTTGATGTAGTTGCGCACGTTCTCGGCGTGCCATGCGAAGCCGGGCTGGTTCGTCAGCACGTCGAAGTCGTCGTGGAAGACCTGCATGCCGGCTTCGGTGTGCTCGACCACGATGGAACGGGTTGCGTCGCCGATGATCCAATGCAGAAGCGACGAGGGGAACTTCTCGTTGATGGGCTTGTCGACGATGGCCGCGTTGGCAAGCGCCGCCTCCACCTCGTCGACCGTCTCGAAGTTGGCGACGACCCACAGCGGGAACTCGTAGGCGGCGATGTTCGTCTTGCCCTCGACGGCGTCGGGCGCGTACTGCGCGTAGCCGGGGAAGTTGAGGCCCGCGACGGCCAGGCCGGCATCGTTGGCGCAGTCGAAGTACAGCGGCACGTCTTCCTGCACGATGCCCATGCCGATGACGGGGTGCTTGATCTCGGCGACGGCGCCGAAGGGCGACTTGGGCGCGTACCCGGTCGGCGTGATGACGACCTTCTCGCCGTAGCTGCAACTCCAGTCGAGGTTACGGCCGAAATACATGTTGCCGTCGTTGTCGACGAACCTTATTCCCGTGCACATGGCGGCTCCTATCGAATCGAATTGGCGAATGCACCGATTATGATACGCCATTACCCGATTCCTGTAACTATTAAAAAGCACGATGACGGCATAGGAGGCGGGCATGTACAAACGGTTCAAGCAAATCGACGAGCGCGAGAAGCGCATCTACATGGCGGGGCTTTCGTTCTCGCAGATCCTGGGGTACCGCACGGCGCGCGAGTATTGCATGAACACGGTGCTTGCCATCTTCGACGTCGAGACGGACGAGATGCTGTTCTTCAGCAACTCCATCGACCGCGACATCGAGCATGTGGAACGCGACAACACCGAGCGATTCCACGACTACATCGTCAAGTCGGTCGACACGTACGTCGACGACGAGTACCGCGAGGCTGCGCACGAGTTTTTCAGCCAAGAGCATATGCGCAAGTCGTTCGAGCGCGGTTTGATGTGCGAGTCGATCGAATACCCGTGCCATGTGCTCGACGACATCGTGCGGATCCGCGCCTGCTACGAACTCGAGCAAGACGAGAAGACCGGCCGGCTCGTCGGCACCGTCGTCCTCATCGACATAACGCACCTGCGCAAAGACGCATAAGGAAACGTTTATCGTCCTTTTGCCATCCCGAGCGGAGCGGCGTAGCGCCGTAGCGCCGGGCAGAGCCCGAGATCCCTCGCTTGCGCTCGGAATGACAGGGGGCGCTCGGAATGGCGATGAAAACGCGCGCGCCTAGATGTTGTGCACGTCTTGCGCGATGGCGAGCAGCGCGAACGCTTCTTCCTCGGGATACACGGCGACGAGGCGCACGTGCAGGTTGCACGTGGAGCCGTCGGACGTGTAAGAGGCATCGACCCAGTCGTTGACGCTGTGAAGCTGGTCGATCACCTGCTCGAAGCAGACGTGCACGGGGCGATCGGGGTCGTTGATGCGCCGCGTGGCCTCTTCGACGCTGTCGGCGCCCATGTGGGCGAGGTGCACGCGGTACATGTCGGTGACGTTGTAATACTCGTACGCGCCCCCCATGCGGCAGATGATGGCCGCGGCCATGTCGCCCGGCACGTAATGGCCGGCGATGGGCGGCACGGGGTCGGGGCGCATGAGGTTCACGCGGCCGACGGCTTCGTAGAACGAATGCGACGAATCCATTTCGATGGGCGGGTACTCGTGGACGGCGTTCGCGCTTTCGACGTCGCGCAGGCTGGCGGGACGGCCGAGCAGGTAGCCCTGCGCGCGCCCGCAGCCGATCGCCTTCAGGAACGCCAGTTGCTCAGGCGTTTCCACGCCTTCGACGAGCGTCTTCAGGCCCAGCTCCTTCGCCATGCTGATGACGTGCGCCAGCATGATGCGCGTCTGCTCGTTCGTCTCGAAGTCGCGCAGGAAGCCCATGTCGACCTTCACGAGGTCGAACTTGTAATCGGTCAGCAGGTGCAGCGACGAGTACCCGCTGCCGAAGTCATCCATCCACACCTCGAACCCGTCGTCGCGGAAACGGTCGATTTCGGTTTTCAGGAATTCCTGGTTGCCGGCCAGCGCGCTTTCGGTGACTTCGACGGAGAGCATGCGGCGCGGCACGTCGAATTCCTCGAGGATGGCTTCCACTTCCGTGACGATGTCGCACAGCTCGAAATCGAGGCGCGACAGGTTGATGGAGACGGGCGCCACTTCCATGCCGCTGTCGTGGATGCGCTTCATGTTCTCGCACGCGCGGCGTACCATGTACAGGTCGAGCTGGTGTATGAGGCGCGCTTCTTCGAGCACGGGGATGAACGAGGCGGGGGAGATGAGGCCTTCCTCGGGGTCGACCCATCGGGCAAGCGCCTCCTCGTCGCAAATCTCGCCGGTGGCCACGCGCATGATCGGCTGGTAGAAGATCTTGATCCAGCCGTTCTTCAGCGCGTCGTCGAAGTGGTCGAGCACGTAGCGGCGCTGCACGATCTGCTGTTTCAGCGCGCCGTCGTATATGCGGTAGAACACGTCGCGGCGGCCTTTGATGGCATCGCATGCCAGTTTCGCGCGGTCGCAGACGAGGCCCGCGTTTTCTTCCCGTTCCTCGACGATGTTCACGCCGGCTTTCAGCCAGATGCTCGAGTCCTTGATGCGGTAGCGGAACGCCGTGCGCACTTCGCGGATGCCCTCGATGGCGCGTTTTTCGGTGGTGGCCACCATGAACTGGTCGGCCGAGAAGCGGGCGGCCAGGCAACCGGGGAACGCCCTTCCGATGGCGCCGCTGATGAGCAGCAGCAGCTCGTCGCCCGCCTCGAAGCCGAACCGCTCGTTGTAGCCCTTGAAGTTCTCGATGTTGAAGTACACGAGGGCCAGGCGCTCGGGGCCTTCGCTCGGGCCGGCTTTCAGCACTTCGGCGAGCTTGTTGCGGAAGAACACGAGGTTCGAAAGGCCCGTCAGCTCGTCGACTTCGTAGCTTTTGTATGTCGCGCTCGCCTGTTGCGAGCTGCTTTCGCCCGCCTTGCTCTCGCCGAACGCCATGCCCGCCGCGCGCGCCTTGCCGAGCTTCTTCGCCTCGTACATCTTGCGGTCGGCCGAGCGTATGGCCTCGTGCAGGTCGTTATGCGAGCGAATGAGCCCGTACGCGTAGCCCATGCTGAGCGTGAGGTTCAGCGCGCGGCCTTCCACGTCGATGCGCGACACTTGGTGCTGCAGCATCTCGAACTTGTCGAGGAACGCGTATTCGTCGTAAAACGCGTTCACGATGAGGAACTCGTCGGAGCCGTAGCGGTACAGGTGGCCGTCGCCGAACAGGTTCTTCATGAGCCCGGCTATGCGCGCGAGCACGGTGTCGCCGGTCGCCTCGCCGTATGCGCCGTTCACGTTGCAGAAGTTGTCGGCATCGCAGAGCGCCACGTACACGTCCTCGCCCGCGTATTCGTCGAAGTCGAAGTCGTTGATGAGCGAGAAATAGCTGCGCACGCCCGTGAGCTCATCGCGTTCGATTGCGACGCCGGGCTGGATGACGTTGTTTTCGGCTGGCTTGTACATAATCAGGTTGATTATAACCTATCCGCGTCAGCATTTGCCGAGGCCGCAAACTCGTGCGCGGCGGCTTTGCCGTCGGGCTTCGGCTGCGGCTTCGGCTCTGGCTTCGGCATCGGCTTCGGCATTGGCGGATTGAGTTGAAAGGGCGGCCTTCGGACTCAGTATAATGGGCGCGTGGAAAAGACGCGCGACATAGACGACGCGCTGTTCACGCAGCTGCTCGACTTGGGGGCGGCGCTCATTGCGTGCGGCGGCGACGTGAACCTGGTGGAAGGCTCGATTGTGCGGATGGGCGCGGCGTATGGCGCCGTGCGCACCGATGCGTTCGTCATCACGTCGGGCCTGAACGTGACGGTGCGCAACGCCGATGGCGGCACGCTCACGCAGACGCGGCGCATCCACACGGCCATGTCCAACAACTTCGACAAGCTCGAGCGGCTGAACGCCCTCGTCGACCGATGCTGCAACGAGCTGCTGGGCGCGGATGCGATCGGGCGCGAGCTCGCGTCCATTCGCGATGGCGCCGCCAACCGTGTGCTGGTGTACCTCGGCGGCGTGCTGGCGGCTGCCTCGTTCGCGCTGTTCTTCGGCGGATCGTTCGCCGACGCGGCCGTTTCGGCGGCGTTCGCTCTGGTCATCTGCCTTTTGGGCGACTACGTGAAGCCGTTCTGCCCCAACGAGATCGTGTACAGCTTCGTTGCGGCGCTCGTCAGCGGCTTGGGGATCTGCGCATGCGTGCGCCTGTTCCCGGGGCTGCATGGCGACATGATCATCATCGGCGACATCATGCTGCTCATTCCGGGCATCGCCATCACCAACGCCATGCGCGACATGCTGGCGGGCGACACGGTGGCCGGCGCGCTGCGGTTCTTGGAGGCGGTGCTTTGGACGGGCGCGCTCGCGCTCGGCTACATGCTGGCCATTTGGCTGGTGGGCGCGCAGGTCGACTCCGCCTTGCAGCCCGATGCCGCGGTGCAGCTCGTCTGCGCGCTTCCCGCATCGCTCGGGTTCGCGCTGCTGTTCAACCTGCGTCCGAAGCTGCTGATGATCGCCGCCGTCGGCGGTTTGGCCACGTGGGCCGTGTATCTTGGCTGCGGGCTCGTGATGGAGGGCGTGTTCTTCCCGTGCCTGGTCGCAAGCCTGGTCGCGGCCGCGTATGCGCAGGTGCTCGCTCGCGTGCTGCGCGCGCCCATTTCCATCTTCTACATCATCTGCGAGATTCCTCTCATTCCCGGGCGCGGCTTGTACTACACGGTGAGCAACGCCGTTCAGCAGAATTGGCAGAGCATGCAGGATTTTGCCTTCATGACGGGCAGTTACGTGGTGGCCATCGCCTTCGGCATCGGCATCGCCTGGGCCATCGGCCAAATCGCCCGCCGCATCGCCCGCCGCGTCGATGACCGCGCATAGCGCCGCCTTTTATCAGCTGGGGTTGCCTCGCGGTTCCCGTTCGCTGCTTACATCCTTACATCCAGCCATGCGGACAGCTCTTCGTGCAGGGAAACGCGTGGGATTGTTGCGCCGCGTGTGCTTGGCCTGATGCGATAGCCGATGCGCGATGCCGCAAGGGAGGCAACGGTCTCGAATTGCCCGATGTCGAATACTTGGGCACTCGTAACCGTGAGGACGTACCAGCCCATGTGCTCGAGGGCGATTAACCGGCCGGCATCGCTTTTCATCTGCTGCGCACCCGAGTGCACCACGCCGTTGTATTCGATGTCGAGTTTGGACTCGACCCAGCATGCGTCCCCCTCGCACCAGCGTCTGCCGGCAATCCGCCTAGCCTCGTCATCGAGCTGGATCACGGGGTTCATGGTAGGGTGCGGCAAGCCGTAGCCCCCGAGCTTTGGCGGCAGGCAAAGCTGCAGCACGGTGACGGTTTCCATTGGGGACCGAGACGCTTCGACGACGTGCTGAAACGCGCGGATTGCCTTTGCGAGATTCCTCGCGCCTTTCGCCGCGTCGAGGAACGACCTCAGTTGTGCGAGGTTGGTCAGGGGAAACCTCCTCCTCGGCGCATCGTCGGGTATCGCCAGGAGCCGCTCGTTGCGCGGTTGCACTATGTACGTCCCGCATAGTTCGCATCCCAATGCGGCAAGCTGGGCGATTGTCAGCTCGCCCGCCATCTGGAGGAAAACAAATTCAGGTGAAGACACGAGCATGTTCCCGGTGTTGTAGAACGCGTTATCGGGCAGCGCCGAGGACCAGGTGTGGTATTTGACGTTATTGGACCAGCCTCGTCGGCGAGAATCAAATGTCATGATGTCGAGCGGGCCGTCTTTCGGCCAGTAGGTTTCCGGAACGCAATCCTTGACCTCTTCCATGGTGCGCGCAAATGACCCTGTCCCGCTTATCATGTAACAGGCGCCGAGCTCATCATCAGCCGGAAAATGAAGACGCCAGTACTGCAGCGCCGATTTATGGGACAAGATTGCTTTCATGGCTGCTACTCCCTCTCATGTTGCGTTGTGATTGTTGGGCAAGCGGCAGCTCAATATGTACACGCGTGTTCGATTACGAAGCTTGCTCGTGGTGTTGGCGAGTATACGTGACAAAAAGGGATTTTTTAGGGTTGTAACGGTACTGTTAGCTACCGCATGACACGAATTGGGACTTTTTAGGGGTACGAAGTTTAGGGTGCAGGTTTGGCTGCAGGATCGCGTTTCCGTTATGCCTGCTCAAAAGCCGTTAGATTGCGGCTGAGATTCGCGCATATCAATTGCATCCCTAAAAACTGCGTTTTTGTGTCACACGGTTTCGCGACTGAAGCCAAGGCCCTAAAACCTGCGGAAAAATGGCAGCTGTTGGTGCGGCCTCATCCCTTGTCCTTGCCCCTTGTTGATGTCGATGGCGTAGGGATGCGCATTACCTGCGACCAAAACAGCCTATATCGCAAGCGCCACCGTGCGGTATCATCAGGGTTCCGTCGCATTTGGCTTGTGGCGCGCGTCGCCGTGTTCGAAAGGGTTCTCGTGGAAACGTTCGAGCTGATATTGGTCATGTTGGCATGCGTCATCGCGTCGGCGCTCGTCGAGCCGTTGCTGAAGCGCTTGGCGCTTCCGCTCGTGCAGATCCTCGTGGGGTTCGTCGCGGCGCTCGTGCTGCCGGGGGTGGCCGAGGTCAGCATCGACCCGGAGCTGTTCTTGGTGCTGTTCATCGCGCCGCTTCTGTTCAACGAGGCGCGCGAGGCGTCGAACCGCACGCTTTGGCGCAACAAGGGCGCCATCGTGTCGCTGGCCGTCGGGCTCGTGCTCGTCACGGTGCTCGTGGTGGGCTTCGCGCTGAACCTCATGGTGCCCTCCATTCCGCTGGCTGCGGCGTTCGCCTGCGCGGCGGCGCTCGGCCCGACCGACGCGGCTGCTGTGGGCGCGCTCGGCTCGACCATCAAGCTGTCCGAGCGCCAGAAGACGCTGCTGTCGGGCGAATCGCTCATCAACGACGCGTCGGGCGTGGTGTCGTTCGAGTTCGCCATCGCCGCGGCCACGACCGGCGTGTTCTCGGCGACCGACGCCGGCCAGTCGTTCCTGTTCCTGTTCTTCGGCGGCATCGTGTTCGGCCTCGTCGTGGGCTTTGTGGCGTTCGCGAGCATGATCGCCGTGCGCAGGCGCGGCTACCAGAACACGACCGTGCATGTGCTCTACGAGGTCATCACGCCGTTCGCCGTGTTCTTGGCCGCCGAGGCGTTCCATGTGAGCGGCATCCTCGCCGTGGTGGCGGCGGGCCTCGTCATGGGTCGCGAGGTGCCGCATATCGAGTCGAGTTCGCTTGCCAAGCAGCAGATGATCTCGGAGAGCTTCTGGGAGATCATCGTGTTTTTGATCAACGGCGTCATTTTCGTGCTGCTGGGCATGCAGCTTCCCCAGGCGATGTCGCCCACGCTCGCAAGCGCGTTCGACCTGCCGCAGCTCATCGGCATCATCCTGGTGATGACGCTGCTCGTCGAGGGCGTCCGTTTCATATGGGTCAGCGTCATGGAACTGCAGCACGTCGACTCGGAAACCGGCGAGCGGGGCGTCGCTCATGCGGGGGCCACCATCCGCAGCGCGCTCGTCACGACCATCGCCGGGCCGAAGGGCGCGGTGACGCTGTCCATCATCTTCACGATACCGTTCCTCATGCCCGACCAGGTGACGTCGTTTCCGAACCGCGACCTCATCATCTTCCTGACGGCGGGCGTCATCCTGTGCACGCTCATCGTGGCAAACGTGTTCTTGCCGCTCGTCGCGCCGAAACCCGATGCGGGGCTCGACGAGGCGGAAGTGCGCCGCGCGGAGATTGCCGTCCTCGCGGCGGTCGTGGAGCAGCTGCGCGCCATGGTGCGCGAGAACGAGGGCGCGGAATACGAGCCCGCCATGCGCCTGACCATCGCCCGGTACCGCACGCGCCTGGCGCGCGAGCGCTTCCAAATGGAAGGGTGCGGCGACATCATGCGCGAACTGGTCGGCGAGGTCCTGCGCCTCCAGCAAGCGCGGGCCGACGAAATACAGCTCGGCCCGGATGGCGCGGGGAAGTTCACCGAAGAGCAAGCCGCTCCCTATTACGCCATGCTGCGCGGCATCCGCAGCTCCATCGGCTATTACGACAACGCGCAGAACGTCGGTGCGCGGTTCTACGGCATCCGCGGGGCGATCGCGCTTCTGCGCGAGCGCATTCACCCGACGGTCATCGCAGACGAGCAGTCCGAGCGCATCTACTACGACACGTGCCGGTTCGCCATCGACCTGGAGCACGTGGCCATCGACTACCTCGACTCCATCGCGAACGACGAGGGCGATCCGCGCGCCCAGGTGGCAGCCACGCTGGCAGCCGAGCACCGCAGCTCGCTCGATTCGCTGTGGGCGCGCATCAACTACGGCCAGGAATCCGATTTGCGCGAGGACGTGCCCATCGCGCACGAAGCTTCCTCGGAAATGCCCGTGGGAATGCGGCAGACCTTCGGCGAGCAGTTCAGGAAGGCGCGCCAATATGCCGACGAGGTCGATGCGGTCGCGCTGGAAATGGAGCTCGAGGAAATCCGCCGCCAGCAAATGGAAGGCGAGATGCCCGCCGAAATCGCGAACCAGCTGCGCGAATCGGTCTACGTGCTGCAGATGCACCTGGGGTAAGCGCGGCGGGCGGCTCGCGGCCGGGCGGTGTGAAGATTTCGCCATGCATGTTGTGTTCGCGACAGTGTGTCACTTATACTTCTCATTAGCGACACATTGTCACCAATATGGCAAAAACGAGGCTTCCCTGGCAGTTAGGGGAGACTCCCAAAACTGTCGGCAAGCGGAATAGGAGCGAATCATGGCAAACCTCATCCTGTACTACTCGCGCAAGGGCGAGAACTATTGGGCCGGCGACATCAAGGTGCTCGAGAAGGGCAACACCGAGCGCGTCGCCGAGTTCGTGCAAGAAGCCGTGGGCGGCGACCTCTTCGAAATCGAAACCGTCAAGGCGTACGACGCCGATTACTACAAGTGCATCGACGAAGCGAAAGCCGAGCTGCAGGCCGATGCGCGCCCCGAGGTCAAGCGCTACCTCGAGGACGCGGGCCTGAGCATCGACGACTACGACACCATCTTCCTGGGCTATCCCAACTGGTGGGGCACCTGCCCGATGTGCGTGTTCACGTTCCTCGAGCACTACGACCTCGCCGGCAAGCGCATCATCCCGTTCTGCACGAACGAGGGCTCGGGCCTCGGCGGCTCCGAGAAGCACTTGAAGAAGGTCTGCCCCGCGGCCACGTTCGAAAAGGGTCTCTCCATCGCCGGCAACCAGGCCGCTCAATCGAAGGACAAGGCGCAGGCATGGGCCAGGAAGCTCTCATAGCCGGAACGGATGCCCGGTATCTGCTCCATAATTCGGCCGCCTGTACTCGGTCGTGTGGATGGAAAAAGCCATCGCAAGGCCGTAGGGCGCGCTGTAGCTCACCCCCGCAAAAGAGGGTCAGGGCGTGTTTCCTTACGCCTGCGCGCCCGCCTTCAGGCGGTTCTTGTCTTCGTACATGAGGGCGTCGGCGCGGTTGTAGACGGCTTGGAATTCCTCGCCGTCGCCCCATTCCGACATGCCCACGGCGCATGTGCAGCCCGCCTTGTCGAACTCGCCGCGGATCTTGCCGAGCGCCTTCTGCGCCTCGTCGAGCGAGCATGCGCGGAACAGCACGGCGAACTCGTCGCCTCCCAGCCGGTAAAGGTGGCAGTGCGCGGGCAGGCTGTCCAGGATGATCGCCGCGACCTCGTGGATGATGCGGTCGCCTTCGGCGTGCCCGCGCGTGTCGTTGGCGGCCTTCAGGTCGTTGATGTCGAACTCGGCCAGGGCGGTGATGCCCCCGGTCTTGCGCGACGAGAGGTCGGCGAAGAACTTCATGCGGTTGAACGCGCCCGTGAGGTTGTCGCGTTTGAAGTGCGCCATGTGGATGTAGAGGTAGTAGAACGCGAGCATCAGCAAGATGGCCGAGATGAGGATGCCCCGCGTGCTCAGCACGATCTCCGAGATGACGGCGACGAGTATCGTGCTCATCGCGACGATGAGCAGCACCCCTTCCTCGATGAACCCCTGCCGGCAGCGCTTCGCCGCGATGTAGAGCGCGATGACGAAGTAGATGCCGCTGGCGATGTGGGGGACGAAGCTGAGCGCCTCGCGGTGCAGCGTGTTCGACGCGTCGATCCAGAAGACGCTCGGGTTCACGGGGGCGGTCAGGATGATTGCCGTGTTCACGATGGCGGGCACGAGAAGGAGCGCGTGCTTGACCCGCGAGAGCCTGTCGCCGTGGCGGATGATCATGACCGCGGTGTACACCAGCCACACGCGCAGGATGAAGCCCGCCATGATGAAGTACGGGTGCAACGGGTCGGGCGTTGCCTGAACGGAGTACCAGTAGTCTACGTTGTCGGAAATGGCGAGCGGCGCCAGAAGGACGAGCGCGCCCACGATCTGCCGGTTGATTTCCCTGTCGTATGCGCGGTTGAACCACATGAACAGCGCAAGGTAGAGCAAAGTGACCAACACGACGAAATCGACGGAGATTATCTGGCGAAAGAGTTCCATGTGCCCCCCAATGTTTCCAACAATGCTTCCAACCACGCGTTCGGGTCAGCTCACATAGTACCAGACAAGCTCGAGGCGCGCGCTTGCCCGGGCCGCGACCCGCGCTGGTCGGCGTGCCGCCCAGGTCGTGGGACCCGAGGTTAACGCAGCCCTTTTCTCGTCCTTTCATGGCATGCATTTCGGACAAAAAACGGGCAACCTGTTCGGAATTTCAACGCGAGCGCCGATGGCAAGCGCGATACTTGCTATGCTTCGTCACGATGAACCAATCTTCCGCCAAGCAGGGCTTGCGGCGGGAAACTATAGGGCGTGCACGGCTTCGGCCAATTTGCGGGCTTGCCTGGCGACGGGGTCAGCAGCCTCGGCCCCGTGTTCGGCCACGAGCTTCACGAGCGCGCTTCCCACGATGGCGCCGTCTGACTTCGCGGCCATGGCGGCGGCTTGCTCGGGGCTCGAAATGCCGAAGCCGACGGCGACCGGCACGTCGGTGACCGAGCGCACGCGGGCGACGAGCGCGTCGATGTCGGTCGTGATGGCGTCGCGCGTTCCCGTGACGCCCAGCGAGCTCACGCAGTACACGAACCCTTGGGCCTCGGCGGCGATCATCGCCACGCGCTCGTCGCTCGTGGGCGCTATGAGGCTGATGTAGGCGATGCCGTGGGCTGCGCAGGCGGGCGCGAACTCGTCCTTCTCCTCGTAGGGCGTGTCGGGAAGTATCAGCCCGTCGATGCCCGCGTCTTCGGCACGCTCGCAGAACCGCTCGATTCCGTAGTGGTACACGATGTTGCCGTATGTCATGAACACGAGCGGAATGCGCACTTGCGCGCGGATCTCGGCGACCATTTCCAGGATGGCGTCGGTTGTCACGCCTCCTGAAAGCGCGCGCAGGTTCGCTCCCTGGATAACCGGCCCCTCGGCGGTCGGGTCGGAAAACGGGATGCCGAGCTCGATGATGTCGGCGCCTGCGTCCTGTAAGGCGAACACGAGCGCCTTAGTGGCTTCGAGATCGGGGTCGCCACACGTGATGAACGGGATGAACGCCTTCCCGTTGCCGCTTTCGAACGCGGCGCGGATGCTCTCGTTACTCATCGATGTCCTCTCCTCTGTAACGCGCCATGGCGGCGCAATCCTTGTCGCCGCGCCCGGAAAGCGTCACGACGACGATCTGGTCGCTCGGCAGGGTCGGAGCGATCTTCATGACATGCGCCAAGGCGTGCGCGCTCTCGATGGCCGGGATGATGCCCTCGGTGCGGCTGAGGTACTCGAATGCGTCGACCGCCTCGTCGTCGGTGATGGCGACGTACTGCGCGCGCCCCGTGTCGTGCAGCCATGCGTGCTCGGGCCCGATGCCCGGGTAATCGAGCCCCGCGCTGATCGAGTACACGGGCGCGATCTGGCCGTATTCGTCTTGGCAGAAGTAGCTCTTCATGCCGTGGAAGATGCCCAGGCTGCCCGTGTTGAGCGTGGCTGCCGTCTCCCACGTGTCGATGCCGCGTCCGGCGGCTTCGCATCCTATGAGGCGCACGTCGGCGTCGTCGATGAAGTGGTAGAAACTGCCGATGGCGTTAGACCCGCCGCCCACGCACGCCACCACGTAGTCGGGCAGGCGCCCTTCCGCAGCCAGGCACTGCTCGCGGATTTCCTCGCTGATGAAGGCCTGGAAGTCGCGCACGATGGTGGGGAAGGGATGCGGCCCCATGCAGCTGCCGAGCAGGTAATGCGTGTCGGATATGCGCTTGGTCCATTCGCGCATGCATTCGCTCACCGCGTCTTTCAGCGTGCCGGTGCCCGAGTCGACGCCGTGCACTTCGGTGCCCATCAGGCGCATGCGGTAGACGTTGAGCGCCTGGCGCTCCATGTCCTCCACGCCCATGTACACGTGGCATTCCATGCCCAGAAGCGCCGCCACGGTGGCGGTGGCCACGCCGTGCTGACCTGCGCCCGTCTCGGCGATGAGTCGCGTCTTGCCCATGCGCTTGGCCAGGAGCGCCTGTCCCAGCGCGTTGTTTATCTTGTGCGCGCCCGTGTGGTTCAGATCCTCGCGCTTCAGGTAGATCTTCGCTCCGCCGAGGCCTGCCGTCATGCGCTCGGCGAAGTACAGCAGGCTCGGGCGGTTGGCGTAGTCGTTCAGGTACGACCGCAACTCGGCTTTGAAGTCGGGGTCGTCCTTGTAGCGGTCGTACGCCTCTTCCAGTTCTATGACGGCGTTCATCAGCGTTTCGGGGATGTATTGCCCCCCGTGGTCCCCGAAGCGTCCTCTTGGGTTGGTCACGTTCTGCTCCTTTTCGTCCTGTCCGCTCGGGAGCCTCGGACTCCCGTGTTCGCTTGTCCTCGCCTTATTGATGTGAAAGGCGAAGTTGGCGGCTTGCGGAATCGCTCATACGGGAGTCCGAGGCTCCCGAGCTGCCTTTACGGCTGCTGCTATCTTTCCTGCATCCTTTTCCCCGTTGGTTTCAACGCCGCTGCTCATGTCGACGGCGTAGGGGTTCAGCCGGCGCACGGCCTCGGTCACGTTTCCAGGCCCCAGGCCGCCTGCCAGGATGAAGGGCCGCGCGATGCCCTCGATGCGCGACCAGTCGAACGTCTCGCCGGTGCCCTGGCCGTTGTCCAGAAGCACCAGGTCGGCTGCCGATGCGTTCGCGCGCTCGATGTCGGCAGGGCCGCGAACCGTGAACGCCTTGACGACGCCGGTCTCGGGAAGGCGCGCTCGCACGGCGGCGATGTAGTCGTCGTCCTCGTCGCCGTGCAGCTGCACCGCTTCGACGGTGCCCGCCTCCACGAACCGCGCCACGAACTCGATCGGCGCGTTCACGAACACTCCCACGGGCGTCACGGCGTCGGCCAGCCGCGAGGAGATTCCGGCCGCCCGCAGCTCGTCCACCGAGCGCCGGAAGCCAGGGGAGAGGATCATGCCCGCGTAATCCGCTTCGGCGGCGCTCACGGCATCGGCGTCTTCCGGGCGCATGAGCCCGCACACCTTCACGAGCGTCATCTCACGCCCCCGCGCAGCTCGTCGAGCATTGCCCGCTTGTCAGCGGCGCGCATGAGCGTCTCGCCGACGAGCACGGCGTCCACGCCATGCTCGGCCAGAAGCGCGATGTCGTCGGCGGTTTTCACGCCCGATTCGGTTACGAACAGCACGTCCGGCGGCACCATGCCCCGCAGGCGGATGGAGTTGCCGAAGTCGATGGTGAAGTCGGCCAGGTTGCGGTTGTTCACGCCGATGATGCGCGCTCCGGCGGCCACGGCCGTCTGCACCTCGGTATCGGAATGTGCCTCCACGAGCGCGTCGAGCCCCGTCTCCGCGCACACGGCCAGGTAACGGGCGAGCGTGCTGGCGTCGAGCAACGAGCAGATGAGCAGCACTGCCGCCGCCCCGAGCGCCCGTGCCTGGTAGATCATGTACTCATCCACCGTGAAGTCCTTGCGCAGGGCCGGGATGCTGACGGCTGCCGCCACATCGCGCAGGTGCTCGTCGCTGCCCAAAAAGCGCGTCGGCTCGGTCAGCACCGAGATGGCCGCCGCGCCCGCCGCCTCGTAATCCCGCGCGATGGCGACAGGGTCGAAGCCGGGCGCGATCAGCCCCTTGCTGGGCGATGCCTTCTTGCACTCGCAGATGAATGCCATGCCGGGGCGTGCTAACGCGTCGTAGAACGAGGGCGCAGCCTGCGCCTCGGCTGCGAGCCGCCGCATCTCCGCCGGCCCCACGCGCTGCGCATCCGCCGCCACGCGCTTCCGCGCCGCTGCGGCCAGCTCTTCCAATATAGACGCCACCGTCGCCTCCTACTCGTTGCTCGCGGCGACGTAAGCACGCATGATGCGCTCGGCCTCGCCGGAGTCGATGGCCTCGGCCGCCTTCGCGACGCCTTCGGCGATGCTCTCGGCCGCACCTGCCACGAACAGCGCCGCGCCCGCGTTCAGAAGCACGATGTCGCGTTTTGGCCCGCGCTCGGCGCCGGAGAGGATGTCGCGCGTGATCTGCGCGTTCTCTTCGGCGGTGCCACCAGTCACGTCGGCCTTCTCGCAGCGTGCGACGCCGAAGTCCTCCGGCGCGATGACGCCCGTGCGGTAGTAGCCGTCGCGCAGCTCGCAGATGGTCGTCGGCGCCGAGCAGGATATCTCGTCCATGCGGTCCTGGCCGTACACCACGAGCGCGCGCTTCACGCCCAGGTTCGCCAGCACTTTCGCCACCGGTTCGACCAGGTACTCGTCGTAGACGCCCAGCAGGAAGTATTCGGGCGAGGCGGGGTTGGTCAGCGGCCCCAAGATGTTGAACACGGTGCGGAAGCCCAATTCCTTGCGGATGGGGCCGACGTAGCGCATGGCGGGGTGGTACTTCTGCGCGAAGAAGAAGCACACGCCCACCTCGTCGAGAAGCTTGCGTGCGGTGTCCGGGTCCTGCTCGATGTTCGCGCCGAGCGCTTCCTGGCAATCTGCGGTGCCGCTCTTGGAAGATGCCGCGCGGTTGCCGTGCTTGGCCACCTTCACGCCTGCCGCCGCGATGACGAACGCCGCCGTGGTCGAGATGTTGAACGTGTTGGAGCGGTCGCCGCCCGTGCCCACTATTTCGAGCACCTCCATGCCGGGATGTTCCACCTGCACGGCCAGCTCGCGCATCGCCGCCGCGCAGCCGGATATCTCGTCGATGGTCTCGGCCTTGGTCGACTTGGTGGAAAGCGCCGCCAGAAACGCCGCGTTCTGCGTGGGCGTCGTCTCGCCGCCCATGATCTCGCGCATGACGGCGTGCGCCTCCTCGTAGGTCAGGTCGTCTTTCATCACGATTTTCTCGATGGCTTCCTTTATCATCTCTTCCTCCTAAATCTCCAAGAAGCTCTTCAACATCTGCTTGCCGTCGGGGGTCATGATGGACTCGGGGTGGAACTGCACGCCGAAGGTGGGGTGGTCGGCGTGCTGCACGGCCATGACCTCGCCATCGGCGGCGCGTGCCACTACCTTCAGGCATGCCGGCAGCGTGGTCTCGTCGACGGCGAGCGAATGATAACGTGCCACATCGGCTTCGGCCGGCAGCCCCGCGAAGACCGGGCACGACGTGTCGAGCGACACGCGCGACTGCTTGCCGTGCATGAGTTCGCGCGCGTGCACGATGCGCGCCCGATAAGCCTCGCAGATGGCCTGGTGCCCCAGGCACACGCCCAATATGGGCACGTCGCCGGATAGCTCGCGGATAACCTCGATGCAGTTGCCGGCGTCGGCGGGGTAGCCCGGCCCCGGGCTGATGACGATGCGCTCCGGCGCCAGATCGCGCGCGCTCGCGGCGTCGATCGCGTCGTTGCGCACCACGCGGATATCGGGCGAAAGCTCGCCCAGATATTGGTACAGGTTGTACGAGAAACTGTCGTAGTTGTCGATGAGCAGGATCATTCCAGGCCCCCTTCTGCGAGGTCCAGCGCGTCGAGGACCGCCTGGGCCTTGTTGATGCACTCGCGGTTCTCGTTCTCGGGCACGCTGTCAGCCACGATGCCGGCACCCGAGCGCACGAACACGCGCCCGTTGCGCTTGAACGCTAGGCGGATGGCGATGCAGGTGTCCATGTTGCCCGCCAGGTCGATGTAGCCGATGGCCCCGCCGTATATCCCGCGCTTGCAGTCCTCCAGGTCGTTGATGATCTGCGCCGCGCGAATCTTGGGCGCGCCGGAAAGCGTGCCGGCCGGCAGCACCGACGCCAATGCGTCGAGCGCATCGCGGTCTTCGCGGATGCGCCCGCGGACGGTCGAACCGATGTGCATGACGTGGCTGAACTTCAGGACCTCGTGGTAGCTCTCCAATCCCACGCTGCCGAACTCGCTGATGCGGCCCAGGTCGTTGCGGCCCAAATCGACCAGCATGTTGTGTTCGGCGAGTTCCTTCTCGTCGGCGAGCAATCCCGCCTCCAGCGTCGCGTCCTCTTCGGGCGTGGCGCCGCGCGGGCGCGTTCCGGCCAACGGGAACGTGTGCAGCACGCCGTCTTTCAGCTGCACGAGCGTTTCGGGACTCGCGCCGGCGAGCTCGATGTCGGCCGAGCTGAAATAGAACATGTAGGGCGAGGGGTTCGTCGCGCGCAGCACGCGGTACGTGTCGAGCAGGCTGCCCTCGAAGTCGGCGTCGAGGCGGTTGCTCAGCACCACTTGGAATATGTCGCCTTCGCGGATGCGTTCCTGCGCGCGGCGCACGATGCTGCAGTACCCGTCGTCGTCGAACAGCCGGCGGAACTCGCTTGTGCGCTTGCCGAACGTGCTCACGACCGGCATGCCCGTGCGGATGAGCTCGGAGAGCTTGCGAAGCGCCCTGTCCGCCGCGGCGTACGACGCCTCCAAGTCGTCCGTGTCCACGTTGTCGATCAGCACGATTTTCTGGCGGTAGTTGTCGAAGGCGATGACCTGCTCGAACAACATGAGGTCCACGTCGTTGAAGCCCTCGTCGTCGTGCGCGTCGAGGATGAGCGTGGGCTCGGCGTACTTGAGGAAGTCGTAGGAGAAGTAGCCCACGAGCCCGCCCGCGAATGGCGGCAGCTCGGGAAGGCGCGGTGCGCGGAAGCGGGCCAGCACCTCGCGGATCGACTGGATGGGGTCGGCTGTCGGCGTATCGACGCCGTCGATCTTCAGCACGCCGTCGCGCACGGTCACTTCCACGCTCGGGTCGTAGCCCAAGAAGGTGTAGCGCCCCCAGCTCTGTTGCGGTTCGGCCGATTCCAGCATGTAGCAGTGGTCGGAAACGCCTTGCAGGATGCGCATCACCTCGATGGGCGTGCGCACGTCCGAATATATCTCGGTGTACACCGGTACGCGCCGGTAGTCGCCCGACGATGCAAGCTCGCGCACTTCGTCCAAACTAGGTTTCAGCATGTGCCCTCCTATCTTTAAGTCGTTGCATTTCTAAGCCTTTTATCGAATGCTTATGGATGCAATGCAGATTCTGGCGGGCAGGGTTGCCGACATGTCATGTGAG
>CAJOIP010000012.1 GCA_905234785.1 uncultured Eggerthellaceae bacterium
CACGAAAGGACCTTTCGGTATTCTTCGATTGGCTAATTGACGAAGAGAAAGGTCCCACCGATGGATTCTACAACGTTCGCGATGCTGGTTGCCGTGGCATCCGACTATTTCTACATGGCGCTCAGGGCGACCGAGGACTTCGACTCGTTCCTGAGGACGGTCCGCAACGGCATGCGCGAGGCCGCCGTCGCCGCCGTGGCGGGGTGCGTCGAGCGGTTCGACCGCGAGGTCGCTGCCCAGCTCCCGAGGTCGTGGGAGCTCAAGGACAGGCCATCGAGAACCGTGGCCACGATGTTCGGCAGGGTGACGTACGCGAGGTCGCGCTACCGCGACGAGCACGGCCGCAGCCGCTACCCGGCAGACGAGATACTGGGCATCCCCAAGCGCAAGCGCCTCACTGCCGACGTGTTCCTGTGGCTGGCGGCGCGCGCCGCCCGCGCGTCGTTCCGCCAGACCGCGCGCGACTTCTTCGAGGTCAGCGGCGTGAAGGTCTCGGCGATGTGCCCGTGGCGGCGGTCCAGCAGGAAGGCCCGCTCATCGCCGCCGACCTGGAGTCGGCGCCCTCGCGCGGCATCAGCCGGGCCGACGTGTTCGCCGAGTGCGACGGCATATTCATCGCGCTGCAGGCCCCCGAAAGGCGCAGGGAGGCGATCGACCGGTTCCTGGCCGACCAGGCGCGGGAGAAGTCGTCGGTCGAGCTCAAGGCGGGGTGCGTATACGCCGGCAAGCGCAAGGCGGGCAAGCGGGGCGTGCGCGGCAACGTCGCGCTGTTCGCCACGGTCGGCACGGCCGAGGAGATGCGCGAGGGCATGCGCGCCACCATCGCCGCCGAATACGACGTCGCCGACATAGAGCGGGTCCACTACGCCTCCGACGGCGGCGGCGGGTCGCTCGGGACGATGGAGGCCACCAACGCGTACGTCTGGGCCAAGCGCATGAAGTCGTTCGGGTGCTCGTGGTCCAGGCGGGGGCAGCCAACATGGCGCTCGTGCTCTGCCGCGTCTGCGCCAACCGCCCGCTCGTGGCGCCTCCCAAGGACGCCCTGTTCACAGCCGCGGAGAAGTCGATGGAGGCCGCGTCGGTCGCCAGGCGCGGAGCCGAGGCTGCCGCCCAAATCACCGTCGGCAGGGGCTGGGAGCCGCCGCAGCGCCCTAAGTCGCCCACGAAGAACGTGGCGATTCCGCTTTACTGCAGGGTCTAGCGCAGCCTCCCGTCGCGCGCCAGCGCGACATCCACGTAGACGCGCGACATGGCCGCTGCTTCGCAAGCGACCTTGTACGCGCGCGCAAAATCAAAAGGCACGCGCGCGAACGCCCCCCGATCAGGCGGGCTTGCCTTCGCGCGGCTAATTGACGGCCCGGCTCCGCCGGGCTCGCCCGCATGCACGCTATTCCGCGAATCGCACGCCACGGAGTCCAGGAATCGGCTTCAGGGGGTTTGGTTCTCTGCTATGATTCCGCCAGAAGGACTCCGTTGGGCCGACTTGATCGCTGTTGGACGACGGCTCTACCCCAGTTAAAGGTACTCACACATGTACGGCGGGGCGGGCAGGGTAAACCTGGGCGTATGCTACGATTGCGGCAGAAAGGGAAGCGGGCGATAGCGTGGAATACGAGGGAAAGTACGCGGAGATGGCCGAGCAGTTCCGCGCCGACGGCTGCGACGAGGCGATGGCCGAGCGTTTCATCCGCGAGGAGATGGAAACCGACGCGGCCCGCGCCGGCGAGGGCATAACGCAGCTTGCGGCATACCGCGAGTTTCGCGCCCTTCCCGAATGGGAGCAGGAGATCCTGCGCGCGAGCGCCTATTGTCCGAACTGCGGCATGACCTCCCTCGCCCCGGGTTTCACCGTGCGCAAGGTCTCCGGCCAGCTTCTCCTCGAGGGAAAATGCGAGCAGTGCGGCCACAGGGCCGCCAGGATGCGCGACGAGTGATGACGTTTCGGTAGGGAAGGGCGTGCCGGGATCCTATGGCGCTCACGCGTACTGTTCAGTCTGGATATTCGTTATACATCGCAATTGGATGTTGTAGGCGAATCCAGCCTGCATAACACACTTCTGGCACTTCACGGTGTAACCAGGTTTGTGTGGCTGTCTCGGCTTTCAAGCTTGAGTTGCATCAGGCGGTATAACGTGTTCCCCTCCCGTTGCCCTCGATGCGCGCGTAGCCATCGGCAACCAGTAAACGCAAGAGCTTCTGGGCTTTGGTCTTGCCGAAGCCCGTCGCTGAAACGATCTCGGAGATTGCCATTCTCTTGCCGGTTATTACCCGTAAAACAAGGGAGGCATCAGGTGAGAGGGGCAACCTCGCCAGCATCGTGGGCAGCACAACCTTGATAGATTCCTCGAACACCTCGAATTGCGGCTGCCTCTCGCATCCTTTGTAAGCGTCTCTGATTCTCAGGACTCCCGTCCCGAAACGCTCGATGAGTCTCAACCTGAAGAATAAGCCGCCGATGATGGGGTTTCTCAAAACAGAGACCTGTCCATTTAGGTATTCATCCCGCGAGAGGCCGCGTGGTAAACCCCCGGGGGATGTCACTTCGATGCGATCGCCGAACATGCTCACTCGGATATGCGCGGAAACATCCCACTGGCGGTGTACGAGGGCATTCGCGATGACCTCTCTGAAGGCCGACTCGGGTATGGTCTCGCGGAGCGCTCTCGTTGATCCGGTCACCTCTTCGAACTGGTAATAGGTGCGGTATGTTTCCAGGGCATCATCGTATTGCGCGAGTAATGATTTGTGGTCAAATGTTCGGCGATCAAGAAATATGCTGATGGATTCTCCGAAACGCGCAACATCTATTCCGGGGAACGTGTTGACATCGGCAAGAAGCTCACCGGCAACGTTGAATGTTCCGTCGGGACGCATCAGCTCGAGCGTTCTAAGCAAGTCACTCGTTACTTTTCTTACGCCCGCCTTTTCTTTGAGCGCCTTTTCGAGTTGCGAAAACGAAAGTCCCTCCATTTGCGCGTCGGTGTCTTCGAATGACAGGCTTTGACCCTCCAAGACGAGTCTGGAAAGCTCGAGGCTATCGACTTCGACTGTCGATGTATCTGCTCTTCTATACGCTTTAGACTTGTAGAAATAGGGTTTGTGCGGGCCTTCTTTCACGGTGAGCGTGATCGTTCTGGCTTTCCCGTTGGCTTCGAGTGTGAATTCCGGTACTGGTGCGACGCTGTCGTTGATCTTGTTCTCGATGGCGAGGAGCGTGCCGGCAATGTCGCTGACACCAACAGCCTTCCCCTTGTCGTTTACGCCAAACACGATCTGACCGGTTCCATAATTCGCATAGGCGCTCACTGTCTTGAGGAAGGCGTTCGTGAGCGCTTCCTTGAACTCGAGATCCTTTGATTCGTGCATGATTCAGCTCCCTTTAGTCGAACAACAGCACGATAGTACCATGAGCGTCCGTAAAAGCAACCGTAAATATTTACGGCCGTTATTACGGACTCTCGCAGTTGAGACACACTTTAATTCCCAGCGCCGGATGCATTTGTCGCTTGTTGCGTATCCAGCTGCTGCGCTTACATGCCATTCTGCCCACCGTCCATCGATCGATCCTTCCACCCAGGCGGATCTTGTCGTTTATTCATTTTTACGCGAAGAAGATTTCGAAACACAAGTGCATGCAGCGCATGCTGTTTAGGTAAACGAACGACGCGCGGCCTTCGCTACGACATCGGCTCCTCGTGGCGCATACGACGCATGATGTCGAGCTCGGCGCTGACGCGGCTCAGCGCAGATTCCGCCGTATGCTGATTGACAAGGCCTTCTTTCGCATAAGCCGTCATGTGTATTCCGTCACCTTCAATCGTAACGGAAACCAGGGCCGGGTTCATGTTGGCGAAACCCGCTCCAACCACGGCGGCGAATGTGCCTTGCTCTACCGATTCTTCCACCACGTCGCCGAACTGCCGCATAACGTCACGCACCTTAGCAGGGGTCAGCCCCTGCATATCGTCGATGGCGCACGAGGCCTCGCGGGTCTTATGAAGCTTCATGAGGAACCCCACCGAGGCGCCCGTGAACGAACCATTCGAATGGCCTCGTTGCTGTTGCACGCTAGCGCCAATGTCTTTGTGCCTTGCAGCAAGTATCAAAGCGGCTTCTTCTTTGTTCATCATAACCCCGCTTACAACGAGCAGCCTTGCCATCCCAATCGGTGTTGCTCATGTTTGGATGACCACCTGATTCTACATGGCCATGCCGAATGGCTCAATTGTGCACTCCGACGTCTTCCGCGTTGCTTCGCGCTTATGACCAGCGACGATGCGAGCGCTTCACAAATTGGGGAGACTCCCTTTTCTGTCACCGTAATGGGTCGCAGGGCACCCCGCCCTGCGACCCATTACGCACGAAACTTACTTACTCTGCTGAAACAGCCATTCCATGACGGCAACGCAGTTGTAAGCGTAGTCGAACGATGCCATATGGTAGGAGGCCCCGTCGCTGTTGACAACTCGTCGCAGCTCCATGAGCCATCCCATGCCACCTTCGATGGATGATTTGCAGGCATTTTTACGACAGGACAACGACTTCCTTGGCCTGTGGCTCGCCAATGGGGAGGCGAACGTCAGACGGGAACATGATGTCGCCTGCCTTCGCAGCCAGCGTCACGTGCTGACCGTCGAGGGTCTTGCACAGGCTTAGGTCGCCGTATTCCACGACGAAGCTGCTATAGTCGGTGTGCTCCGCAATGCCGAGCATCTTGGCGGCCTGGGTGCGCTGGCCCGATCCATCGGCGCTTTCGCCGGTAACCTGCGTTTCCTGGTCGAACGCGAGAACCGCGTAGGTTCCGCCACCGCCCGCAACGGCCGGGTCGATATCAACACCTTGCAGCTTGACGAGCTCCTCGGCGGTGCATACGTGCACCGTGCCCTTGAACACCTGGTAGCCCTGGGCAACTGCCGTCTCTTCCGTGAGCACACCGGCGCTAGCGGCAGCCGCGCTGGATTGGCTGGCGGCCGACGATGCTGCCGACGATGCAGTGCTCGACGACGTTGCCGCAGACGATGCGCTTGCCGACGCCGCCGACGCGGACGCAGCCGACGCGGACGCCGACGAAGCGCTCGCGGAGCTGCTCGCCGCCGATGAAGACCCAGCCGATGTGCACCCAACGGCAAAGGCAAGCGCGCACGCGCACGCCGACACGGCTACGACAGATTTCAGAACGTGCTTCTTTTTCATGAAAGCCCCTTCCCTTTCGCGGATAGCGTCATGCTACCACGATAACAACCAGGCCCCTGCTTCGTTGACTGCCTGTCATTGACAAACCCCAGCCGCAAAGGGCCCAACGCCGACGCAGTGGCAATTGGGGTATCCCTGAATTGCTAGAAAAGGATACCCTGCGTTCGCGAAACGAGCAGGCGCGCAAAACCACCGCGGAAGCTCGATTTCGTTCCACTTTGCGGCTTCCTCCGGACAAGTTCGGGCAGACGGAAAGGTACCGGGCATCTTCGACAGATGGAAGAGGACCGGACAACTTCGGGCAAATGGAGAAACGCCGGACTGGAAACAGTTTTATCAGTCATCTGCAAGGGAGGATTTTTAATTAAAAGCAAATGGCCGGAAAGCACACGAGGGCAAAAAGAATTGCGATCAAACAACCCACGAAAGTAAACACCAACATCGAACATAAAACTCAACTCGTAACAAAAAACGTACCGGAATAAAAGCAACCGAACTAAACCGAATTATCTTGGTTGCGAGGAAGTGTGCCTATGAAGTCCGAGATGAGAGAAATGGCCATGAATCTCGCAGCGACGCCTGCTGCTGAGGAAATCGCGAATACTCTTCATTGTGACACGACCAAAGCTTTACGGGAGTTGCTATCATCGGATATTGGCGAGGCGCTTTATGACGACGAGTTGAAGTACTGGTGGGAAAGCCCGTCCGATATTGCCCATATGTTTCTGGAGGCGAAAGGCGGGCCTAACGGCAAGTAGCAACTCTGCATTCTGCTGGGCTCATTTTGGAGTTGCATAGCTATCCGTATGCTTTCGCAGTTGAAGTAATCTCGTCTGCTGTCGGGTATACTTCCGACGATGGCTTTGTTCGAAACCAACATAGAGGCGACGTCGGGGGCAGCCCGCGCGCTGACGTACGAAACGGCGCACGGCTCCTTCCGCACGCCCATGTTCATGCCCGTGGGCACGCACGCCACGGTGAAGGGCATCACGATCGACGAGCTGCACGAGCTCGGCGCGCAAGTCGTGCTGGCGAACACCTACCACCTGTACATGCGCCCGGGCGTCGACGTGGTGGAAGAAGCCGGCGGCGTGCAGGACTTCATGGCCTACGACGGGCCGATGCTCACTGATTCGGGCGGATTCCAGCTGTTCAGCCTGGCGCACATGATGAAGCCTGGCGACGACGGCGTGTCGTTCCGCGCCGACGACTACGACGGCAGCAAGCACCATTGGACGCCCGAAACCAACATGGAAATCCAGGAGCGCATCGGCGCCGACATCGTCATGCAGCTCGACCAGTGCGTGGGCTACCCAGCCGAGCGCAAGGACGTCGAAGCGTCGACCAAGCTCTCGTGGGAATGGGCCGAACGCTGCCTTGCCGCGCACAAGCGCCCCGACCAAGCTTTGTTCGGCATCGTGCAAGGCGGCATGCACCTCGACTTGCGCCTTGAAAGCGCGCGCCGCCTACTCGACATCGAACAGCGGAGCGTGGAAGCCGGCGGGCGACGCTTCGACGGGTTCGGCATCGGCGGCTATTCGGTGGGCGAGGACCACGAGATCATGTTCCAGACGCTCGGCGACGTGGTGGCGGCCTTGCCGCAAGACCGGCCACGCTACCTCATGGGCGTGGGCAACCCGACGACGCTCGTGCGTGCGGTCGGCGTGGGCGTCGACATGTTCGACTGCGTGCTTCCCACGCGCACGGGCCGTATGGGCACGGCGTTTTCCAGCCAGGGCCGCATGAACATGCGCAACGCCAAGTACACGCACGACTTCGGGCCGCTCGACCCGAACTGCACGTGCAAGACCTGCACGCAGCACACGCGCGCCTACATCCGCCATCTGGTGAAGCAAGACGAGATGCTCGGCGCCATACTGCTGTCGCGCCACAACCTGCACTTCCTCATCGACCTCATGCGCCGCGCGCGCGAAGCCGTGCTGGCCGGCGCCTACGGCGAGTTCCTGGCCGAATGGATGGCCAGCCCTGCTGCGAACGACTATTAGCTGCAAGAAGCGCGGAGCGGGATGCCAAGGCTTCTAATTCCTCGTAGCGGGGGAGATCCCTCGCTGCGCTCGGGATGACAGGGGGTTGCTCGGGATGACAGGGGGTTGTGTGGGATGATAGGGGAGTTGTTCGGGATGACAGGGGGTTGCGTGGGATGACAGGGGAGTTACCCACATGACACTGGGCGTTCATTTCGTGCAGGTATAGATTCTTTGAACGATGCGGTTTCTCGTGGCTAAAAGCCCTGCTCTATTCCCGTTTGTGGCATAATTTCAAAGTTCGACCACTTTGGTGTACTGCGCGATAGCGCGCTGGAAAGAAGGATTTGCACATGGCTTCACCGAACGCCGACCGCAAGAAGGCACAGACGGGCAACGACCGCCGCAACATTTGGCTGCTCGTCATCACGACGCTGCTGGTCATCGGCTCTATAATCCTGTTCATGCCTCCGCAGGAAAAGATCAACCAGGGCCTCGACATCCAAGGCGGCCTGTCGGTCGTCCTGACGGCGACGTCGACCGATGGCGACGCCATCACCGACGAGGACATGGAAATGTCTCGTTCTATCATCGAGAGCCGCGTGAACGCGCTGGGCGCTTCGGAAGCCGTCGTGCAGGTTCAGGGCACGAACCAGATTCTCGTGCAGATTCCAGGCTTGTCCGACACGCAGACCGCGCTCGACACGATCGGCAAGACCGGCAAGCTGGAATTCGCGCGCCTCGACTCGTTCACCGATGAGGACGTGGTCGCGAAGATCCAGTCCGGCAACTACGGCGACAACGTCACGGTGACCGACGCCTTCGGCAACTCGTTCGACACGGGCAAGGCCGACCCGCTCATCGTCGAAGACGGCACGTACACGCCCATCGTCACGGGCGATAACATCGAGCGCGTCACGGTCGACCGCGCTTCCGAGGCCTCGATTTACTACGCGGTCGACATCGACCTCGACGCTGCGGGCACCGAGGCGTTCGCGCAGGCATCGCGCGACCTCGTGGCCGACCATGGCCAAATCGTCATCATCCTCGACAACGAGGTGCAGTCCGCTCCCGCCGTGCAGTCCGAGATTCCCAACGGCCAGGTGCAGATCACGGGCAACTACTCGCTGACCGAGGCGCAGGCGCTGCAGACCGTTCTGGAAAGCGGCTCGCTGCCCGTCAGCTTCCAGTACTCGCAGAGCCAGGTCGTCGGCCCGACGCTCGGCCAGGACGCGCTGTTCGCGGGCGTCATCGCGGCGCTGCTGGGCATCCTGCTCGTCATGATTTACCTGCTGTTCTTCTACAAGGGCCTGGGCACTATCACGGCCGGCGCGGTTATCGTGTTCGCCGTCCTGTACCTGGGCATCTTGGCCGGCCTCTCCGCGTTCGGCCTGTTCAGCCTTTCGATGGCCGGCATCGCCGGCATTGTGCTGACCATCGGCATGGCAGCCGACTCGTCGGTGCTCACGGTCGAGCGCTTCCGCGAGGAAATCCGCATGGGCCGCTCCATCCGCGCCGCGTCCATCACGGGCGTGCGCCACGCCATTCAAACCTCGATCGACGCCGACCTGGTGTCGCTCGTGTCCGCGCTGTGCTTGTTCTTCCTGGCCTCTGCCTCTGTCAAGGGCTTCGGCCTCACGCTTGCGCTCGGTATCTTCTGCGACATCGTCATGATGCTGCTGTTCAAGGCGCCGCTCGTTCGCTTGCTCGCGCCGCGCGCCATCGAGAGGCACCCCGGCTTCTGGAACGTCAAGGACGGGCAAATCGCTGCCGAGAAGTACTCCGACCTGGGCGCAGTGCTCGGCGTTTCCGCCGGCGAAGCCGAAACCGGCGAGGCCATGGACAGCGCGCATGTCGAGCGCGAGGCGACCGAGCGTGGCGGCGAAGCCGGCAAGAAGGTCGCCGAGGCCGTGCATGCGCTCAAGGGCCGCTTCATCAAGCACGACATCAACTTCGTCGGCCACCGCAAGGTGTTCCTGATCATCTCCGCGTGCCTGGTCGTGGCGTCGGTCGCGGTCGTGGGCATCAAGGGCCTGACGTTCGGCATCGAGTTCGTCGGCGGCACGTCCATCACGTTCCACGAGACGGGCGAGACCACCATCGACGACATGCGCTCCGCGTTCGCCGACGCCGGCCAGGCCGAGGCCACCATCCAGACGACGACCGAGAACGGCAACGAGGGCTTCCTCATCCGCATGACGGTCACCGATGCGCAAGAGGCCACGGCCATCGCCAACCAGGTTGCCGACCAGCTTGGCTTCTCGACGTCGAACTTCGAAGTCACCACCATCGGCCCCGACTGGGGCTCCAGCGTCATCAACCAGTCGCTTATCGCCTTCTTGGTGTCGCTCGTGCTCATCATCATCTACATCGCCATCCGCTTCGAGTACAAGATGGGCGTGACGGCGGTCATCGTGCTCCTGCATGACCTCATAATCGTCATCGGCGTGTACGCGCTCGTCGGGCGCGAGTTCACGCCGAACGCCGTGGCCGCGCTGCTCACGATCATCGGCTACTCGCTGTACGACACGGTGGTCGTGTTCCACCGCATCAACGACAACGCCAAGGACATGAACGTGAAATGCTCGTTCTTCACGATTGCGAACCATTCGCTCAACCAGGTGTTCATCCGCTCGATCAACACCACGGTCACGTCGCTCATCCCGGTTCTGTTCATGCTGTTCTTCGGCGGCGAGACGCTGAAGGACTTCGCGTTCGCCATGACCATCGGCCTGTTCATCGGCTGCTACTCGTCGATTGCGCTCGGCACGCCGCTGTTCTCCATTTGGAAGACCCGCGAGGACAAGTACGCCAAGGCCGAGAAGAAGTTCGGCTCGGTCATCGGCAACTTCGAGTTCCAGCGTTCGGGCGCCACGCTTGCCGGCACGCTCGGCAAGTCGAAGGCCGCGCGCATCAAGACCGCCGCGGTTCAAACTGCGAACGCCAACTCCGTGCTCGCCGCAAGCGGCGCCGGCGCGGGAGAAGTCGTGATCGATGCCGACACCGACGTTGAAGCCCTCATCGGCGGTGGCGGTTCGAACGCGCTCGGGGAAGACGGCAAGCCGCTGTACCAGCAGCCCGTCCGCAACCCCAAGAAGTCCAAGAAGCCAAAGAAAAAGAAGTAATGGTTCCGTCCGCCTAACGGCGGCCGGGAACCTTTTCCGCTGCGGCCGCCTGTGGCACCCAATCTCGGCTTTCGAGCCTGCGCTTGCGTAACGAAGTACGCGGCGCTTGTCTCTCAAGCCGATCTCGGGCACCACAGACGCCCTCGCTGCCGTGGATGACCCGCAAGTGTAAAGGAGATTCTTATGCGCGAAGGCAGCGCTCCGAATTTCGCCCCGCCGGTCATGGAAGGCGCGGTATACGAGTTCGAAGACGAGAACGGCGATCTGCTGGAACTGGAGTTCCTGGGCCTCGTGCTGCACAACGGCCGTCGCTACGGGTTCTTCTTCATGGTGACCGAGGACGAGCCGGCGCTGTCATCGGGCGAGGTCGTCGTGCTGGAAGTCACGGCCGTCGACGAAGACGACCAGCCCAGCGAATTCGAGCTTGTCGAGGACGAGGCCATTCTCGACGAGGTCTTCGAAGCTTTCAAGGAAGCCGCGAAGGACCTGTACGACTTCGAATAGCTGTTGCAACGCCGATGCAATAGGCATACAATCCCCCACGTAGCTGTTTCAGGGCGGGGTGGAATTCCCCACTGGCGGTAATCGGGCTGGCCACACGGCGGTCCGAAAGTCCGCGACCCTGCTCGGCGTGCCGCCAGCGCAGGCGCGCGCCGATCAGGCTGACTCCGGTGCAAGTCCGGGACCAACGGTTAAAGTCCGGATGAAAGAGACAGGAGGACTGCTTATGTCTACCTATGCGCAGAACCGGCCGAATGGCCAACCGTCCCCGACGAACACGAACCGCTGGTCAACTAAGCAATTGGTGACCATGGCGCTCATGTGCGCCATCGCCATCTTGCTGAGTTTCATCGAGTTCCCGATTTTGCCCTCGGCGTCGTTCCTGAAGCTCGATGTGGCGCTCGTCCCGTCGGCTGTCGTGGGCTTCGCGTACGGCGCCGGTCCCGGCGTGCTCGTGGGCATCGTCAGCGCCGTGGCGCATGGCGCCATCACGGGCAACTGGGTCGGCTGCCTGATGAACATCATCGCAACGCTCGCGTTCATCATCCCCGCGAGCGCCATCTACACGCGCAACCGCACGTTCAAAGGAGCGGTCATCGGGCTTGTAGTCTCCACGGTGTGCTTCGTCGTCGTCGAGATACTGGCGAACCTCGTCATAGACCCGACGCTGTACGGCATGCCCTTCGATGCCGTTGCCGCCCTCGTCGTGCCGGCTATCCTGCCGTTCAACATCATCAAGGGCGTGGTGGTCAGCATCCTGACGGCGCTCGTGTACAAGAGCATCTCGAATCTCATCACCCCCGCCAAAGACCAGGTGAAGGGCCGCTAAGCGCATGGCCATCATAGAGTTCAACGACGTCAGGTTCACCTACGACGGGCAGCGATACGCGCTCGACGGGGTGAACCTGCGCATCGAGCGGGGGTCGTTCACCTGCGTGCTCGGCGGCAACGGCAGCGGGAAATCGACGCTCGCGAAGCATGTGAACGCGCTGCTCACGCCCGATGAGGGAACGGTGCGCGTGCTCGATGCGGACACCTCCGATCCCGAAAGCCTGTACTTCATCCGCAGCAACGCGGGCATGGTGTTCCAAAACCCCGACGACCAGATCGTGTCGAGCGTCATCGAGGACGACGTGGCATTCGGACTCGAGAACCTGGGCGTTCCCACCGAGGAACTGCAAGGGCGGGTTTCGCGCGCGCTTGCGCAGGTCGGCTTGCAGGGGTTCGAGAAGAAGGAAACCGCCGCGCTTTCGGGCGGGCAGAAGCAGCGCGTCGCCATAGCGGGCGTGCTGGCGATGGAGCCGCAGATCCTCGTGTTGGACGAGGCGAGCGCCATGCTCGACCCGCGTGGGCGCAAGGGGCTTGCCCGCGTATGCCGCGAGCTGAACGAAGCCGGCCTGACCATCGTGCTGATCACGCACTTCATGGAAGAGGCCGCGCAGGCCGACCGCGTGGTCGTGCTTGAAGCTGGACGCGTGGTGCTCGACGGCGCGCCAACCGAGGTGCTCACCCAAGCCGAGCGGCTGCGCGATTTGAACCTGGATGTTCCGTTCGCCACGAGCATGAGCATGGAGCTGCGGGAAGGCGGCATAGGCGTTCCCGTGTGCCTGACGACCGACGAGCTGGCAGCTGGCTTGCGCGAGATTGCGCCCCATGAAACAGGACGTCTGGCGGAAGAGCTGCGCACGCGAGCCTTCAAGCCGACATCGTGCGCATCGGGCACCGAGCCCATCTTGGAATTCAAGGACGTTTCCTTCACCTACCAACCGACGCCCAAGCGCAAGAAGCGCCGCAACGCGGTGCAGACCGACGCCACGCCTGCCGACTGGGGTAACGACCCTTCGGAATACTGGGCGCTGCAGAACGTATCGCTCGAGTTGCGGCGCGGCGAGTTCTTCGGCATCGCGGGGCATACGGGTTCGGGCAAGTCGACGCTCATCCAGTTGGCCAACGGGTTGCTGCAGCCGACGGCCGGCACGGTGCTGGCACATGGGCGCGACCTTGCCGACAAGCGCGCCGCCGCAGAAGCGCGCCGCGATGTGGGCGTCGTCTTCCAATACCCCGAACACCAGCTCTTCGCGGCGACGGTTTACGACGATGTGGCGTTCGGACCGCGCAACCTGGGCCTTTCAAGCGACGAAGTCGAAGAACGCGTGCGCACGGCGATGAGCCTCGTGCACCTGAGCGTCGACGAGCTGCGCGACGCAAGCCCCTTTGCGCTGTCGGGTGGCCAGCAGCGCCGTGTGGCATTCGCGGGCGTGCTCGCTATGCAGCCGACGACGCTCATTCTAGACGAGCCGATTGCGGGCCTCGACCCGCAAAACCGCCATGCGTTTTTGCGGCTCATAACCGAGCTGCATGACGAGCAGGGCATGACCATCGTCCTCGTCTCGCATGACATGAACGACCTCGCGCGCCTGTGCGACCGCGTGCTCGTGCTGAACCAGGGCAAGGAGTTCGCGAACGGAGCGCCAGCTGAGGTGTTCGCCGACGAGGCGCGCCTGCGCAGCGTCGGCCTGGGCGTTCCCGACCTGGTGCACCTGGCCAACTTGATTCGAATCAATTTCCTCGGAGGAAATTGATTCATGGGAAACGACGCGCTATTCGGACGTTATTGGGCCGCCGACAGCATCGTGCATCGGCTCGACCCCCGCACGAAGCTCGTGGGGACGATCGCGCTTGTCGTCATCATGTTCTGCGCTGCCAACTTCTGGGCGCTCGGCTTCGTGGCGCTCGTCGTCGTCGCGCTGTTCGCGCTGGCGCGCATTCCCTTCACCCAGGCGCTGCGGTCGATTCTGCCGCTGTCGTTCATCGTCGTGCTGACGGCGTTGTTCAACCTGCTCTTCGTGCAAGGTGGTAAGGTGTATGTCGACTGGGGCTGGCTCGTCATCAGCCAGGAGGGCGTGGCGCTTGCGCTGTTCACGGCCGTTCGACTGACATTGCTGCTGCTTTCGGGAAGCCTGCTGACGCTCACCACGACGACGCTCGACATCACCGAGGCGTTCGAGAAGCTGCTCGGGCCCTTGCGCCGGATCGGGGTGCCAGCGCATGAGTTCGCGCTCGTCATGGGCATTGCGTTGCGGTTCCTTCCGCAGTTCGTCGACGAGTTCCGCACCATCCGCGCGGCACAGCTTTCACGCGGGGCGAAGCTGGCGTCGAGCCCCACGAAAAGCGGCCTTTCCAGCCTGACGAGCCTGCTCGTGCCGCTATTCGCGAGCGCCTTCCGCCATGCCGACACGCTCTCGGCCGCCATGGATGCCCGCTGCTACCACGGAGCCGATGGCCGCACCCGCCTGCATCCGCTCGCCTTCTCCAAACGCGACGCGAGCGCAGCAGCCTTCCTCGTTGTCACGCTCGCGTTGACTTTGGCGTTTTCGGTGCTTTTCTGATAACGAGGCGAATGACGAAGGCCAGCCTGCGAAAGCGGGGAAGGCCGATGAAGCCCATGGCTTGCTTCGATGCGGGGCGCAAGATTCCGATTCTTGTGCACGCCGGGGTGCAAAACCCCCAATCTTGCGCACGCAGGGTGCAAAACCGCGAATCTCGTGCACCCGATGCACCAGATTGCGGGTTCTGCACCCGAAAACGGGCCTTCAAGCTCTTCACGATTGACGTTTTCCCAGGTCGCCTGGTTTCGATAGCGAACGCACGGGTGCAAGACCCCAAATCTCGTGCATCGAGTGCTCCGGATTGCGGGTCTTGCACCTCGGTATGGAGCAAATAGCGAGTTGTGCGCGGGTTCTGCTCAGGACGCTACATCTCCGTAGCCAAGCGCACGACGCGGTAGGCGCCGTCGTAGGTGCCGAGCGCATCGGCCGTCTCGATGTTGTCGCACATCTCGATGATGACGGAAGGCTCGTGCTGCACGAGGTCGATCCACGCGCAGGTCTCGGCAATCGATTCCAGCTCGTAGGTGCCGTCGCCGATTTCGGCTGCGCGGATGGCACCCCACGCCTCGTGGCCGCCGACGCGCTTTATCATCAGCTTCGGCATGGGGTAGAAGGCCAGTTCGCTCGGCTTGGTCACGAGCAGGTCGCACGCGCGCATGAGCACGTTGGTCGTGTACACGGCCGCGAAGATGTCGGCATCGCCGAATGCGTGGACGCCCGACGCCGGGCCGTCGAGCGCGGCTTCCGCAAACGCGGCCGTCTCGTCGAAATTCCCGAAATGGCAGGTCGCGTTCGCAAGTTCGGGAACCGCCGCGCGCAGGGCCTCCCACACGTCCAGGTGGTCGCCCACGTTCACGAACAGGGCGGCCTCGTCGCGGGCGACGTAGGGCAGCAGGTGCTCGATGATGGCGCGGAACAGGTCTTGCTGTGCGCCGGCGCCGCCCACGGTCAGCAGGTAGCGGATGGGCCCCGCGCCCTCGGCGCGCTCCGTGCGGCGAGCGCAGTCGAACGGGATGTTCAACACGAGCTCGTGGTCGATGTAGTGGCCGGTGTAGTACAGCGAGCCGTCGGGCATGGGCTTAAGCTGGCGGCGCTTGTCCATGCCGCGCAGCGCCTTGTACCCGAAGTACGCCGACGGGGTCTGGACAGCGTGCGTCGCGCCCTCGGCCAGGTGAAGCGCCATGGGCCAGTTGTCGGGAATGGCGTTCACGACGTTGGTGAGCCCCGCATGAATCGCGGCTTGCGCCGGCCACGCGTGCGTGCCGATGAACGGGATGTCGCGCGGCAGGTCGCGGTAGGGCGCCACCATGAGCTCGGCCGATTTCTGGTCGGCGGCGTTGTAGGTGAGCTTGCGGAAGCCCTCGGAGTTCATCGGCTCCCACACCAGCTTGTTGAACAGCCAGACCTTCTGGGACAGGCGCGACCCGAGCGAGTACAGGTCGTTCTGCTGCGAGATGAGCTTGGTCGCGGCCGTATCGGGAAAGCCCATGAGGTCGAACCACAGCGGCGTGTACCCCATGGCGGCTGCGGCCGAGGCCATGGCCATGGCGATGCGGTAGTGGCCGAAGCCCATGCGGATGTTGCCCACGACCACTGGGTTCTCGATTGCCGAGAAGTCGGCGGCCCCGGCGTCCGCCGCTGCGGGGCGCAGCCACTTGCCGCCAAAGCGCTCTCCCACGACGGGCAGATCGGCAATTTGCAGGTGGCACGTCTCGCTGCCGTCGCAGCCGAACTTGCGGGCGCTTCTCGCCTTCGACCTGCACGCCTTCTCGTACGTGCGTGCATCGATTTCGTTTCCGAAGATGACGGCGGCGCGGTCTGGCATAAGAACCTCCCATTTATCAGGCGTTACTTGCTATAATCCTTGCATCATTATATTCGTGAAAGGGTCGTGTATGGAAAAGAAGCTTGCGACTAACGGAGTTCTCTGGAAGTTCGCCATCGGCCAGCTCGGTTGGGCTGCGTTGGCGGGCGTCATCTCGAACTGCCTGGTGTACTACTACATGCCCGAAGAGGACTTGCTGGCTCAAGGCCACACGCTGTTCATCACGCAGACGGCCGTGTTCTTCGGCATGCTCACGGTCATCGGCGGCATCACGGCGCTCGGCCGCCTGTTCGACGCCGTCACCGACCCGTGGATCGCATCGCTTTCCGACCGCTGCAAGCACCGCCTCGGCCGCCGCATTCCGTTCCTCCGCTATGCGGCCATCCCGTTCGGCGTCGTCACCGTGCTCGTGTTCGTGTCGCCCGTGCCCGAGCAAAGCCCCGTCAACAGCATCTTCCTCGGCGTCATGATGCTTCTGTTCTACCTGTGCATGACCTGCTACTGCACGCCGTACAACGCGCTCATCCCCGAGCTCGGCCGCACGCAGAAGCTGCGCATCAACGTGTCGACCTACATCTCCGCGACGTACTTCATCGGCACGGCGCTCGCCTACACGGTGCCCACCATCGCCAGCATGCTGTTCCCGACGTTCGGCGTGCCAGGAGCGTACCGCATTGCCGTGGCGGGGCTGGCCGTCGTGGCCGTCATCTGCATGCTCGTGCCGGCGTTCGGCATCGACGAGCATACGTACGCCGACACCACGCCGTCCGAGTCGCCCGCGTTCTCGAGCCTCGTGAAGACGTTCAAGAACAAGGAATTCCAGACGTTCGTGTGCTCCGACATCCTGTACTGGGTCGCGTTCACGATGTTCCAGACGGGCCTTCTGTTCTACGTCACGCAGCTCATGGGCCTCGACGTGGCGTGGTCGACCATCCTGCTGGTGCTGATGATGGTCGTGGCGTTCATCCTGTACATTCCCGTGAACTTCCTAGCCAAGCGCATCGGCAAGAAGAAGCTCATCGTGTTCGCGTTCTCGTTCTTCGCGGTGACGTTCGGCATCACGGCGCTTTCGGGCCTGACGGGCCTACCGAACGAGGCGTGGGGCATCCTCATCGCCATTCTGGCATCGGTTCCGCTGGCCATCCTGGGCGTGCTGCCGCAGGCGGTCGTCGCCGACATCGCCGACGTCGACGCGTACGACACCGGCGAGGCGCGCCAGGGCATGTTCTACGCCGCCCGCACCTTCGCCATGAAGCTCGGCCAGGCAGTCTCGATGCTCGTGTTCACCGGCATCATCGCCATGGACATCGGCGACATGAAGTACCGCATCACCGCCGTCGTGGCCTGCGTCTTCTGCCTGCTCGGCGCGCTCGTGTTCGCGCGCTACCACGAGAAGAAGGTCCTCGCCCGCATCGAGGAAGAGGCCGTCGCCATCGGCATCGCCGCCGCCGAATAATCAATTTCCTCCGAGGTAATTGATTCAAGCCATGGCAAGCAAGAAGCCTTCAGCTAACGCGAAGAGGATAGCCGCCTTCAAGGCGAGCGCCGACGATTTCAGCGACCTGTTCGCGCGCGAGACGGAACGCCTCGAGGAAATGGCCGACGAGCGCGAGGCTGCCCGGCGCGACAAAGCCTGCGAATCGAAGAACCGTTACTCATCGCATGCCGAGGCCGAGCAAGCCGTCGCCTGGTGCGCCGACCATGGCAAACGCGGCCTGCGCATCTACCGCTGCAAGTACTGCAACGGCTGGCACCTGACCTCGCGCCCTGAATAGCGCGCAAAACGGGGAGGCGGCATGGCGATAGCGCTGGCAATCATAGGAGTCGCGTGCGCGCTGTACGGCGTGGCCATTATGGCGGTCGGGTCGGGGACGTGGTTCTTCGCGTTCTGGTACGTGCTTGCCGCAGTGTTCCTCGTGGCTGCGTGGGCGGTTCACGCCGGCTGGTGGGAAAGCCTGCCCGTGGCGGCGAAACGCACGGTCGAAGCCGTGATCGGCGTGCTGTTGGTCGCGAACGCGGTCACGCTGGGGCTGCAGCTGAAGGACTTCAACGACGAGGGCGAGCCGAACCTCGATTACCTCGTCGTGCTGGGCGCGCAAGTCCGCGACGACGGCCCGAGCATGGTGCTGCGCTTCCGCTTGGACACGGCGTACGACTACCTCGTCGCCAACGAGGGCACGGTTTGCATCGTGTCGGGCGGCCAGGGCTTCAACGAGCCGGCGCCCGAAGCCGAGGTCATGGCGGCTTACCTCGTCGACCGCGGCATCGACCCTTCGCGCATCATATGCGAAAGCGAATCGGAATCGACCGAGCAGAACATCGCCAACAGCATGGCGTTCTTCAACCCGGAAACCGCCCGCGTGGGCATCGTGACCAACGACTTCCACGTCTTCCGCGGAACGACGCTCGCCCGCAACGCCGGCATCGCGCATGCTTGCGGCATCGCCGCGCCGTCTTCGCCGTTCTACCTGCCGAACAACATGACGCGCGAATCCCTCGGCATCGCGAAAGGCTTCCTCACCGGCGCGTTGCGATGAGCTCACCCAAACGGCCTAAGGCTGTTTGGATGACTGTCTGGTCGGCTTATCGCGGATACCTGTTGGATTCGGTATTATGAACAGTGTTCACAACCCTTTTCGATTCGCGATTGTGGAGGGCGGTTTTCATGGCTGACGCATTGTACGGGGCCCGTGCTTCGATGGAGCCCGCGGGCTGGGAATTGGTCGTGCGGACCGCTGCGCGGGGAATCCAGCATCCTGTGAAGGCGGACTCGTTCTCGTCATTAGAAGATGACGTCGTGTCCGTCGACGTGTCGTTCGATGGCGAGGTCGCGGAACTGGCAATCACGCCCGCCGTGCCCCTGACCGTCGAGTTCAGCCAGGTGAGGCTGCGCCATGCGTTCGCAAGCGACGAGGCGGTTCTCCTGAACGGCTACCAGTCGTGGACCGACACGACCGAGCAGCCGGCTTGGGGTCGCATGCGGGGCTTGCGCGGCGTGCCGAAGAAGGTCGTCGAGAACTGGACGCTCGACGGCGGCGGCGACTATGCGGCGGTCGAATACACGGCGCGCCGCGGCGAGCAGCACGGGTTCACGTACGCCACGTTCCGCCGCGGTGAAGGCATGGTGCTCGTGGGCTCGCTCGACGAATCGAAGGGCTTCACGCTCATTCGCGCGAACGCGCGCACAGGCGTAGTGCTGCTGGAAACCGAGCCGCCCCTGCGCGAGCTGCAAGCAGGCGAGCGCGTCGTGCTGGGCCGGTATGCCATCACGCGCGGCGCCGAGGCGCAGTGCTACGACCGGTACTTCGAGCTTTCGGCCTGGCAGGCGCGGCCAGTGAGGCCGCTCGTGGGCTATACCAGCTGGTACCGCCATTATGGCGAAATCGACGAGAAGAAACTGGCGAGCGACCTGGCGGGCATGGAATCGTGCCGTTGCGACCGCGAGGGCGTAACCGAGCTCTTCCAAATAGACGATGGCTATTGCAAAGTGGGCGATTGGCTCGATGTCGACAAAGCCAAGTTCCCGCAGGGTTTGGCGCCCCTTGCCGAGCGCATCCGCGAAGACGGCTTCCTGCCGGGCCTTTGGGTGGCGCCGTTCGTGTGCGAGAAGGACTCGCGCCTGTTCGTCGAGCACGACGACTGGCTGCTGCGCGACGAGGCGGGCAACCCCGTGCCGACGGGTTGCCAATGGTCGACGGGCTACGCGCTCGACACGCTGAACGTCGAGGTGCGCAGCTACGTGCTCGAAGTGCTGCAGACCATGACGCAAGAATGGGGTTTCGGCCTGCTGAAAGCCGACTTCCTGTATGCGGCGTGCATGTTCCCGCATGGCGGCATGAACCGCGGCGAGCTCATGGCCGACGCCATGCAGCTGCTGCGCACGGGAACCGAAGACGCAGGCGCGTTAATCTTGGGATGCGGCGTGCCGCTCGGCAGCGCGTTCGGCGTGGTCGACTACTGCCGCATCGGCTGCGACGTGGGCCTCGATTGGGACGACCTGCCCCACATGCGCCTGCTGCACCGCGAGCGCGTGTCCACGAAGAACTCGCTCGGCAACACGTACGGCCGCGCCCCACTCGACGGGCGCGCGTTCGGCAACGACCCCGACGTGTTCTTCCTGCGCTCCGACGTGAAGCTGACCGATGCGCAGCGCGACGAGCTGCTGTTCGCCGACGCCGATTCGGGAAGCGTGTTTTTGACGAGCGACGACATGGGCCAATGGACGCCCGCCATGCGCGCGCGGTACGACCAGGCGCTGGGCATCTTCTGCGAGCGCCACGGCTGCGCCCCCTGCCATCCCGAGCGGAGCGCGGAGCGTTCCCCCTTGCGCCATCCCGAGCGGAGCGCGGAGCGTTCCCCCTTGCGCCATCCCGAGCGGAGCGCGGAGCGTTCCCCCCATTGTCATCCTGAGCGGAGCGCGGAGCGCGAAGTCGAAGGATCTCCGCGAAGCGGCGGGAAAGACGAGAGCGGGGGATGGGAGTGAAGTCCGTCCGCGCGTTTGCCCCCGGCCGCACCGAGCTTGCGGGCAACCATACCGACCACCAGGGCGGACGCGTCATCGCCGCCGCCGTGTCGTGCGGTGTGGACATGGAATTGCGGGACAACCTGTCGGACGCCGTGTCCCTGGCGAGCGCCGGGTTTGCGCCGGTCGAATTCGCGCTTGACGACCTGGCACCGGTCGAGGCTGAGCGCAACACGACGGCCGCGCTCGTGCGCGGTGTCGTGGCGGGCCTTCGCGAAGCCGGCGTGCCGGTGACGGGGTTCGACGCCTGGGCGTCGAGCGACGTTCCCGCTGGCGGCGGCCTCTCTTCGTCAGCGGCGTTCGAGCTGGCGCTTGCGAGCGGGCTCGTCGCCCTGTTCGGCGATGCGTCGATGTGGCCTGGCCGCTCTGACGCGCTGCCGATCGAATTGGCGAAGATCGGGCAGCGTGCCGAAAGCGAGTACTTCGGCAAGCCATGCGGGCTTATGGACCAAGCAGCCGTTGCGTGCGGCGGCATAAACCTCTTCGATTTCGCGCAGAGCCCGCCTGCCATCGAGCGCATAAGCTTCGACTTCTCATCAAGCGGGTACGCGCTCTGCCTTATCGACGCGCATTGCGACCACAGCCGCTACACCGAAGAGTACGCGCAGGTCGCACGCGACATGAAGGCGGTCGCCGAATTCATGGGCGCGCCCATGCTCTCGCAGGTGCCGCGCGAGGCCTTCCTCGATCGCTTCGAGGACGTGCGCGCGTCGCTCGGCGATCTGCCGGCGCTGCGGGGCCTTCACTACTACAACGAAATGCGCCTGGTCGACGCGCGTGCGGAAGCGCTGCGCGCAGGCGACTTCCAGGCGTTCCTCAGCGCCACGCGCCAATCGGGCGCGTCGTCGGCGCAGTATTTGCAGAACGTCTCGACGTTCGACCGCGCGAGCCAGCCCGCCATGGTGGCGCTCGCGCTCGCTGATGCGCTGCTCGAAGGGGAAGGGGCCGTGCGCATCCACGGCGGCGGCTTCGGCGGCACCGTGCAGGCGTTCGTGCCGGCAGACCGGTTGGAATCGTTCTCGCGCGCCATCGACGCCCGTTTGGGTGCAGGTTCGTGCAAGGCTTACGACATCGTTCAAGAGGGGGCACACGCCACATGCCAATGATCGACACCGATGCTTTCTACCAGGCCAGCCGCGAGGCGAATTACGTGAAGGTGGCCGACATCGCGCGCAACATCGCGTGGACGACGCCGACCGAATGGGGCGATTTGCAGATCACCATTAACCTGTCGAAGCCGGAAAAGGACCCGCGCGCCATCGCCGCAGCCGCCAAGGAAGGGCCGTCCGAAAAGCCCGACTACGTCGACCCGGCCACCGGCCGCACCCGCCCGTGTCCGCTGTGCGTGACCGAGGAAGACGTCGAATGCGGGTACGCCAAGCGGCTCGACCTGGCGGGCGATCCGTGGGCGCTGTGGTACAGCCCGTACGCCTATTACAACGAGCACTGCATCGCCATGAGCTGGCAGCACCGCCCCATGCACATCGACCGGGCCGCATTCGAGTCGCTCTTCGACGTGGTCGACGCGCTGCCCCAGTACTTCTTCGGCAGCAACGCCGATTTGCCCATCGTGGGCGGCTCCATCCTCAGCCACGACCACTACCAGGGCGGCCGCCACACCTTCCCGATGGAGGTGGCGCCGATTTCCGAAGAATTCAGCTTGCCCGCGTTTCCCGACGTGAAAGCCGGCATCGTGAAGTGGCCCTTGAGCGTCATCCGGCTGCGGGGCGACGACCGGGCTGAGCTAGTCAACGCCGCTTGCGCCACCCTCGATGCTTGGCTTGAGTACGACGACCCACAGGTGGGCATCGTGTCACACACGGGCGAGACGCGCCATAACACCATCACGCCCATTGTGCGCATGAAGGACGGCCAATACGAAATGGATTTGGCGCTGCGCTGCAACATCACGAGCGACGAGCATCCGCTCGGCGTCTTCCATCCGCACGAGGAACTGCATCACATCAAGAAAGAAAACATCGGGCTCATCGAAGTCATGGGCCTGGCTATCCTGCCGCCGCGCGTACAGCAGGTCATGGCCGAGCGCGGCATGTCGCGCGACGACGTGGGCCGCGCTTTCGCCCAGGTCCTCGAACACGCCGGCGTCTTCAAGTGGAATGCGCAGGGCCGCGCCGCCTTCCGCCGCTTTATCGGCGTGCTATAAGGGAATTGCACGCCCAAGCTGGGTGAACAGTTGCGTCGATGCGCATCGCGTGCTTGCTCAATCGCGCCGGGTGGATGCGTATAACGGTTTAAGAACGGTTTTGCGGTTCCAAATCGTGGCTCACAAGGAGATCGTGGCAGGCTTCTTGGATGTCGCCGGCAATGCGCCTCGAAGCGTTGGCGGGCAAGCCAATCTCTTTGGCAAGGGCCAGCACATCAGCCATTGTCGGCTTTCCCACGCCTATGACCGACGTCATGTGGCCGCGGTGGAAACCCGCGCTGTACGTGAGGTCGTATGCGGGCGCGAGCCGCCACGCGCCCCCCTCGCAAAGCCACGAGAAATTGCTAGCATGGTCATCGTAATTGTGGGCGAACACGTTGAAACACATGAGCCTGAATAGTTGCTCGGCTTCGCCCCGGCTGTGCGTGAGGAAGAACGACAGCTGGAAAAGGCCCTGGTAATCGAGCGAAGGGACGCGATGTGAAACTTCGACGATGCCCGATGCAGACAGCATGTGCACCCGCTGGCCATGATGGACATCGAACCGTTTCGTTCCGAAGAAGCCCGAGCATGTCTTCGAGGGAAACAGTTTGAATGCGGGTACGTTTATGCCGCACGAGGCCGCGCATTGCATGTAATCGTATTCGAGCAGGCCGGAATCTGGGGGGTCGATGCGAGACGGAAACTTGACCAGCCATGATCCGTCGTCTTCCACATACGCCTTTGGGCGCGCGCCGCCCGATGAACCTCCTGCCGCATAGACAGCATCGAGGTCGTCCACGGGCTTTTCGTCGAGGATGGAACTACACAGTGCTGCCAACTGGTCGAGGTCATGCGGCCATGTGCCGGCTGCAAATCCCGATTCGGGAACGTAGCGCAGAGCTCCGCGTCCGCGCGATCCAACAATGGAAAGCCGCTGGAGGGGGCTGACGTCAGCCGGGTCGAGGCCCTTCTCGGCGAGCATGCGATCGAGTAACAATGCGCCCCATCCATCGGGCAGCTGTCGTTGAACGCGCCGAACAACCCCTCGAACGGCTGCCATTCAGGAACAAAAACCCTGTCGGACAATGGCAGGCTATAATGGTTGATGGAAAAGCCGCTGCGTAGCCATTCGTCATCGTATTGGAACGCGACGAGGCCCTTGGGAGTTTCGGCGAGCGTGCCGACGTGGCGATCGCCGAAAAACACCGCCAAGCCGTTATCGAGCTCTGCGAGCATCGGCAATCACTTCCTCGATGGTGGCATAGGCTGGTCTGGCGAATAACCCGTCGAGTTCGGATTCGCAGCCGAGCGCATACGAAAGCGCGACGAGCGAGTCGAACGAGATGTGTCCGGTCTGCTCGAAACGGCGCAACGACCCCAGGCTGACGCCTGCCTTTTCCGCTAGTTGGCTTTGCGTGAGGCGTTGTGCCTTTCGCATTGCTTTCTCGCGGGCGCGATTTCCCGCATGGCTTGCCCGGGCAAACGTTCACTCTTGAAAAGATTACTATTCATATATGAGTAAATACCTTCTTATAATTTATAAAATACGAATATTTTAGCATATTGAAATTGCAATTAATCCGCTCTCTTCAAGCTGTTCCCTATTGGACATAACTGTCAATGTGGACGGCCATCGACGAGCAGGGCGTAACGCTGCGTGTGCGGAACCTACGATGCCTCTATCCAGCGAAGGGCGTCGGCGGCGGTCATGATGGGCAGGGGGCAGTGCCTCACGAACGCGAGGTCGTCGGTCACGATGAGGTCGGCCCGCATGCGCCTCGCGGCAGCTATGATCAAGTCGTCTTCGAAGTCGTCGTGGGCCGACTTGTGCAATGCGGCAATACGCGCATCGGACCCGTCGGCGCCGATCACCTCTGCGTATTCCATGATGTTGTTCACGACGCCCCAAGCCACTTCCTTGGCGGCTGCGGCCGATTCGTCTGCGGGATTTGAGCCGAGTTGCGCGCCCATTCGCTTGAGCGTCCGATGCACGATGTAGAACACGCTTGCGAGGGAATGCGGTGCGATGCCCAGCCGTGCCCCGCGCTTGCGGGCTGCGACGATGAGTTTGCGGGCTTCTTCATGGCCCCGGTTGGCTCCCAGTTGGCTGTTCACCCAAATGCAGGTGTCGAGCAAAAGAATGCGAGGGGATAGCGCCGAAACTTCGCTCATAGACCCAGCGCCCCCTCCCATTCGTCGGCGAACGCGGCTTCCTTCACCTCGTCATACGTGGTGGCGGGAATCGCCGACGGCTCGATCCCGAGTCCTGAAAGGTATCCGCTTACCAAAAGGGGCCCGCGCATGACCTGCTCTTCGATGGCGTCGTGTGATCCGAGCTCGGCAGCCAGCGGCGCTCCTTCGTCCTCGTCTGCGAGGAAGGCGAGCAAATCGCGCATGGCCTGGGGCTTGTGGCGGTTGCGCGCGGCATAGCCCCACACGGCGTGCACGATCTTTGTCGGCGTGGACCCGCTTTCCCTGATAGAAAGGTCGCCGGCCGCCTTCAAATGCGAATCGATGCGCATGTTCATCTGCGTCGCAGTCATGCGTCTCCTTCCCTCGATCGCTTTCTTCCCGCATGATTGTAACGCAGTAATAGCTATACGTATATACAAAGAAGGGAAAACATGACAGAACTGAGCGGCGCGAATTGGCGTAGAATGCGAACTGCCACACCATAAAGGTTCGAATTGGGCCTTCCATATCGGTTTGCAGGAGAAAAACCAGGCAGAAGAGCATCTGCTGTTTGGGTTTTTCTTCTGAGGCCCTCTTTATGGTGTGGTAACCATTGCGGATGCTCTTCTTCTTCGCTCAGGTTGCCATCTGTTGCAATCGCGGAAATCAAGGTCATCCCATCCGACACACGCGTCGCGCGCCATGCGCCCATGCGATGTTGCGCAACATTGCCGCGCGTGAGGTCCTTAGGCTGTGCGTATCGGAAGTTCTAAGAGCGATATTAGGAGAGGATGGCGATCATGAAGATTGGCGGTTTTGGGTTAGTAGAAATTATAGTTCTCGTCGTTGTTATCGGCGCTGTGGTTGCGGCTGTGGTGTTGCGGCGGAACGGGAAGGCGGGCATAGGCGCAGCGCCGGCGGCTCAGACACGGTTCTGCCCGAAGTGCGGCGCCGAGCTTCCGGGGGCGGCGACGTTCTGCGCGAAATGCGGCAACCAGTTGCCGGCAAGCGCGGTGCAGCAAGCCGCAGCCTCTCAGGCTGTATCATCGAACCCGTTCAATCCGGTCTCGATAGTGGGGCGTGTGTGTGCGGTCATAACGGTCGTCGCCATGTTCATGCCGTGGCTCGAGGTGCCCGCCATGAAATCCCTCGGAAGCTATGCCTCCATGATCGGCGTTAACATGTCGGGCGATTATGCCTATCCCATGTACAACATGGGCGACGTCACGAAGACGCTCGACATGATTTCGAACTCCAATGCTTTCACGGGTATCCAGATGGCGTTCCTGGCGTTTTGGGCCATTGCCCTCGTGCTCGTCTTGGTCGGCCTGGTCCGTTCCTTCGTGGGGCGGAAGTCAAGCGGCTCGTTACTCGTCGGCGGTATCGTCGCCGCGCTCGTGGCAATTCTGTGGTTCGCGGCGATCATGTACCTCGATGGGGAATTCTCGCGTCAGGTTGCCCAGCTCATCGGCAGCCGCGTTCAGTTCTTCGCGATACCCGCAGCCGTATGGGTGACGTTGGTGGCGGGCCTCGCATCTGGCATTTTGGGTGCGATCGGCAAGAACAAAGCGTAAAGCGAATCGAAATCGGCAATCGGAATCTCGTCTTAAGGAAAGGGGACGGAAATGGGATTCTTCGATAACGTCAGCGCAGCGGTGAACAGGGGCACGTCGTCGGTGCAGCGCACGGGACGTACTGCACAGCTGAAAATGCAGATGAACGACCTGATGAAGCAGCGCCGCGATTTGGCTGCCCAGCTTGGCGCCAGTCTGTATGACACCGTGAAGGACATGCCCGAGATGCGCATCGGTCGCGAGCCCATTTTCAAGGGCATCGAGGACATCGACAAGCAGCGCGCCAACATCGAAGCCGAAATCGCTCAGATTGAAGCAGCGGCTGCCGAACAGCAGGAGGCGGCTACGACGTACAAGTGCCCGAAGTGCGGTTCGGGTGTGGCGGCCACTGACCTGTTCTGCAGCGGTTGTGGCACGCCGATTAGCGATGTGAAGGCGTCGGCTGCCCAGCCCGAATCCGAAGCTGCAAGCGGTTCGAAATGCACGTCCTGTGGCGCCCCGCTCAACGAAGGCGACGTTTTCTGCATGGCGTGCGGCACAAGGCAGGAAGTGGCTCCAGCGCCCGAGCCCGGCGCTACGGCAGGCGCGGAGCCTGAGAACTAGAGTATCCGAAAGGAAAGGGGAAACCATGAAGACTGTCGTAAAGATGACGGCCATAGCCTGCATTTTCGCACTTGGGTTATTTGGCCTGGTCGCCTGCGGGAGTTCGCAAGCGGCTTCGAGTTCCGCATCAGCTGGGGGCGAATCCGAAAGCGCCGCCTCTGCAGGAGAGTCATCCGAAAGCGTTGCCTCAACCGTTTCCGCAGGAGTTGCAGTCAAGTCGTCGCTTGATGACTACACGTGGGAAGAGTTGTCGAAAATTTCTGCGGAAATAGGCGCTTCGTCAGACCGAGATGCGGTTGCGAAAAAATACAACCTGCTCAACTCGAAGGGTCAGCTCGATGGCACCCAGATCAAGAAACTCGAAAATGAAGACTATGGCTGGGAAGTTGCCCTCATGGGCTATGACGAGAACGGGCTCGCTTTCATAGCAACGACGTCGTGGGCGGAATGGGATTTTGGTGTATATGGCTACTACGGCGATTCTAACGGGTACAGCAAGTCGGAGATTCGTAAGTGCCTGAATGATGAATTGCTTCCCCTGTTGCCGAAAGATCTGAGCTCTGTAATCAAAAGTGTGAGCAAGCAGAATTTCAGCGGCACGTCGTGCACTGACAAGTTGTGGATTCCTTCAATGGCCGAGCTTGGCGTTAACGTTGACTACGAAAACGGCAAAAACGAAGGGCCTGCTTACAAGCTGTTTGAAGATGCGGCATCGAGGGGCGATTCCTCTGTTTTGCTGCGAACGTCCGATGGCGAAAAGGCCACTTCATGGTGGACTCGCAGCATGAAGTCGAAATCAAAGGTACCGCTTAAGAACTCTAATGACTATCAAGTGAAAATCGGCTTCGTGTCTTCAAGTGGAGAAATCTACGATGACTTTGCGAACGCAGGACATGAAATGTACGGAGTGGTTCCCTGCTTCTATGTGTAGCAATTGAGGGGGATGAGGCTTCTGTCCGTTATGTGCCTGGGAAACGGGAAACGGGACGTTCAAAAGAAACCAATTTGGTTACTGTATTGCTGGTTTTATTGATTGGGGGCATTCATGTTCTGTCCAAAATGCGGAAACGAATTGCCGGATACCGCTGCGTTCTGCAACGCATGCGGGGCCACCATCGAGAAGAAGGCGCCTTCGGACGAACCGACGGCCAAGTCGACAGCCAACTTGACTGTCAAAAAAACGGGGCTGGGTGTCAATCCGATTGTGATCGGGGGCATCGCGGTTGTCGTCGTGCTCATCGTTGTGTTCGTCGTAGCGATCAGATCGTGCTCGTCTAGCAGCGATGGCGGCGAAGTGGCCGCGTCTAGTCCCAGCGCATCCGCTACGAGCAGCGCCACGACGGGCAGTTCGTCCAGTGGCAGCACCACTGGCGCGACGTCTATCAACGCGACGAGCAAGTTCACGGGCACCTGGCGCGATCCCGATTACGGTGACACCATGGAGATTGGCGCGAACGGCAATTGCGTCATCAACCAGAAGGGCGTCGGCACCACGTACTGGACATGGGAGGAAGTCTCCGATGGCATCCGCATTAAGAACAGCGCCAACACGTACGTTCTCAGCTACGGTTACGCGAACGGCAGGGAGACCCTGTACAACAACTCGAAAGGTCTGAAGTTCCAACGGTAGGCGAAGCCCGCAAATGACGAAGCCGGCCCCGCAGGGAAGCTCCTCTCCCCGCGGGGCCGTGTTGTTTAGGGAATGGCGATTTAACGCCCCGGCCTATTTCCACTTTGGGAAGTCGGTTCCTTGTCGTCTGATTGCTGGGCTGATTCGAGAACCGCTATCAGGCTTGGCAATTCGCCGACGATAATGTCCCATACCAATCGTCTGTCGATTTGGCTATAACCGTGCGCAATGAAATTCCGGAAGCCAACGATTTTATCCCAGGGGAAATCGGGCGATGCATCTGTGACCGAGCTGGAGAGGTGCGCGACGTCTTCGACGATGCGGCAAAGCGGGTTCATCACGGCATCGTAGGCATATTCTCCTTCGAAGCTGTGGTCGTTGCAAAACTTGTCTTCGTCCATCGAGCTATACTCAAGTCGCTTGGTAAACGTTTCATAGTCTTCCAAGATGCGCTCGATGAGTATGCTGTCACGTTCAGACGGCGGCATAAAGCATCACCTCGTCCTGCTTTATCCGATCGTAAAATGACCGGCGCATCTGGTCGGGGGGCGCTGTAGCTATATCGACTGGCGTGCCCAAAGCCGACTCCAGCTGTTTTTGGATATCACTCAATTGGCCGAAATCAATGTTGCGCCCGCAAAGGAACCTCAGGTCAATGTCGCTGCTCGCCGATTGGTCACCCCGGGCATACGAGCCGTACAAATATGCTTCGCGCACGTCGTAGGGCTCGACAACCGAGCTCACCGCCTGCTTGATTGTGGCGATATCTGTCATCTGATTTGCGCCTTTCCGTTGCGGCCATTACAGCGGATGCGGTGTGCGAAGGTCGCATCGTGTCTTGGCGTATAATCCCAACTACCACACCATAAAGGTTTCCCCGGGGCCCATCCCCTCGAAATCTTGCAACAGCGCACCCCGCAGCGCGGGCGCGATGTTGCGCAACACCGCGTCAGCCGCATGGGCGATGCTGTTCCCGTGGTGATTAGTGCGATTGAAAGGGGCAATTTATGTTCTGCGTGAAATGCGGTAACGAGATTCCCGATGAAAGCGCCTTCTGCCCGAAATGCGGAGCGGAGGTCAAAAAGCCGAAGGTGACCGATGCAGCAGACCGGCAAGGTGAGCTTCCAAACAAGGAAGAAAGCGGCCAGCTTTCTGGCGCGGCGGAGCCAAGCGAGCAGGAGGGCTCGACAGCCGATGCGAAACCGAAACGCAAGAAGAAGGGCATTGCAATAGCTGCAGCTTGCCTGGTCGTCATCGCGGCCATAGGCGTGGGCGTCTGGTGGCACTTCGCGCATGCGGAGCACCTGGTCACCGTTGCGGTCGACGCGTCGGGAACAGGCGAGGGTTCCACGCCCATTCCCGTTAAAGTGAGCGGGACGGACGCATGTGGCGGCACGGTGGACGAGTACCGGTTCGTCGAGCCGGGCGCCATGGACATTATGGTGCTTCCGGGCTCGTACGACTTCTCGTTCGATATTGGGTACGTGACGAGCGACGTGCATGCGGCTTTCCCCCCTGCGACGACGATCCATGTCGAAGTCGGGCTGTTCGACGATGCGCAGAAAGAGCTCGGCGAAACGGTTCCCTATTATGTCCGGGAAGACGATGAGGTCACAGAGGCACAAATGGAGAAAATCTACGAGGCTGCTGCGCAAAATCCCAACGACGGCGGCAAGGCCCAGGTTTTGTGCAGCCAGGTTCTGAGCCATGGCACCTTCATGAAGGCGGCCAAGACAAATGCGAAAGGGTTCTTGATGAGCGTCTTTGACACGAAGAACAACGCCGCAAAGAACAGGAGCGTGGGGCAATTTGTCACCAAGGGCAAGTACATTCAGACGGGAAGCGGCCTGAGCACAGTTACCGAGCTCAAAGTGACTATGGAATCCGACAGCAAGGTGAGCTACAGCTTGCACTATACGTACGAGGGGCCCTACGGGACCGCTGGTGCCGCGGACGCAAAAGGCTATCTCGGAATAGCATCAGATGGCAAAGTCGACTCCTGGTACGCCGAGGGTTCCACGCGGAATTCGCTGTACGGCTAGGCGCCTGCTTTTCCAAGGTATCGACACGATAGGAGTGAGCCATGTTCTGTCCTAAATGTGGAAACGAATTGCCGGAAGCCGCCGCGTTCTGCAACGCATGCGGTGCCAGCATCGAAAAAGCACCCGAAGTCAAGCCGGCTGCGATGTCGACGGCGTATGCCTCGAAGCGGTCGGGCCCGAACCCGAAGTTAATTGCCGCCATTGTCGCTCTTGCGGTCGTGGTAATTGTCCTTGTGGTTGCTGTCGGATCCTGCTCTTCGAACGGCAGCGGTTCTGCGGCGTCGTCGCAGGTGTATTCAGGCAAGCTTGGGAAGCTCGTGGCGCTGTCCAACGACGAGCTTGCCCGCACGCTCGAATCTGACGGGTTCACCAAATCCGGCGACACGTACACGAAGGGTGAAATCGAAGTCGATCTCGACGATGCCAAGGGTTATCGAATCATTACGGTGAGCGAACCGACCTTGGCGTATCAGCTGCTTAGCAAAGAGGGCCCCGGGTTCGATCAGTTGGGCGCGTACTTCGAATCGGTTACCGATTCCGAGTTCAGCGTGGGCGTTTGCGATGTCGCTGGGGGCAAAGGCGTCGTCGTGGGCGCCGGCGGCACATCAGGCTGTCTTGTCATGGTGTTCGAGCCCGGACACTTTGAAAATATGAAAGAGGTTGCCGCGAACGTTTCGTTCTCGAATGCGATGAGCGCCGATGAAGCAGCGGCGGCATTTGCCGAGGGACTCAAAGGCAAGGGATACGCGCATGTTGATGGCGATGATATTGGCAAGGCAAGCGCGTCCACGAGCACGTCAACATCCACGACTGCGTCTTCGGGTGCCGCATCGAGCACGTCTGGATCGGTTGCGACTCACGACACGCTTACCGGGACGGTGCTCTGCTCCGGCGGAAAGGCGCCCGATGCAGTGAACAAGGTTTTGATAAGCGACGATGAAATCATCATCGTGGGTAAGCTCAACTGGAAAGACGGGGGAACGCTCGGCTCGAAAACCTGGTCGTTCGGGCTTGACGAGGACACGGTTTACGGTGGGGTCTCGGGACAGGGTTTCAAGGAACAGCCTCTCTCCGAGGTTGCCGGCAATTGGGAGTCGTGCAATTTCCCCACACTGGTGCTCGAGCTGGAAGACGGCATGGTGAAACGGGCGTACCAGCAATCCTAGCGTGCACCTAGCGAGAGGGGGCGTCATGTTTTGCTCACAGTGCAGTGCGAACGTGCCCGAAGGCAAGCGGTTTTGCACGGTTTGCGGCTATCCGGTCGGCCAAATCACGAATGCCGTGGAGGCGGGGCAGGATGTCGGCGGCGCAGATGATGCCAGGCAAAACGAGCGGCTGGCCCAATTGCAGCGTGAGCAGGCCGATGCGTTGCAGGCCGAACGCGAACGCGTGCTCGAATCGTACGAGGCGTCGCGCAATGTGGAAACGACACCGGTGGCGCAGGTGCTCGATCACGGGCGCGTGGCGTACAGTCCGTTGTCCTGCGCAAGCGAGCAAGCATCTGAGAAGGACGCGAAAGTCGAGTTGAAGGAGGCCAAGGCCGCTTACAAGAGCGTACGGAAAGCGGCTGGCAAGTCCGCGGCGCCGAAGGCGATCGCCGTCATTATGGCGATTGTCGTGGCTGCCGGCGTCGGCGCGGGAGCCATGTGGTGGTTCTCGGGACAGCAATCGGGCCCAGCGCCCGCGCAAAGTGCGGTGAGCTCCTCGGTTTCGGACGGCTCCGCATCGGCGGAAGCGCTTTCTGAGGGCACCTCATCCGAAAGCGTCTCTTCCAATGCCTCTTCGTCGTCTTCGGCGAGCGCGGTCGCCTTATCGGGCGACTTGTCATCGGCCAACGCGCAGGGCGGAATCGAATCCTATGTCGGCATCTGGAAAGGCGATATGGTCGAGCCCACGCATTATGCGTTCGTCGCCTGTTGTTACGGGGCCGAGAGGCATCCGCTCGTCTTGGACATCAAGAAGGTTAGCGCAACGGGCAGGATTACGGCGGATGCGCGCGTGCTCTTCCACGAGCATGAAGACTTGCAGGGCGCAGACGCTGCATCGGCGGAAGGTGACACGTACCTCGAGCTCCGCAATCTTGTCGGAACGCTTTCGGATGACGGGTCGTTCAGCTTCCATGACGAACTAGCCGAGCGTGGCGAGTACGAAGGGGTGACGATTAACGTCAAGACGGTCGACGCTCCTGATGGGACGCGCTCACTCGAGGTTACGGTCGATTCGGAGGTGCTCGGCGGCCATGCGACCGATTTCTACGTGCTTGAGAAGCAATAAGGGATTTCGGGAGTGGCCGAGGCGATTTGGCATATCGATGATATAACGTTCGCGTTCGGTGAGGCGACCATCGAGCGTATTGGGGCATGCTCCACTCTGTTTGTCGACTCTGATTCGTTTTCGCGTGGCGGCTTGGGCGAGACGCGGCGCGTTCGGACGGCGGCGGGCGATGCGCTCGCGTGCAAGGTCATGTTGCTGCCCGACCGTGCGCTGTTCTCGTCGGTCGACGCCTATGACGAGGAGGTCGCGCATCGGATGCGGGCCTTCCGTGAGGAATATGACGCGCTTTGCCGGCTTTCGAGCTTCAAGGGGTTTGTCAAGGCGCATGCGTATGGACGGGTGGGCGACGCCCCCGCTATCCTGATGGAGTGGGTCGAGGGAGTGTCGCTTGCCGATGTCCTGATGGATCGTGGCGCGTTGCCGGCCCTTACAGTCGCACAGATTGGCCGCGACCTGTTCCATTTGCTCGCACGCTTGGAATGGCAGGCCGAGCTGTTTGTGCACCGCGACATCTCGCCGGCCAACGTTATGGTTCGAACACATGAAATGCCGTTCGACGCCCAATGTGCAGCGGGCACCTTCGACATCTGCCTCATCGATTTCGGCTCCGCCACGACGCTGCGCGAGGGAGATGGCGCGTTCACGGTCAGCACCCAAATACTGCGCGGCGCGACGCCTGCTTACGCCGCCCCCGAAATGCTCTCGATCGATTTACCGCGCCTTGCCAAGTTGAGGCGTTCTCCGAAAATTGACGTGTATGCGGCGTGCTCGGTCCTGTATGCGCTGCTTTGCGGCCATCCACCATTTGAACTAGGCTCTGCAAACCAGATGGGTTCCGATTACGTGTTGAAGATGACACGCGACCCGCTGCCTACGGGGTTTGCCGCCGAAACGCTCGAAGCGTTGCTCGCGGACATCGCCTGTAGCGGCATCCGTCCCTCGCAGGACGAACGGCCCAGCTCGTATGCCCTGTTCAAGGCGCTTGAGCATTATTGTGTCTACTATCCTGAAAACGTGCGGCGACTTCAAGCGGGGGAGGGCCCCGTTGTCCTCGATGTGCGCGTTATCGACCATCCCCGTCCTGGTGTCGACCAGGTTGCGTTGTCAAACCCGCTTGCCCACAAGCAGTCGCCTTCAAGTGGGATTCCGGTTCACAGTCGGCAGCCGCAGCGCGAAGGGACGGTGGGAGAAAAGCGCGTGCGGAGGATTCCCAAAGCGCTCGGCGTGCTTTTCGCTGTCGTGGTGGCGCTGGCGGTGGGTTTCGTCGCCCTTTCCGCAAGCGGAATCTTACGTGTGCCGCACGCCGATTCCCCCGAAACGACCAGCGAGCTTGCGGTTTCGGGCGCTTCTCAAGAGGACGATTCGCCCCTTGTAGGAGCTTGGACGGGTACGCTCGTTTCGACCAGCGAGGGCCCGGCTTGCTACGGCGGCCGCCAAAGCCCGGTACGTTTGACGATTGCGCAGGCGGATGGCAACGACCTTACCTTCGACGCGGTCGTCGTGTATCACGGGCACAACCGGCAGACGCAAACAGCCGATGCGTCATCGAGCACGGGGGATGCCGTTCAGGAACATGAGGGCCTTTCGGCGACGCTTGTGAACGGCGCGTTTTCGGTGTCGGTAGACGAATCGGCGCTCATGGGACGCGATTCATCGCTCACGTTGAATTGCAACCTTGGCGAAGACGGGGCGACGATGACGGTCGAAGCCGTGAGCCGCTTCAAAGGGGCCGAGACGGTTGACGTGTACGAGCTCGAACGGGGGTAGCGCTAATGGAAACGCCGCGTGAAGTGCTGTTCCGCACGATGCAGGAAAACTGGGCCATCAGCAACAAGGACCTGGCGCGCGCCATCTTGATGGAGGGGTCCGTGACGAGCGGCAAGTCGCCACAGGAGCTCATCGAAGTTCGCAGCTCGCTTTCGCGATTCGTCGTGCACGTGCAGCCAGGGGAGTACACGTACGGTTGGCTCGCGCCTTACGAACAGGCTGTTCCCAGGGTGATGGTGTTGATAAAGCGGTCGAAGCGGCCGCATTCGAGCCGCGACATCGTGTCGGCGCTTTCCGATGCCGCCACTGACATGAAGGCGTCGTTTGAGGCGCACAAGCTGGACGGTGCATTGTACGCGAATGTGTCAGAGCGCTTCTCGCGGGAGGGGGTGGTGAGTGCTGCCGATGCGTCCGAGCTGATGGTGGCCCTGTTCGTCGTGGCCGGTTGCTCGGGAAGTTCAACGTCGGCAGTCGAGTACGCCATCGGGCTTGCGAACAAGTTGTCTGCTGCATCCGCATTGAAGACGTCCTTTCCCGCCGAAACGGATATGGAGAGGGAGAAGGGCCCTGTGGCGTTTGGCATGTACCGTTGCGAGGGCGGCGTTTTGCTCAGCGACGTGTATCGCCTGGCTACAGATGAGCGGGGAACCGAGGTGGGTGCGCTGTCCCTCACGGAGCATTCCGTTAACGACGTCGGCTATGGTGTGTCGCGTCGACATCTGCGCATTTGGTGCGAGGGCGATGGCACGTGGTGGGTCGAGGGGTTGGGCTCTACGAATGGCACCGTGCATATCAGCGGCGTCGACGGTGCCGAGACCGTTGTGGAGCCTCCGCGGGCGCAGCGGGGCGAGCGCGCAGCGCAACCAGTGCGCTTGCTTTCCGGCGATCGGCTGCTATTGGCTGGCACCACGGAATTCGTGATCGTCACCCTTCCCGAGAGCTGAGCCTCCCTTCGACGTATCGCTGTGCTGCGGAGATTCCCCGCTGCGCTCGGAATGACGCGTTCGCGTTTGTTCCACTAAGCGTACAATGGCGGCATGGTGAATCGCAGCGTCATAGCGATGGGAGCGGGCTTCGCGCTCGACTCCGTGCTCGGCGACCCGATGGGGTGGCCGCATCCCGTGCGCCTCATCGGCAAGCAGATCGAGCTCGAAGAGGGACTCGTGCGCAAGCACGTGCTCGGCGAGCTCGACAACGCGGGCGACGCTTGGCCGCTGAACCGCGAGCAGACCGAGCGCTTGTGCGGTGCGGCGATTGCGGCCGACGTCATGCTGGCTGCGCCCATCGCCACGTGGGCGTTGCTGAGGATATGCGAGCGGTTCAGCCCGTGGCTGGCCTTGGGCGTCGAAAGCGTGCTGTGCTACCAGCTCGTGGCCGCGCGGTCGTTGCGCGACGAGAGCATGAAAGTGCACGACGCGCTCGCAGCGGGCGACATTCCCGCCGCGCGTCAGGCGTGCGGCATGATCGTCGGGCGCGACACCGATTGCCTCGACGAGGAAGAGCTCGCGCAGGCGGCTGTGGAAACCGTGGCCGAGAACACGTCCGACGGCGTGGTGGCCCCGCTTCTGTTCATGGGGCTGGGCGGTGCGCCGGCGGCCATGCTGTACAAGGCAGTGAACACGCTCGACTCCATGATCGGCTACAAGAACGACCTGTATAAGAACCTCGGCATGGCGGCGGCGAAGGTCGACGACGCGTTCAACTTCGTGCCGGCGCGCGTGTCGGGTGCGCTCATGTGCGCGGCAGCGGGCCTGACCGGCTTCGATGCCTCTCGCGCGTGGAAAATCTTCAAGCGCGACCGCTTGAACCACACGTCGCCGAACTCGGCGCATACCGAGGCGGCCTGTGCGGGCGCGCTCGGCGTGCAGCTGGGCGGCGGTCATACGTACTTCGGCGCGTATGTCGACAAGCCCACCATCGGCGATGCGACGCGTCCCATCGAAACCGCCGATGTCGTGCGCGCCAACCAGCTGATGTACGCCACGGCTGCGCTGGGGCTGGGCGTCGCGGCGCTCATCGGGCTGGTGCGAAATCAATTTCCTCCGAGGTGATTGATTATCGAATAATCAATTTCCTCCGAGGAAATTGATTCTTATGGAACGGAGAGCTTACGCAATGGAACGTTTCGAGCATGGAGGCGACACCTACGGGCTCGGCGACGTGGTCGACTACTCGGCGAGCTTGAACCCGCTGGGCATGCCCGTGCAAATCGTGCGCGCGCTGAAGCTCGCGACGGGCGACTTCACGGCGTATCCCGACCCGAAGTGCCGCGACCTCACGGCCGCGCTTGCGGCACACGAGGAAGTTCCCGAGAGCCAAATCGTCGTCACGGCGGGCGCAACCGACGCCTTCATCCGCATCGCCGCAACGCTGGCGCCGCACAAGGCGCTCGTCTGCACGCCGTGCTACTCGGGTTACGAGCAGGCGCTCGGCCAAACGCATACGCGCGTCGTGCATCATAGCCTCGTCGCGCGCGAGGACTTCGATGTCACCGAGCGCATCGTCGACTACATCGAACCCGACATCGACGCGGTGTTCCTGTGCTCGCCCAACAACCCGACCGGCCGCGTCATTTCGCGCGAGCTGCTGTGCAAGATCCTGCGCGCAGCAGACCGGTGGGGCACGTGGGTGGTGCTCGACGAGTGCTACCTCGACTTCACGTCGGAGCATTCCGCCGTGTCGCTGCTCGACCGTTATCCGCAGCTCGTCGTCGTGAAGTCGTTCACGAAGACGTACGCCATGGCCGGCATCCGCGTCGGCTGGTGCGTGTGCGGCCTGCCCGACGTGGCGAAGAAGCTGCGCGATGCCGGCATGCCCTGGGCCGTGTCGACGCCGGCTCAGGTGGCGGGTCTCGCGGCGCTTGACGTGCCCGGTTACATCGACCTGACCCGCGAATACGTCGAAGCCGAGCGCGAGAAGCTGGAAACGGCGCTTCGCGACATGGGCATGTTCGTCATCCCCTCGCACGCGAACTACATACTGTTCCAAAGCCCGAAGCCGCTGTACGAGCCCCTGCTCGAGCGCGGGTTCGTCATCCGCCGCTGCGAGAACTTCCGCGGCCTCGACAACACGTGGTTCCGCATCGCCGTGCGTACGGCCGAAGAGAACAAGCGGCTCATCGCCGCGTGCAAAGGGGTGCTGGCATCGTGAAAGCCTCGTCCTCGTTCTTCCAGAACCGCGATTGCGAGCACTTCCCGTGTCACGCCGGGGTCGATCCCGAAACGTTCAACTGCCTGTTCTGCTACTGCCCGCTGTACGCGTTGGGCGATGCGTGCGGCGGCGATTTCCGCTACTCGAAGTCAGGTGCGAAGGACTGCACGCCGTGCACGGTCATGCACGTGGGCGATGCGGGCGCGCGTATCGTGAAAGAGAAGTTCCCCCTGTTGAAAGAGATGGCAAGGCAAAAGGATGAGTGATTACGTTAACGGGCTGCGCGCGGGCATCGCCCCCCTCGACAAGGAGGCGCAGCGCCGGTCATACGACAAGTGGAACGCGGTTGCCAAGCCCATCGGGTCGCTTGGCGTGCTCGAGGACGTCGTCATGCAGATGGCGGGCGTCATGGGCACCGAGGACGTCGAAATCGGCAAGCGCGCGCTCGTGGTGATGTGCGCCGACAACGGCGTGGTCGACCAGGGCGTTTCCCAGTGCGGGCGCGACGTCACGCGCGCGGTCGCCACGGCGCTCGGCGCGGGCGTGTCGTCGGCGTGCGTCATGGCGCGCACGGCCAACATCGACGTGGTGCCAGTCGACATCGGCATGATCGATCCGGGCCTTCTGCCCACGCCCGAAAACCAGATGCTGCACGACGCGGGCATGCCGCTCATGCCCGATCCGCAGCCCATTCCCGGCGTGCTCGACCGCGTGGTGGGGCGCTGCACCGGCGACATCTTCTACGGCCCCGCCATGACGCGCGAACAGGCCGAACGTGCCTTGCAGGTTGGCGTCGACCTGGTCGGCGAGCTGAAGGAGCAGGGCTATGCGCTGATCGCCACCGGCGAGATGAGCATCGGGAACACCACGACGGCCTCGGCTATCGTGTCGTGTCTGTTCGACAAGCCGGCCAAGGACGTGGTCGGGCGCGGCGCGGGCCTGTCCGATGCCGGTCTTGCCGCCAAGGTGAAGGTCGTGGAACGCGCGGTCGCCGTGAACGCATGCGACCCGTCCGATCCGCTCGGCGTGCTGGCATCGCTCGGCGGGTTCGATATTGCGGGCATGACCGGCCTGTTCATCGGTGGCGCGGTGCATCGCGTGCCGATTGTCGTCGACGGGTTCATCTCGCTCGTGGCCGCGTACCTTGCCACGCTGCTGTGTCCGGAATGCGCGTTTGCCATCATCGGCTCGCACGTTTCGTCCGAGCCTGCGGTGCGGCTGGTCATCGACGCCCTTTCCGAGCGCTGCGAGGAAGCCGGCGTCGCATTCCAGCCGATCATAAACGCGGGCATGCGCCTGGGCGAGGGCACGGGCGCGGTGTGCCTCGTGCCGCTGCTCGACGCGGCGCTCGCGCTGTACAACGGAACGACGTTCGACGACGAGGGCATCGAGGCCTACGAGGTCGACCTGAAGTGATCGCGCTCGTCACAGGCGGCGCGGCATCGGGCAAGAGCGCCTATGCCGAGAGCTTGGCTAAGGCCTTGCCGGGTCCGCATGCGTACGTGGCCACGATGCGCCACGGCGATGCGGAAACCGAAGCCCGCATCGCCCGTCATCGCGAAATGCGCGCGGGCAAAGGGTTCGTGACGGTCGAGCTTGCTCCCGCAATCGACCTGTCCGATCTCGGTGGGGGTGAAGGCGCCATGCTCAAACAGTCCTGCTATGTCGAACAGCCCACCGGGCTGTTCGAGTCGTGCGGAACTGCGCGTGGCACCTTCACCCCCACCGAGATCTATGCTGAATGTCAAACCGCATTGCTCGAAGACCTGGGCAATTTGGTGGCGAACGGGCTTCAGGAAAAGATGGAAGACGTGCTCGCGTTCGACAATGTGGTCATCGTCGCGAACGAGGTTGGCTGCGATGGCATACAATACGACCCGTTCACGATGGACTACATCGAGACGCTTGGCGCGCTGGCGTGCCAGCTGGGCGCCCGTGCCGACGTGGTCGTCGAGGTCGTCGCCGGAATTCCGAACGTGGTGAAGGGGGAGGTGCCTGAAGGTTGCTGAAGTCGCTCATCATGGCATTCTCCTGCTTCTCGCACCTGCCGATGCCGCAGGTGGAATGGGAGTCGGACAACATGCGGTTCATCTTGGCATGGCTGCCGGCCGTGGGCGTGGCGTGCGGCCTGCTCGTCGGGGCATGGTGCCTCATCTGCGATGCCGTGGGGTTCGGCGCCGTGCTGAAGGCGGGGGGCATCGCCCTCATTCCCCTGGCGGTCACGGGCGGGTTTCACCTCGACGGGTTCGCGGACGTCATCGACGCGCAGGCGAGCCATGCCGAGCCGACGCGCAAGCGCGAGATACTGAAGGACTCCCACATCGGCGCGTTCGCCGCGATCGGCGTGGCGGCGTACGTGGTGGCGTATTTCGCGTTGGCGACCGAGCTTCCCGCAGGCTGGCGCGTGGCGGTGCTGCTGCTGTGCCTGCACGTCTTGTCGCGGTGCGGGTCGGGGTTCGCGTCGTCGATGTTCTGGGGCAACGGCACCGGGGGCATGCTCACGTCGTTCCGCGACAGCGCCGATGTTCGCCTGACTGTCGTCATCGTCATCTGCTTCTTCTTGGCGGCGGGCATCGCCGCCGTGGTCATCGCCCCGCTTTGCGGGCTTCTCATGGTCGCAGCGGAAATCGTGCTGCTCGTGTGGCTGAACTGGTTCGCGCAGCGCAATTTCGGCGGCATGAGCGGCGACGTCGCCGGGTTCTTCCTGCAGGTCTGCGAAATCGTGCTGCTGGCGTGCATCGTCATCGGGGCGAAGGCGGTGGGCCTGTGATACTCGTGGTGGGCGGTTTGGCGTCGGGCAAGCGCACGTTTGCGGAAAGCCTCGGGTTTCCCGAGGAAGACATGGCGTTCGACGCGCACGAGCTGGTGCGCGATACGGAAAGCGCCGATGCGGCCATCGCCGCGTTGTCGCAGAAAGCGGTTGTCACGTGCGCGGAAGTCGGCAACGGCATCGTGCCGCTCGACCCCGACGAGCGCGCGTACCGCGAACGGGTCGGGCGCATGTGCGGCGTGCTGGCAGAGCGCGCCGACGCGGTCGTGCGCACGGTATGCGGCATTCCCGTGGTGCTGAAGGGCGACCCATGGAACTGATCCTCATCCGCCACGGCCAGACGCCCGGCAACGGCGAGAAGCGCTACGTCGGCATCGTCGACCAGCCGCTGAGCGAGGCCGGCCGCGAGCAGGCCCGTGCGGCGGGCGTTCACGGGGACGTGTCGCGCGTGTACGTTTCGACCCTGCGGCGCACGCACGAGACCGCCTCCATCATGTTCCCGAACGCAGAGCAGATCGTCGTCGAGGGAATCCAGGAGATGGATTTCGGCGTGTTCTCGGGCCGTACTCCCGATGAGATGGCCGACGACCCGCAATATCGCGCGTGGGTCGACGGCATGTGCGTGGATCCTTGCCCCGGCGGCGAATCGCAAGCCGAGCTGACCGACCGCGTGTGCGCCGCGATGGAACAGTTGCTGCGCGAAGCGTCGAAGCGCGGGGAGGATCGCCTGGTCGTGGTCGCGCACGGCGGCACGATTATGGGCTTCCTCGACCGTTTCGGCAACGACCCTTCCAAACTGTACTGGGAATGGCTCGTCGGCAACTGCGAAGGCTACCGCATCGACGTGACCTGCGATGAGGCAGGCTTGGTCATTAACTCTGTTGAGCGATACTAGCAATTTTTGCCATATTGGGGTTCAGAACGCGAGTATTGCGCCAACTCGTTCTTTTCGGGGTAAGTTTTGGACGTGCAGCAAAAAAATCATGGCAACTTTAAGCCATTCAGAATTCTCCGAATCTGTTTCCCCAGGTCAGTTATTAGCTAAGAATTCAAAACCAGAGCAGTTCGCGATAAACTTACCGCGAAAGCAGCTGGCAGGTAAAAAACGGCTGTATTGAATAGCTATTTCAGCTTCGGCACGATGTAGCCGTCGGAAACGGCGTGCACGGCGAGCTTCATGATGGAATCGTAGCCCGTCTTCGCCAAGATGCCGGAGATGCGGCGCTTCACGGTGCCTTCGCTCAGGAACAGCTCGTTGGCGATTTCGCGGCGCGACTTGTTCTCGCAGACGAGGCGCAGGATCTGGATCTCCTCCTCGTCGAGCTCTTCCAAGGCGGCGTCGCCGAGCTGGGCGGCGGGAAACGTCGAGTAGCCTTCCATCGTGGAGCGGATGATCGAAAGCAGCTCGACGGTGCTGACGTTCTTGTACACGAAGCTGTCGGCGCGCGCGGCACGAGCTTGCTCTATGAACGTGATTTCGGGGATGCCGGTCATGACCACGACGCGGATGTCGGGCAGCTCGCGCTTGATCTGGGCTGCAGCCGCGATGCCGGATGCGTCGTCTTCGGTGCAGACGTCCATCAGCATGAGGTCCGGCTTGTTCGCCTTGGCTGCGTCGAAGGCCTCAGCGGCGCTGGCGAGCTGGCCGATGATTTCCATGTCGTCCTGCGCGTCGATGGCGAGCGCAAGCGATTCGCGCAGCATTGCCTGGTCTTCAACGAGGATGATGCCGATCATCCCATCTCCTTTCAGCGGATGGTGACATGATATCAAATACGCCCGCGATGCCCCTCAACGTTGCCCAAAGTGATTCAAAGCGCCTGGGAAAAGATTTTTCCAGTTGAAATTAGTCAGAAACGCTGGTTGCCTGCAAATCGAACTCGAATACCGTTTTGGGACGAAGGGTCAAGCCCGTTCATAGTATGATGGGCACGTAGTCCCGCCAATATTGGCGCGAGAGAAAGGGAAAACATGAAGAAGGGTATTATTGCGCTGCTTGCGTGCGTGTTCGCGCTGAGCCTGTCGCTCGTCGGCTGCGGCGGTGGCGGCGGTAACTCGGGCGATGCGAAGGCCGCTTTCGTCGGCACGTGGGATCTCGTCGAGATGGAAGAGAACGGCGAAGTCACCGGCTCCGACGACCTCGACATGCTGAAGGCCCTGGGCCTCGATGTCTACCTCGAGCTGAACGAGGACGGCACCGGCGCGCTCATGCTGTTCGGCGAGGCCATGGAAGGCACCTGGGAGGCCAAGAGCGCCACGGACGGCACCTTCACGATCGAGGGCGAGGCTGTCGACATGAAGATCGCCAGCGACCAGCTGACCATGGAGCAGAGCGGCTCGAAGCTGACGTTCGCGAAGGGCGAGCCGCGTTCTGCCTCGGCTGAGGCCGCTTCGTCTGAAGCCGCTTCGTCGGAGGCCGCTTCGGACGACGCCTCTTCGTCTGCGAGCTCGGCCAGCTGAAGCACTGCCTCTGAAAGCGCGGCGAAGGTCGCTGAGATCGAGCCCGTCGCAATCGTCGACGACGACAACATGGCGATTACCGTCACGGCGTTGAAAATCGACGAGGACGGCGATGCGGGTTACGTGCTCAGCGTTCAGAACAAGACCGACGCCATGGCGTACGTGTTCAGCGAAGAGGGCTGGACGCTCGGCGATGCCAAGGTTGCCGACCCCGTTTTCCAGATGGAAGTGGGGGCGGGCGACAGCGTCGAGGGCTTCTTGTGGTTCGACCGCGAGGAGCTGAGCGTTGATTCGTTCGACGAGCTGACCAAGGTCTCAGGTGCCCTTGTCGCCGAAGACCACGACACGCTCAAGCGCATAGGAAGGTACCCGTTCAAGCTGTAGCCTTCCAAAACAGCGTGAAGGAAGGACCGCGTCGATACGGCGCGGTCCTTTTGGTTTACAGCACGATGGGGACGGGGCTGATTGACCCGATTCCGCGGAATCGGGTCAATCATCGCCCCGCTCTTGGTATATAGTGCAGTAGGCGAGAACGTGGGGTTTTCGCACGGGATCGTCAGGGGGAACGAAGCGCAGTGGCCAAACGGATCGTCTTTGCGGTATACGACGCGATGGCTGCGCTGGCGTGTGCGCTCATCTTGGCGCTCGCCCCCGCGTCCCAGGCGCATGCCTACATCGACCCGTCGGTGATGACCTACACCATCCAGGCGGTCGCCGGCGTGGCGGTGGCGCTGTCGGCGGTCGCCGGCGTGGCGCTGCGGCGCGGGCGCAAGGTGCTCATGCGCATCCTCGACATCGACGAGAATTCCAAGAAGCGCATCGAAGCCGACGTCCACCGCACAGACGGAAGCGTTGCCGCCGGTTGGCGTTTGGGCTCGGCAGCGGGCGCGGGTGCGTACACCTGGGCTGCCGCCGATGCTGGGCCGAACGCCGATTCCGGGCGGGCGGCCTTGGACGACTCTTCTGCCGGGCCTGCGAAGAACCGCAAGAAGGGCCATAAGCCGTTGTGGAAAGAGCGTCTCGTGTACGGCCTCATCGCGGCGTTCTTCTTCACGTTCACCATCTACTTCGTGGCTCCGCTTGAAATCGTGGCAGGCGCGTCGCAGGACCTCGTGTACTCGATGGGCGACGTGTGGTGGACGCTGCTGCTGCCCGATTTGGGCATCATCGCGGGCATCACGCTCGTGTTGACGCTGCTGCGCGGCAAGGCGTTCAACATCGGGCTCGTGCTCGTGTTCGCGGTGGGGCTCAGCGCGTACGTTCAGGCGCTGTTCCTGAACACCGGCCTTCCGGCGGCAAACGGCGATACCATCGTGTGGGCCGATCACATGCCCATGCAGGTCGTCTCGACCATCGTGTGGCTGGTCATCATCGCCGCAGCGCTCGTGTTCGGCATCTTGCGCAGCCGCCGCTCGCAAGGCGTCGTGGCCATCGTGGCGGTGTGCCTGGTCATCGTGCAGGGCGTGGGCCTCGTCAGCCTGGCGTTCACGCCGTCGGCAAGCGGCGTGTCCGAGGCGTCCGATGCGAAGGTGGTCATGACCGAGGACCAGATGTACACGGTCAACCCCAACCACAACGTGGTCGTGTTCATCCTCGACACGTACGACACGGCATACCTGAAACGCATCCTGCGCGATTTCAACCCCGATTTGCTCGACGGGTTCGACGGCTTCACGAACTACGAGAACGCCACGTCGGCCATGATCCCCACGCGTTTCGCCATCCCCGAAATGCTGACGGGCCAGATGCCGAGCTTCGACGAGACGTACGAAACGTATGCGGCCGAGCGCTACGAGCGCAGCGATTTCCTGCAGAGCATCTACGATGCGAACTATTCCATCGGCCTGTACACCGACTCGATGCGCATCAGCGCGCTGCCGGCCGACGAGCAACGCGCCATCACGAGCAAGACGGTGAACATCCACTCGTTGCCCGACAGCATGATGGATTACTGGGGCTGCGTGTACTCGTTGTTCCAGATGGGCCAGTACCGCGACGTGCTGTGGCCGTTCAAATGGGCGTTCTGGTACTACACCGACCAAATCAACCGCGCCATGGTGGCGAGCGACGAGGACACCGCGCCCGACGAGACCGTCTACGTCATGGACGACGTGCGCTACTACAACCGCCTGAGCGAGTTCGGATTAACGCTCGAAGACGGCGACTACGACGGCGCCTTCAGGTTCATCCACCTGCTGGGCTCGCACTACCCGTTCAGCTATGACGAGGAAGCGAACTTCATCGGCGACGACGAGTCGAACGTGTTCCGCCAGTCGCAGGGCGCGCTGCACATCATGAAGACCTACATCGCCAAGCTGAAAGAGGTCGGCGTGTACGAGAACACGACGATTATCATCACGGCCGACCACGGTTACTGGACGATCACGCTCGACCCCCTCGAGGAGACGAGCACGCCCATCATGTTCGTGAAGCCCGAGCAATCGGCCGAGCTCGACGCGCTGCCCATGGCAACCGACGAGAAGCCCGTGAGCCACCTCGACCTGCAGGCGACGATCCTCGACGCCATGGGCCTCGACTACAGCGAGTATACGCAGCGCGACGAATGGGCGGGTTACTCGATGTTCGGCTACATCGACCCCGACCGCGTGCGCTACTACCTGACGACCGACAGCCTGGAAGACCTCACCGCGGTGCAGTTCCGCGAGTACGAAATCGACGGCAATGCGCTCGATTGGGAGAATTGGCACGAAACCGGCCGCTTCATCGAGCCCATCGAGCAGGAATAAAGCGGGATTCGTTCGCTCTCAGCGGTTGGAAGGGGCTCGGGCTTGTCCTCGCTCACATGGCTATCCTGCTTGACGCCATATCCGGCTGCGGAATCGCCCTCGCCCCCTTCCAACCGCTGAGAGCTGCATTCTTTCTACGAGAAGTACCTCACGCCGGCTTCGAAGATGGGTTGGTAGTTGGCGTCGGGGACGTTTTGGTACAGGCCGGCGCCGCTGCGCTCGGAATGGCCCATTTTCCCGAAGACGCGCCCGTCGGGGCTCGTGATGCCCTCGATGGCCAGCACCGACCCGTTCGGGTTCACGTCCCAGTCCATGCTCGGCGTGCCCTCGGCGTCGACGTACTGCGTGGCGATTTGCCCCGCGGCCTTCATGGCGCTCAGCATGTCCTCGCTCGCCACGAAGCGGCCCTCGCCATGGCTGATGGCTACGGTGTGGATGTCGCCGACTTCGCATGTGGAAAGCCACGGCGATAGGTTCGAGGCCACGCGCGTGCGCACGAGGCGGCTCTGGTGGCGGCCGATGGTGTTGAACGTCAGGGTGGGGCACGCATCGTCCATCGGGCGGATGTCGCCGAACGGCACGAGGCCGAGCTTCACGAGCGCTTGGAAGCCGTTGCAGATGCCCAGCATCAGGCCGTCGCGCTGCTGCAGCAGGCGGCGGACCGCTTCGGTCACGGCAGGCGCGCGGAAGAACGCCGTGATGAACTTGGCCGACCCGTCAGGCTCGTCGCCGCCGGAGAAACCGCCGGGGATGAACACGATGTGCGCGCCGTCGATGGCGCGCACGAGCGCCTCGGTGCTGTCGGCGACGGCCTGCGGCGACAGGTTGTTCACGATGAACGTGCTCGTGGAGGCGCCGGCGCGGCGGAACGCCCGCGCCGAGTCGAATTCGCAGTTGTTGCCGGGGAAGACCGGGATGACGACCTTCGGCTTGGCCGTGAGCAGCGCAGGGGCTTCGGCCTTCACGCCGCCGTCGTACGTGACGGTTTCGACCGTTTCGCCTTTCTGGCGGTAGGGGAAGACGCTTTCCAGCTTGCTTTCCCATGCTTCCTGCAGGTCGGCGAGGTCGATGGCCTCGCCGTTCGCGGCAAGCGCATAGACTTCGGTGGTGGTGCCGATGAGCTTCACGCACACGTTGTCGGTGCCGGCGGGAACCTCGGCGTCGTCGGCAAGCTCGATGGCAAACGAGCCGTATGCGGGCACGAACCAAGTGGAAACGTCCATGGCGTCGTCGACAGCGAGGCCCAGGCGGTTGCCGACGCACATCTTGAACAGCATCTCGGCATCGCAGCCATAGCCAGGCGTGGCGGCTGCGAGCACCTTGCCGTCTGCGATGAGGCCCTGCACCAGGTCGAACGTTTCGATGAGGCCTGCCGCCTCGGGCAGCAGGCCGTCCTGCTCGTAGTAGGGGTGAATGCACAGCACGCGATGGCCGGCGCCCTTGAACTCGGGCGACACCACGTTGTTCACGTGGCCGACGCCCACCGCGAAGCTGACGAGCGTGGGCGGTACGTCCAGGTCCTCGAAGCTGCCCGACATGGAGTCTTTGCCGCCGATGGCGCCGACGCCCAAGTCGACCTGCGCCTGCAGCGCGCCGAGCACGGCGGCGGCGGGCTTGCCCCAGCGTTCGGGACTCGTGCGCAGCTTCTCGAAGTACTCCTGCAGCGTCAGGTACATCGTCTCGCGCGCAAATCCGGTGGCGATGAGCTTGGCAACCGACTCGACGACCGACAGGTACGCGCCGCGGAACTGGTCGCGCTGCATGATGGACGGGTTGAAGCCCCAGCTCATGCCCGTGACCGTGGTGGTCTCGTTGTTCACGGGAAGCTTGGCGACCATCGCAAGCGACGGCGTGAGCTGGCGCGTGCCGCCGAACGGCATGAGCACGGTCGCGCCGCCGATGGTGCTGTCGAAACGTTCGGAAAGGCCCTTGTTGGAGGCGACGTTCAGGTCGGTGAGCACCGCGCGCATGCGCTCGGCCAGCGTGCCGGCTTCGCCTGCCCACGGGGTGGCGTACGGCTCGGCCGAGACGATGTGCACGTCTTGGTACTTCGGCGCGCCGTTGCTGGCCAAGAAGTCGCGGCTGACGTCGACGATGGTATCGCCGTTCCACGTCATGCGCACGCGCGGCTCCTCGGTGACTACGGCCACGGGGGTGGCTTCGAGGTTCTCCTCGTAGGCCAGCTGCAAGAAGCGCTCGACGTCTTCGGGCGCCAAATCGACCGCCATGCGCTCCTGCGACTCGGAGATGGCGAGCTCCGTGCCGTCCAGTCCGTCGTATTTCTTGGGAACCTTGTTCAGATCGATTTGCAGGCCATCGGCAAGCTCGCCGATGGCGACCGACACGCCGCCTGCGCCGAAGTCGTTGCAGCGCTTGATCATCTGGCAGGCTTCGGTGTTGCGGAACAGGCGCTGAATCTTGCGCTCGACCGGCGGATTGCCCTTCTGCACCTCGGCGCCGCACGTCTCGAGCGATTCCAGCTTGTGGGCCTTCGACGAGCCGGTGGCGCCGCCGATGCCGTCTCGGCCGGTGCGGCCGCCCAACAGCACCACGACGTCGCCCGGCGCGGGCGTCTCGCGGCGGACGTGATGGGCCGGCGTGGCGCCGAGCACCGCACCGATTTCCATGCGCTTGGCCACGTAGCCGGGATGGTACAGCTCGTTCACCTGACCGGTTGCCAGGCCGATCTGGTTGCCGTAGCTGGAATAGCCGGCTGCGGCGGTGGTCACGAGCTTGCGCTGCGGAAGCTTGCCGGGGATGGTGTCGGCAACCGGCACGAGCGGGTCGCCTGCGCCGGTCACGCGCATGGCCTGGTACACGTAGGCGCGCCCGGAAAGCGGGTCGCGGATGGCGCCGCCTACGCAGGTGGCCGCACCGCCGAACGGCTCGATTTCGGTGGGGTGGTTGTGCGTCTCGTTCTTGAACAGGAACAGCCAATCCTGTTCCTGCCCGTCGACTTCGGCCTTGATCTTCACCGTGCAGGCGTTGATCTCCTCGGACTCGTCGAGGTTCTTCAAAACGCCGCGGCTCTTCAGGATCTTCGCGCCGATGGTGCCCATGTCCATGAGGCACACCGGCTTCTCGTCGCGGCCGAGCTCGTGGCGCATTTCCAGGTAACGGTCGAAGGCGGCTTGCACGACGGCGTCGTCGATCTGCACGTGTTCCAGAACGGTGCCGAACGTGGTGTGGCGGCAGTGGTCCGACCAGTAGGTGTCGATCATCTTGATTTCGGTGATGGTGGGGTCGCGTTGCTCCTCGTCGGCGAAGTACTTCTGGCAGAAGGCAATGTCGGCGAGGTCCATGGCCAGGCCGCGGTCGGCGATGAAGGCGGCAAGCCCCGCTTCGTCGAGGGTGCAAAACCCGTCGATGACCTCGACGGGGTCGGGCTCGGGGAAGTCCTGCGCCAGCGTTTCCACGGGCATGAGCGATGCTTCGCGCGCTTCGACGGGGTTGATGACGTATTTCTTCGCGGCGGCCACGTCGTCGGCGGAAAGCTCGCCTTCGAGGATGTACACCTTGGCGTTGCGCACTTCGGGGCGCTCGCCTTGGCTGATCAGCTGTATGCACTGGCTCGCCGAGTCGGCGCGCTGGTCGAACTGGCCGGGCAGGGCCTCGACGGCAAACGTGGTGGCGCCAGGCGCGTCGGGCAGCTCGCGGTACACGTCGTCGGTCTGCGGTTCGCTGAACACGGTGGGCACGCATTGCTCGAACAGCTCGCCGGAAATGCCTTCCACATCGTAGCGGTTGATCAGGTGCAGGTTCGAAAGCCCCGCGATGCCCAGAATCTCGCGCAACTCGTGCTCGAGCGCCTTCGCCTCGACGTCGAAACCGGCCTTTTTCTCCACGTAAACCCGCGAAACCATGAACGCACCTTCCCCGCGATGTGAATGATGCTCACATTATAAAGGGAAGAACCTGCGCATGGCAGGCTCTTCCGCGATTGGAACGGTGGGCAGCGCGTCAAATTGGCCAGGCCGCCCTGACGCGTTGCGAAGGCTTAATGGCCGTACGAATCCTGGCCGGTGAAGGTCTTCCAGACGTCCTTGAACGATCCGCCGATCTGGCCTCCGTACACCTTGTCGAGCATGCCCGAACCCACGGCTTCCTTGCTGTACACGTCGAGCTCGGCGGTGCTTTCGGAGTTTTGCTGCGCGATGACGAGGTATTCAACCATCGAAGGCCCGTACACGATGGCGATGGCGGAGCCGTCGGAGGGGTCGACGTACATGTCCTCGACGACGCAGTGCGCGTTGCCCGACAGGGCCGCCTCGGCGTCCTTGAAGCCGCCGACGACGTTGCAGGTGATGACGCTGGCAACGCCGCCCTTGTCGGTTTTGGCGCTGTAGTCGGCCTGGGCGTACTGCCCGTTGTCGGTGACGGCGTACATCTGGGCGCCGTCGACCTGGCGGAACCAACCGCCCTTGGCGTCATCCCACACGTAGCCCTGGCTGTCGAGCAGGTCGACGAGCTCGGGGCCGGTGAGCTCGAACAGCGCGTACAGCGTGATGTTCATGTGCTCGTCGAGGAGGTCGGACGAAGACGCGGCGGCGGAGCTGGCCGATACCGAGGCGCTCGAGGAGGCCGCGCTTGCCGACGAGCTAGCCGAAGACGCGCTCGCGCTGCTGCTGGAAGCGCTCTCCGAAGCGGCGCTCGAGGACGTTGAGCTCGAAGCCGCAGACGAGCTCGACGAGCCGCCGCATCCCGCGAGCGCGAAGCACAACGCCACGGCGAAAGCGGCCACGAACAGAGCCTTCGCTTTTCCAAGGTTTGTTGTCATTCCCATCACCCTTCCTGATTACGTTATGGCAGGCAGTACAATTATCCAGACAACGAAACGCGCGGGCAAGCGATGGCGCGCCGCATTGCCGAATTGGCACGAAGCGATGCGCGGGAGGGGGCTCCTGCATCATGTTGCGGTGGGGGCATGGATATTCGGGAACCACCCTGCAAAATGATGCAGGAGCCCCCCTCCCGCGCATCGCCCTGTTATAGGTTGTGGAACCAGTCGGCGATGATGGCTTGCAGTTCGGCGGCGCGCTCTTCGTCCGATGCGGCGTCGGCGCCGTTCGTGCCGAACGCGGTGGAGGTGCCGTATTCCTCGTCGAAGGCCGTGCGGTCGATGGTCGCGCTCTGCAGCTTGTTCACATCGGTCGTCTTCACCGTGGTCGTGAACTCGCCTCTCACGCTCACCTCGACGTCCGAAGCCCCGTCGACGAGCTTGTTGCCGTCGGCGTCGACGATGGTCACGGCCTTGCCGCCGGCGTCAACCAGCGCGCCGCCCTTCTCGATGTTCAACGTGGTGATGGTCGAATTCTCGGTGACGACCCAGGTCGAACCCGCGGCAATGTTCACGATGATGTTGCTGGCCAAATCGGTGCCCGCCGCGTTGGCCGTGATGCCCGACGAGCCTTCCCAGGTGCTGCCGTCGAGCAGGAACAGCTCGAGCAAGCTGATGGAGTCGACTTCGATCTTGCCGTTCAGCTGCTGGCCGATGGCCGTGAACGTGACCGAAGCGCCGTTTTTGCCCGCTGTGCCCCAGCCTTGGTCGCTGCCGGCGGCGACGAGCAGCTTCACGGTATCGGAATCGAAGTTCAAGTCGGCGTTGCTCAGCACGATGGAAGAGGACGTGTTCGTCAGGTAGAAGAACGCGCCCGATTCCAGATCGCTGGTGAAGCTGGTGTCCCTTGCCTGGAACAGCGCCGTGTCGACACGGCCGGTGGAAGCGTCGGTCGTGTCGGTGCGGTACAGGCTGATGCAGCCCGGCGCCTCGTCGGAAACCGTGTTGGCGAGCGTGCTCGTGATGGGGTTAGACGTCGCGTCGCCCTCGTACGTCGACGTCAGCGACGAACTCGCGATCAGCAGGCGGCCCGAATCGACGACGGTTGCGACGCCCGATGCGGACGAGCTGCCCGAGACGTTGTCGGCTTCGACCGTTCCCGCGGAACGCAGCAGGGGAGAGCCGGAACCCGTCGTCGTGACGTGCGAGTTCGCAACCGAGACGCGTCCGCCCTGGTCGCTGGTCGCAATGCCGGCGCAGTTGTCGCCGCGCGTGCGCACGTTCAGGCTGTTCGCGATGATGGTCGCGCCCTTTTCCGCATACAGCCCGCATGCGTTCACGGCGGTCGTCAGGATGTCTTGCCCGTCGGAAAGCACCGTGTCGGCCGACGCGTACAGCCCGTGCATCACCGCCGGCGATGCGGCGGATGCGCTTGAGCTGGCAGCGCTTGTTGAAGCGGCATCGTCCGCCTCGGCGAAGGCGAGGGCGGGTGCGCCCGCAAGTGAAAGCGCAAGCGCGCCCGCCATGGCCAGATGCGCCATGCGCGCGCCCGTTCGGTTGGTTGCTGAATCAGCGTGTCTCATACTTCAATAATAATGATGAGCATTTGCGAAACGAGCCTTACAATTCTCAATGACGATAGAAAAAGAACAGGTCTGTTGACGGAATGCAAACCCGGTTTGCGTTCCAACGCGAGGACGGATGAGTGTGGCAAAGCTGTTCGAGGAAATGACGATCGGGAACATGACGGCCCGCAACCGCGTCGTCCGCGCGGCGACGACCGAGTCGCTCGCCACGCCCGATGGCGACCTCACGCCCGAAATGCTCGGCTTGTACGGAGAGCTGGCATGGGGCGGCGTGGGCACCATCATCACGGGCTATGCCTTCGTGACCGAAGACGGGAAGCCGTCTGAGGGGGCGCTGGGAATACAAGACGATTCCCACATATTCCGCTTCCGCTCCTTGGTGGATGTCGCGCACCAAAACGGCGCCCGCATCATCATGCAGCTCGTGTACGGCGGGTCGAAGAGCAAGCTGGCGCCCGACGATCCGCGCTGGGACAACGGGGGCGGGCCCCGGTGTTCCACGAACGTGTTCATACTCGGCGCGAGCGCCGTCGAGCATCCATCGACGCACGTGGTGCCGAGGGAGGCGACGGCCGATGAGCTGGCGGTGCTGGCCGATGCGTTCGGCGGTGCGGCCGCTCGTGCGAAAGCCTGCGGGTTCGACGGCGTCGAGATTCACGCGGCTCATGGCTATCTGCTCTCGCAATGCCTGAGCCGCCGGTTCAACAAGCGGCAAGACGTGTACGGCGGCCCTTTGCAGAACAGGGCGCGGCTGGCACGCGAATGCGTCGAGGCGGCGCGTGCGGCGGTCGGCTCGGATTACCCGGTTATGGTGAAGTTGAACGCCTGGGACGAATTCGACGACCCTGCAGGCAAGAACGGCGGCCTGAGCGCGGACGAGAGCGCGGAAGTCGCCGCCTGGCTGGTCGAGGTGGGCGCGAACGCCATCGACGTGAGCGGCGATTGGCATGCGGCCACCGCGCAGCTTGAAGCGGGAGAGCCGTTCTTCGCTCAATTCGGCGCGCGCCTTGCCGCCGAGCTGCCCGTTCCCATTATCGTCACCGGCGGCTGGCGCAGCCCTGCGCAAATAGAGGAGCATCTCGAGCGCGACGGCATTGCGGGCGTGGGCTTGGGCAGGCCGCTCATTTGCGAGCCCGATCTCGTTGCCCGGTGGCAAGCGGGCGATGCGCGCGAAAGCGCCTGCACCGCGTGCGGGTTCTGTCAAAAACACGTTGGCATTCCGTGCTCGCTTCGACAATGAGGCGTGGCATAATGCAACCGTAGTTCGCACGTGCCGAGAAAGGGGCGCCCGATGGCTGATTTCGAAGAGATCAAAGAGGATGTTCAGGAAGCCGAGCTGAAGGCCGAAGCCGAGATCGATGCGGCGGCTGAAGTCGTCGAGGAGAAGACGGCCGAAGCGGAAGGCGCGGTGAAGAACGCGTTCGACGGCATCGCATCCGCCGTTTCCACGAAGGCCGAAGAGGTTGCCGGTGCCGCCAAGCCGGTTGTGGACAACGTCACGTCGACCGTGGCCGCGAAGGCCAGCGAAGTGGCCGAGGCCGCCAAGCCCCTCATCGACAACGTCGCCGCCAAGGCAGGCGAGGTCGCGGAAGCCGCCAAGCCCAAGGTGGAAGGCGCCGTCGCGGCCGTCACCGAGAAGGCGGGCGCCGCTTACGAGGCAGCCAAACCCAAGGTGGAAGGCGCCGTTGCCGTCGTGGCCGAGAAAGCCAGCGCGGCTTATGACGCTGCCAAGCCCGCAGTCGAAGGCACCGTCGCCGCTGTCTCCGAGAAGGCCGGGGCTGCGTTCGAGACCGCCAAGCCCGCGGTCGAGGGCGCGGCCAACACCGTGAAGAACAAGGCCGAAGAGCTGCTGAAGCGCGACCTCGACGGCGATGGCAAGATCGGCGACATCGAAGTCGCCGACGTCGAAGAAGTAACTGAGGAAGAGCCTGCTGAATAAGTCGAATTTGCCCGTCCCGTCCCCGGCCAGGGCGGGACGGGGGCTGTTGAAGCAGCCGGGGTTATTCCTCGGCTGCTTCTTCGTTTGGGGGAGGGGCGAGGCGCTGCTGGGCGATTTCGGCGATGCGGCGGTCGCATTCTGCGCGGAACGTTTGGAAGCGGTCGGTCAGGCCCTCGGCCTCTGCGAGCTGCTCGACTTCGCACATGAGCTCTTCCACACGGTAGATCTTGCCCTCGTCGATGAGCGACAGGATGGCCTCTTGCAGGAAGCGCAGGCGCACCTCGTTGTCGTGCGGCCCCTGCTTCCACACCTTGTACTGCTCGATGAGCGCGTCGTCGTTGTGGTCGTCGTCGAACCGGTCGAGGATGGGCTGGTACGTGTCGTCGTCGGCATACTTGTTCTCTTGTTCGGCCTGCTGCTCATAGGCTGCCTTGATCTGCGGGCTGATGCGCCAGAAATAGAACACGGCGAACAGGATGACGCCGCCCAGCAGGAACAGCGGCTGGTGCAGCATGTTGGCCGCCGTTGCCGAGATGGCGGCGACGAACAGGGCAAGCGCGATGGCCTCGCGAACCGGTTGCGGCGTGTTGTCGAGTTTGCTCATGCGAACACCTTACCATATTCGGCCCGTTCGCCATGTAAGCTTATTTCGCTTCGCAGACAACGATGACGTTGTCCGGCTCGGTGAGGGCATCTTGCGCGCAGGGCAGCGCGCGCACGTTCCCGAATTCAGCTTCCAACAGGGCCATCTGCTCGCGCAGGAAGGCAGAGCGCGGCCCTTCGAGCGCCGACACGACGTTGGTCAAGTACATCCCGCCCGGGTTCAGGTGCTCGTGCACGGCGCGCGCGAATTCGGGGGTCGTCAGGTGCGCGGGCGGCGTGCCGGAATCGAACGTGTCGTTCACGATGGCGTCGTAGCGCTGGTCGCTCGCCAGAAGGAACGCGAGCGCGTCATCGCGTATCAGGTTCAAGCGCCCCGTTCGCTCGGTTTCGAATTCCTCGATGACGCGGTCGAGGAAGAAGTATTGCCGTGCGATGGCCGTGATGGCCGGGTCGATTTCCACGGCGTCGACCACGATTTCGGGGTGGTGCGCAATCAAGTGCTCGGGGTAATCGTACCCGCCGCACCCCAGCACGAGCACGCGCCGCACCGGACGTGCGCCCTCGAACATGACGTCGTAGCGCTTCAGGTACTCGAACACCAGCTCGGTGTAGCGATCGTCGTCGAGATACGTTCCCGACTGCACGATGCCGCCGACTTCGAGCAACCGCACCGGCGACCCATCGTCGTCGAGCACCTGGTACACCCGCGCACGCCCGAACATGGTGTCGAACCGCAGATACGTTCCCGGCCCATACCGCCGCCAAAGCCACGCCCCCGCCACTCCAAACGCGACCGCACCAACGACTATTCCAACCAGTTTCCTCATATAGGTTGAATTGTACCCAAGAAGAACCGCGTAGCTTTGCGGGAGGGAGGGGGTAACGCGCGCAGTTCCGCAGCGAAGAAAACAGCCCAGTGGGCTGTTTTCCAGAGCGAGGACTGTTTGAGCACGTACCCCCTCCCTCCCGCAAAGCGGACAGGAGGGCGGCAGCGTGCGATTTCGTCGATAACGTGCCATCGATTTGGCGGCGCACTGTTACAGCGTTGCGTTCGGTACAATGAATAACCGACTAAAGACACATGCATACTCGCAAAGGGACGACCATGGAAAAAACCGCGTTCAACGTTCTGAACCGCAAGCACCTCATCGAATTGTTCGAAGGCGGCGACAAGCGCGCCCGCTCGCTCGGCTTCGAGCTCGAGCACGTGCTGCTGCACAAGGGCACGCATGGCCCGGTGTCGTATGACGAGCCGGGCGGCGTGCACGACATCCTCGAGCGCTTGGCGCCGTTCTACGACGAGCGCCACTACGAAGGCGAAAACCTCATCGGCCTGTCGCGCGAAGGGGCGGCAGTCACCATCGAGCCGGCGGCGCAGTTGGAATTGTCGGCCGGCCCGTTCCAATCGGTCTTCGAAATCGAGGCGGCGTACCTGCGCTTCCGCGACGAGCTCGATCCCATCCTCGACGAGTTCGGGCTGGAAACGCCCATGATGGGCTACAACCCCTCGGCTCGCGCAAAGGACCTGAAGCTCGTTCCCAAGTTCCGCTATGACTGCATGACGAAGTTCCTCGGCGCCGAGGCATACGAGGGAATTTGCATGATGCGCGGCACGGCAAGCTTGCAGATTTCCATCGACTATCGCGATGAGGCCGATGCGCTGCGCAAGCTCCGCATAGCCGAGGCCATCTCGCCGATCTTGGCGCTCATCTGCGATAATGCGCCCATATTCGAGGGCGAGGAGCGCACGGCGAACATGGTGCGCACCGCCATTTGGGCCGGCATGAACCAAGACCGCGTGGGCACGGTGCCCGGCTCGATGGCCGCCGACTTCACGTTCGAGGACTATGCCGACTACATCATGACGCGCGGCGCCATCCTCGTACCCGACGAGCAGGCCGAGGGCGGTTGGCGCTACGTGGCCGGTCAGACGTTCGACGAGGTGTACGCCGACCGCGAGATGACGCGCGCCGAGCTGGAACACGCCCTTTCCATGGTGTGGCCCGACGCGCGCCTGAAGAACTTCGTGGAGATCCGCCCGGCGGATGCCATGCCGCTGGAATACTGCCTGGCCTACGCCGTGCTCATTAGCGCGTTGTTTTACAGCGACCGCAATCTCGGCGTGTTGGACGCCATGCTGTCGCAAGTTTGCGAAGACGACGTGCGCGAAGCGAAGGCCCAGCTCATGGAAAAGGGCTACGGCGCCACGATATACGGCCGCCCAGTCGATTTCTGGGCCGATTTGCTCGTCGTGCTGGCGTACGGCTCGCTCGAGCCGGGGGAGTGGCCCTACCTCGAGCCGCTCGCGTCGATGGTGAAGTACCGCTTCACGCTGGCCGAGATCTGGCCGCGCCTGATGGAAAAGCGCAACGAGATGCCGGCGGGGTCTCCCATGGCCCCGGTCATCGGCGTGGTTCCGCGTTACGACTTCGAATGGACGGGCCTGGCCATTTCCGACGGGTACCTTTCGGGGCTGTTGGAAACGGGCGCGGTGCCCATCGTGCTGCCGTGCACGAACGACCCCGAGCACATCGCGCGTCTCGTGAAGGCGTGCGACGGGTTCCTCATTCCCGGCGGCCAGGACATCGATCCCGCCCGTTACGGCGCAAGGCGCAAGCCGCACACGCACCGCTCGGCCACGGCACGCGACGCCATGGAGCAGGCGCTCGTGCGCGCGGCAGTTGCAGCCGACAAGCCGATTCTGGGAATCTGCCGCGGCATGCAGTCGATGAACGTGGCGCTCGGCGGCACGTTGCACCAAGACATTCACGCCGAACATGGCGGCGTGGCGCTGCAGCATGTGCAGGGGCGTCCGTTCGACATGCCCGCGCACATGGTGGAACTTGTCGAGGACAGCAAGCTCGCCCAGTTCGTGGGCGCAACGCGCCTGGGCGTGAACACGATTCACCACCAGAGCATCGCCGAGCTGGGCGAGGGCTTGGTGGTGAGCGCGGTGTCGCCCGACGACGGCGTCATCGAGGGCATCGAAATCCCGGACGCGCGCTTCGTCATCGGCGTGCAATGGCACCCCGAGCACATGTGGCGCATTCGCCCGCATTCCAAGCGCCTGTTCAAGGCCCTGGTCGATGCCGCCATCGCCGCCCGCGAAGAAGGCTAACGGAGCAGGTGCCAGGCGCCTGTTCCATTATGCGAGTTGCACAAGAGCTAGTCGACGTAGATTTCCTTTTCCACGACGAGCTCGTTCTTGATCTTGCCGACGAGGTTCTGCAGCGCGTCGATGCAGCGCGGGCGGATGTCCGCGCCGATGAGCACGTACATGATCGACTCGCCGACGTTCAGCGCGCCTTCGTTCAGCCACACCTTCACGTAGTACACGCCATCCCACGTCAGCGCCTCGGCAACGGCGGCTTCCACGCCGGCGGCGTCGTATGAGAATTCCACCTGCGCGACGGCGGGCTTGTCTTCGCCCTGGCGCACCTGCGCCTTTGCGGTCGAGCGCACGATGCCGTTGTGCGTGAGGAACATCCCGCACTTGTCGGCGTTTTCAGAGGCCTTGGCTTCGGCGAGCCATTGGTCCATGGACGGTTCAGGTTTAGACATGATGCGATCCCTTCTTCTCGAAACAGGAGAATTGTACGATAAAGCGGAGCGCTTCGCGAACTCATCCAAACGGCCTCGTGCTGTTTGGATGCCCCTGCATTATGGTGAAAGTGCACTATCTCGAATTCGGACAATTGGGCATTTAGCATAATGACGGCTCTTGGTGTTCAGATAAAAATACTCTACGATGCGAGAAGAGCCGACGAGCGTTGTTCTCGCTGGTTCGAAAAGTCGAAGCGCAAGTCTAAGGAGGCCACAGTGATTATCATCGGCGAGAAGATTAACGGTTCCATCCCCAAGTGCGGCGCTGCCATCGCGGCTCGTGACGAGGAGTACATCCGCGAGATGGCTCGCATTCAGGACCATTACGGCGCTACCTACATCGACTGCTGCGCCTCGGTCAACGAGAACGAGCTCGAGACGATGGAGTGGATGATCAAGCTGATCATGGAAGAGACCGACCTTCCCATCGCCATCGACTCTCCCGACCCCCAGGTGTGCGTCGACGCCATGAAGTTCTGCGGCGACCGCGTGGGCATCATCAACTCCGTTTCCGGCGAGGGCGACAAGATCGACATCGTCTTCCCGGTCATCGCCGACACCAAGTGGGGCTGCGTCGCGCTGCTCTCCGACGACTCCGGCATTCCGGCCACCGTCGAGGGCCGCATGAAGGTCTTCCATGACATCATGGACCGCGCGAAGGAATTCGGCATTTCCCCCGACCGCCTGTACATCGACCCGCTGGTCGAGACGCTCGGCGCCAACCCCGATACCCTCGAGATGTGCTGCGACCTGATCAAGCAGATCAAGGCCGAGTACCCGACGATCCACGTCGCCGGCGCCCTTTCGAACGTCTCGTTCGGCCTGCCGGGCCGCAAGTTCATCAACATCCCGTTCATGACGCTGGTCATGGCCGCCGGCATGGACGGCGCCATCATGGACCCGACGAGCCGCGACATGAACGGCGTCATGCACGCCACCGAGGCGCTGCTGGGCGAGGACGAGTACTGCCTCGAGTACATCGACGCCTACCGCGAGAACCTCTTCGGCCCGCTGAACCGCGACTAACGAGAATCGACCTCCTTTTGGGCGGCGGGCTCTGTGCTCGCCGCCTTTTTTCTGGTCAAATATGTCATGATTACGGCAATGCGAAAATGAGCCAGGGAAGCGTCTTCCCGCGCATCCCGTCAAAGGCGGTGGACGATGCGAATAACCATTGACGACGCTGGCAAGCGACTGGAAGTCGACGTCGCCGAGCCGTGCTCGGTGCTCGACGTCCTGCAGGCCCAGCGCATCGACATTCAGGCAACGTGCGGCGGCGTGGGGAAGTGCGGGCGCTGCCAGGTGCTCGTGCGCGACGACGAGGGCCTCAGCTACCGCCTCGCCTGCATGACGCCGGTCAGCGATGGCATGGAAGTCGTCGTGGAGCATGCGGGCGCCATGGACGTCGTGCAAAGCGGCACGACGGCCACCTTCCCGCCCGACGGGGATGCCACCGGTTACGGCTTGGCCATCGACATCGGCACGACCACCGTGGTCGCGCACCTGCACGACCTGGCCACGGGAAAGCGCCTCGCCACGGTTGGCCGCGCGAACCCGCAGATCGCCTTCGGCAGCGATGTGATCAGCCGCATCTCCGCGAGCATCGACGGGAAGCTCGACCTTATGTGCGGCATCATCCAAGACGCCCTGCGCGAGATGAAGGCGAAGCTGTGCGCCACGGCAGGCGTCGACCCGGCGCAGGTCGTGCGCTGCGCCGTCGCCGGGAACACGGTCATGCAGCACATCGCCGTGGGCCTGCCGCCCGACACCATCGGCTACAACCCGTTCATCCCGCAGTCGCTGTTCGGCGACGTGCACGACATCGAGGGGCTGGGGCCGTGCTATTTCGCGCGGTGCATTGCCGGCTACGTCGGGGGCGACATCACGGCGGGCATGCTGGCGTGCGAGCTCGACGAGGGCGGCACGCGGCTGTTCCTCGACCTGGGCACGAACGGCGAGATGGCGTTGGCTGCAAACGGGCGCATCTGGTGCTGCGCCACGGCGGCCGGTCCCGTGTTCGAGGGCGCCAACATCCATTTCGGCATGCCGGCATCGCCGGGCGCCATCTCGAAGGTGACGTTCGAGGACGGCGAGGTGAAAATCGGCGTCGTGGGCGATGTCGCGCCCATCGGCATCTGCGGCACGGGCATCGTCGACGCGGTGGCGTTGATGGTGCGCCTCGGCGTCGTCGACGACACGGGGTATCTGCTCGGCGCCGACGAGCTGGAAGAGCCGCTCGCGTCGTTTGCCGGCCGCGAGAACGACCGCAACGTGTTCTACCTCGTGCCCGACCGTTCCATTTACATCACGCAAAACGACGTGCGCAGCCTGCAGCTGGCCAAGGCGGCCGTGTGCGCGGGCATCCTGACCATGGTCGAGGCTGCGGGCATTCAGGTGTCCGACATTGGAAAGCTGGAAATCGCCGGCGGGTTCGGCGCGTACCTGAACCTGGAATCGGCGGCGGGCATCGGGCTGTTTCCTAAGGAGCTGCTGGGCTGCGCGTCGAGCGTGGGCAACACGTCGGGCGAGGGTGCGACGGCGCTGCTGGTTTCAAGCGCCGCCCGTGCGCGCGAGGATGCGATCGTGGAGGCGTGCGACTACCTCGAGCTTTCCACGTCATCGGAATTCAACGACTTCTACGTCGAGATGATGGAGTTCGAATCGTGATAAGAATGTCATCCCGAGCGCTAGCGAGGGATCTCCCCCGTTGGGGCGTTGGAGATCCTTCGACTCCGCGGCTTCGCCGCTCCGCTCAGGATGACATAGTGGTGACGGCTTCGCCGCTCCGCTCAGGATGACATGGTGGTGACGGCTTCGCCGCTCCGCTTGGGATGACAAACGGGGAGAAGGGGGAGAGCATGAACAAGATAGAGCAACTGGCGAACGAGATCGGCTTCGACTGCATGGGGACGTGCAGCGCGAAGGACCTCGTGGCACGTCCCGAAGTGCGCTCGATGTGCGCGGCGGGGAAGTGCCAGGTGTACGACCATAGCTGGGCATGCCCGCCGGCCTGCGGTGAGCTCGAGGACTTCCAGCGGCAGATGAACGCCTTCGAGCATTGCCTTGTCGTGCAGACGGTCGGCGAAATGGAAGACGACTTCGACTTCGAGACGATGGAAGAGGCGGGCAACCTGCAGAAGCAGCGCGTGCTCGACTTGGTCGAGGCGCTTGACGGGGCGGGCCTTTCCGCCGACACCATGACGCTTTCGGCCGGCACGTGCACGCTGTGCGCGAAATGCACGTACCCCGACGAGCCGTGCCGCTTTCCCGACAAGCGCCTGGTGTCGATGGAAGCCGCGGGCCTGGTCGTGTCGGAAGTCTGCGAGCTGGCGAACATCCCCTACAACCACGGCCCGCTGACCATCGCCTATTCCGGCTGCGTGCTGTATAACTAATGCAGCTCGCTGGGGAGGGCCTTCGCAATCCCTCTGAAGCTGTGAGGAGTGAAGGCGGCGCGGGAGCGAGGACTGTTTGAGCGAGCGCAGCGAGCGAGTTCCGCAGCTGCGACGCCAAAACGACGAACGGTTAGCTTCAGCGGGATTGCGAAGGCCCTCCCCAGCGAGCGGACAAGAAAGGCAAGCATGATTCGCTTGGGTATTGACACAGGCGGCACGTTCACCGACGCGGTCGTCGTCGACACGGACGACATGAGCGTGCTGGCGCACGTGAAGTCGCTCACGACGAAGGGCGACCTGACGCGCTGCATCACCAAGGTCCTCGACGGCCTGCCGCGCGACGTGCTCGTGCGCGCCGAGCAGGCGGCGCTTTCCACGACGCTGGCGACGAACGCGTGCGTCGAGGGGAAGGGCGGCCGCGCGAAGCTCATCATCGTGGGCACGACCGACGAGGTGCTGCACCGGGTCGACGCGCAGGGCAAGTTCGGCATCCCCTATTCCGACGTGCTGGCGGTCGATTTCAAGGGCTCGTACGACGGCAGCGACGTGGTCATTCCCGACTGGGAAGAGCTCTACCGGCAGCGGCCGGCGTTCTTCGAGGAAGCCGACTCGTTCGGCATCGCCAGCTTGTACGCGCTGAACAACGGCGCCATTGTCGAGAAGAGCGGCGCCGAGTTCTTGCGCAACACGTTCGGCAAGCTCGTGGTGGAGGCCACGACGGTCGCCGCCGAGCCCAACGTCATCGGTCGCGGCGCAACGGCCCTGCTGAACGCGCGGCTCGTGCCGGTCATCGAGGAGTTCCTCGACGCCATCGACGCCGTGTTCGCCGAGCGCGGCCTGAGCATTCCCGTGTCCATCGTGCGCAGCGACGGCACGCTCATGTCCGAAGAGCTCGCGCGCATCCGCCCCGTCGAGACGATCCTGTCGGGGCCGGCGGCTTCGACCACCGGCGCCCAGGCGCTCGCCAACTGCCCGGAAAGCCTGATCGTCGACATCGGCGGCACGACATCCGACATCGCCATCGTGCACAGCGGCCGCCCGAACCGCACCGACGGCATCACCATCGGCGGTTGGAAGACGCAGGTCGCCGGCGTGAGCATTGACACCATAGCGCTCGGCGGCGATACGGTCGTGCGCTTCACGAAGAGCAGCGCGCTGGAGCTGGGCACGCGCCGCGTCACGCCGCTGTGCATCGCGGCTGACCGCTGGCCCGAGGTCGTTCCGGCGCTCGAGGGCTATTACCGCAAGGTCATCAAGGACTTCCACTCGAAATACGAGCTGCTGTACCTGCTGCGCAACCCGGGCGATCTGGGGCGCTACTCGCGGCCCGAGCAGGAGCTTCTCGCCGTGTTGCGCGACGGCCCGGTTTCGCTGTCGGACAAACGCGTGGAAGAGATCCTGGGCCTGAAGACCGAGCGATTGGAAGACGAGGGTATCGTCATGCGCTGCGGCATGACGCCGACCGACGCCATGCACCTGCGGGGCGATTTCAACACGTTCTGCACCGAGGCGTCGCGGCTCGGCGCGATGTGCGTACTGAAGTCGTACCGCGGCGAGGAGGCGTCGGAAAGCGAAGAGGCCATCATGGCGTTCGCCGACGAGATTTACGAGCTGGCGCAGTTCAGGCTGTTCAGTCAGGTAGTGGGCGCGTTTTCGCAGGACCGTTACTGGCCTGGCAAGCCGACGCACCTCGACCCCCAGATGAAGGCCGTAGCGAAGCAGGCGTGGAACGGCCGCCGCGATGGCGCGAAACCGCCCTTCGGCATCGTCTTCAAAAGCGACGCGACGCTCGTGGGCGTCGGCGCACCCACCCATGTGTTCCTGGGCGAGGTCGCGCACGTGCTGGATGCGCCTTGCGTCGTTCCCGAGCATGCAGACGTTGCCAACGCGGTGGGCGCTGCGGTGTCGCGCGTGTCGGTCGAGCAGCAGGTGCGCATCAGCCCCAACCGCGGCGCCGACGGCATCGTGCGCGGGTTTCTGGTGCGCGGGCTCGACAGGGTCGACTCGTACGACGATGTCGAAGCCGCGCTGGAAGGCGCCCGGCAGATGGCCCGCAGCCAGGCCGAGGCCGAGGCGCGCCGCCGCGGGCTGACCGGCGAGCTCGCATGCGAAATCGAGGAGGACCGCAGCGAGTACAGCACGGCAGGCGTAGTCGAGATTTTCCGCGAGTGGTCCGTCACGGCCCGCATCGAATAGAATAGGGAACCGTCGAAAGGCGATCGGCGCGCCGTTCCACTAGTTGCCTCATAAAAAAATTTTATCTAAAAGGGAGAAATAGCCTTATTTGCCCTTGACTTCAATAGGTGATAAAGATATTTTATGACCATCGGAATTAACCGTTGAAGGTTACTGGGTTTTGAAAGGGGTTCATCATGGCAGTTCTTGACGATCTTCGCGAGAAGACAATGAAGGGCAAGAGGAAGGAAACCGGTCCGCTCGTGCAGCAGGCGCTCGACGAGGGCATCGATCCTCAGGAAATCCTCGACGCCATGATCGACGCCATGGGCGTTATCGGCGACCGCTTCTCGAAGGGCGAGTGCTTCGTCCCCGAGATGCTCGTTGCCGCTCGCGCCATGTCCGCTGGCACCGACGTTCTGAAGCCGGCCATGGCCGCTGGTGGCGCTGAGCCGCTGGGCCATGCCGTCATCGGCACCGTCAAGGCCGACATGCACGACATCGGCAAGAACCTCGTCCGCATGATGATCGAGGGCAAGGGCGTCGAAATCGACGACCTGGGCGTCGACGTTCCGCCCGAGACCTTCGTCGAGTACATCAAGGACCATCCGGAGTGCAAGGTCGTGTGCCTGTCCGCCCTGCTGACCACCACCATGCCCGCCCTGGAAGAGACCATCAAGGCCATCGAGGACGCCGGTTTGCGCGACAACGTGAAGATCATGGTCGGTGGCGCTCCTGTCACCCAGGAGTTCGCTGACGAAATCGGCGCCGACGCTTACACGCCCGATGCTGGTGCCGCCGCCGAGCGCATCGCCCTGTTCTATCAGGAATAAGCGCGTACGACAGATACGCCGAGGAAAGTCGCCTGTACCCGCAGGCGACTTTTTTTGTTTTGAATAGGGAGGCCGGAGGGAGGAGGGGCGAAGGCTTTGCTGAGGCTGACCGCTCCTCGTTTTGGCGCGGCATGTCTGCGAACTCGCCGCTTCGCGGCTCAAACAGCGCAGACATAACCGCCGCGCCGCCACTCGTCGCAGCCTCAGAATCGCCTTCGCCCCTCCTCCCTCCGGCCTCCCTATTCAAACAGCTATTTGGTGGCGTGGATGAGCATGCCGAGCGAGATCATGAGGTGGATGCGCTCGTCGACGTTGTCTAAATCGGTGCTGATGATCTCATCGATTTTGCTCAGGCGGTTGCGCAGCGTGTTGCGGTGCAGGTACAGGGTCTTCGCCGTCAGCAGCGCGTTGCGCTCGAGCGCCAAATAGGCCAGCAGCGTCTCGCAGTACTTCGTGTTGTGCGCCTGATCGTAGGCATACAGCTTGTCAGCGCCATAGCAGCTGGTGATGACGCCCTTGCAGCAGTCGGCCAAAAGCCGCCTGAACTGGCTGTCGCACGATATCAGGCGCGGCTCGGCTTCGGACGCTGCGGGCATGTTGTCGTGGATGTACTTGTTCTGCTCGTAGTACACCTTCAGCTGGGAGAAATCGCTGAAGCGGCTGCTCACCACGACGGGGCGCTTCAGCGCCTCGGCGCATTTCGCAAGGTGGTTCATGAAGTCTTCGCCGCTTTGCTCGGCTTCGTGGAACACGACGACGGCCGTGTCCTTGTACGAGTACGCGTGGCTGTCGAAATTGCCCATGAGCATGCCCATGGTGCGCATGTGCAGCAGGTGGTTCTCGAACTCGTTCTGCTCGAATCGCACGGTGGCCATGCGGAAGTCCGACTCGACGGGCCAGTGGGTTTCGAGCTTCAGCTGGTGGGCGATGTCGCGCTTGGCCGTGAGGAGGCCGTCGAGGATATGGATGATGAAGTTGTCCTGGAAGCCGGCCATGTGGCCTTCCTTCGCGCCGCGCGCGGCCATGAGCGGGGCGATCATGGTGCCGAATTCCTGCGCGATCTCGACTTCGCAGTAGCCGAGGTCGCCCCACGTGTCGATCATGAAGTAGTAGCCCACGAGCCTGCCCTGCACGCGGATGGGCTTCGCCAAGATGCGGATGGTGTACACCTCGGAATCGATGAGCGCCGCGCGCGGAAGGTTCGAGATGCGCGTGTAGTCGCCGGTGCGGTTGAGAGCCTCCACGATGTGGTGCGGGTACAGCCCGTCGTGCAGGACCTGGTAGTGCCACGTGGCGCTGATCTCGTTCATCTCGAAGTCGACGCGCGATATCATGCGCCAGCTGGCGTCGGCGATGTACATGGGTCGCGGTACGAAGCGCGCCGTGGCGTCGACGAGGGCCTGGTAGGGCGCATCGGCCACGAGCAGGTCGTTGATCGTGTCGTGCCAGCGGCGGTAGATTTCCATCTCGTTCACGAGGAAGTTGAACAGCGTGTCGATGTCGGCGTCGTCGGGAATCACGATGCGCGGGATGCCGTGGCATTTGCCGTTGAGCTCCTCGGTGACGACGCAGCCGAACATGCTGGCGGCGTCGAATGCGGGGGCGGGTATCTCGTGCTCGTCGGTGACGAAGTACAGGAAGCCCGCATGGCTGGCGAAACGCGTGGAGGCGACGCCGACCCATTCGATGTTCAGCGGGGCGACATGCTCGTCGACGATGCGGGCGTCGGGTTCGAGCGACAGCGTTTTCGTGTACATGTAGCGCAGCGATAGTTCCATACCATCTCCCAGGTCCCACGGGCGGCTCGGAAAGGGCATGAAAATGAGCCATACGTCTCATTTTCATATCAGTTTCATGTTAGACACATTCTAACTGTGCAATTGTGCACAATCAATTGTTCAAAGTGTGTCAATCGTTGCACTTGCGCTGATGATGGCGGATTTTCTATCCTTTGCGCCAAGGTGGGAATGAAAGGTCGAGTCATATAGAAAGGGGATAAGCTATGAGTGACGAGACTAAGACAGTCGAGGCTCAGGAGGCTGCAACACCCAGCCTGCCGCCCGACTACAAGCCGTTGTCGACGGGACTTAAGTTCTTCTACGGCGTCGGCGACTTCGGGTTCAACATCATGAACTCGGTGGAG
>CAJOIP010000013.1 GCA_905234785.1 uncultured Eggerthellaceae bacterium
TTGGAAACATTATGATTACAAAATGTTGGACATCATTGGCGAGCCTTATCTCACGACTGACTTCTCAAAGATGCTCTATCTCACAGACACAGGGCGACGCGAACCAGGCCGTGAACGCGGGGACGGCGACGTTCGCCGAAATCCGCGACTTGTTCTGCGACCTGCGCGGCAGCGTGGACGAATGCGCGCTCATGATCAGCTACCGCTCGTCCCCCGAGATCACCAAGCTGTTCTCGAAACTGCTGCCCGACGACGAGCGCCTGGAAGCATCGTCGGTGCAACGGCCCGGCACGAAGCCCGAAATCATCGAATGCGATGGCGATGCCGCCTACGACGAGGCGCTGCGCGGCGCCGTGCGCGCCGCTGCCGGGGAAGAGAGCCTCTGCGCGCTCATCGCCAACAGCCGCACGCGCGCAAAGCAGCTTGCGAAGCTGCTCGAAGGCGAGGCCATCGCCACGGTTCCGCAGGACGGCACGCTGCCTTCGAGCGGCGTGGTCCTCTTAGACGTGAAGCTTGCGAAGGGCCTGGAATTCGACCACGTCATCGTGCCCGATGTGCAGGAAGGCGCGTTTCCCGACGAGCCGCTGCGCCGCCACCGCCTGTACACGGCCATCTCCCGCGCCACCCAGCGCGTCACGCTGCTGGCGAACGGGAAATTGGCGAACGTGTTGCGGTAACCATTCGTGGGGGGCGATTCATCGCGCCTGCCGCATAGGCGTACATATTTGCAAATACTGATGTTCCGCCGCTTCGCGGCGCGGGCCCCTACGGAAACAACCTGTCGGGGTTATCCCAAGAAGTCTTCGATGGCGAAGGCGTCGCGCATGCCCTTGGCGTAAAGGCCCTCGATGGCGTCGAGGTCCTTCGTCAGCGTCTTCATGCCCGCGATATCGTCGGGCGCGACGATGAGCACCTTGCCCTCGCGCTCGTACTTCTTGGCCTGGTCGAGCTGCATGTTGTACAATCCGGCGCGATTCGCCAGAGCCGTGGCGATGCGCTGGTTGAACGGCGCGAGCAGGCGCACGAAGGCCTTGTCGGCATCGGGCGTGCGGTAGGCGTCGCGCGGGCGCGTGAGCACCACGACCACCTTCTCGCATCCGGCGTCGAGCGCCTTTTTCACGGGAATCGGGTCGGAAAGCCCGCCGTCGTAATACAGCCGCCCATTCACGGGGTACGGCTTGTTCGCGACAGGCAGCGCCGATGACGCCTTGATGGGCGCGTAGTCATCTTGCCTCATGTCGTCGAGCGAGAAGTACGCCGGCCGGCCGCTTTCCGCATCGGTGGCCACGATGACGAACTCCTTGCCCGAATTCACCATGGCCTCGAAGTCGAGCGGGTAATCGCCGTCGGAATTCGACAGGCCGCCGTAAATGTAGTCGAGGTCGGTGTACTCGCGCTTCTTGGCGACGAGCCCCAGGCCCATGTACTGCGGACGGAAGCTGTACGAGGTGTAGAACGCGAAGTTGCGCCCCTCCTGCCCCGCGAGGTAGGAGGCCAGGTTCGCAGCGCCGGCCGACACGCCCACGCAATGGTCGAACTGTATGCCGCGGCTCATGCAGAAGTCGAACACGCCCGCTCCGTACACGCCGCGCTCTCCGCCGCCTACGTCAACAACGCCAATCATGTGAACCTGCTTTCGCTCAATAAAAGAGCCCAGCTTGGCATGCTGCCAAACTGGGCCTGTTGTTCTGGCTGGGCTGCAGGGATTCGAACCCCGATAGTCGGCACCAAAAACCGAAGTCCTGCCATTGGACGACAGCCCAATCTCGCATCCGGAATGGTGGGCCCTGGGGGACTCGAACCCCCGACCTTGGGATTAAAAGTCCCCTGCTCTACCAACTGAGCTAAGGGCCCGATTCCCGAACGAGCGAAGCATAATTCTAGCGGGACGACCCGCTTCGGTCAATGAAAGCGTTGTGGAATCGCATAGCCCGCGGGGCGTTTGCGGCCCAATGGGAAGCATCCGCTTCGAGTTGCTCGGAGGTTACTCGAACAGCGAGCCGACGAGGACGAACGCAGCGCCGATGACGACGCCGACGACGCTGCGCAGGGGCTGGCCGCGGCGCACCATGGCAGGCAGGAGCTCGGCGAGCAGGATGTAGGCGATCATGCCGAGCGCCACGCACACGACGCCGTCCATGATTGCCTCGTCGATGACGCCGCCCAGCAAGAACATGACAAGCCCGCCGACGAACGTCGAGAGCACCGCCGCCGCGAGCACCGCGATGCCGCGCGCGCGGCCGTGTTCCATCGTGGAATAGAACAGCATGCCCATAGGAGCGTTATGCAACCCGACGCCGAGCGCAAGGGCCAGGCCAGAGGAAAGGTCCTGCGAGGCTATGGCGAAGATGGCCGCGCCTTCGGCGACGTTGTGAACCGACACGGCGAGCACCGCCATGGCGCCGATATGGGCGGCGCCCTCTTCCCCGCCTTCCGCATGGTGGTCGGGAATCAGGCGGTCGAGCGCGATGAGGACCACGGCACCTGCGACAATGAGCGCCGCCACGAGAAGCCAGCCGAGCTCCTCGGCGACTTCGACAGCCTCCGGCGCGAGATCGGTGGCGGCCACGCACGCGAGCGAGCCGAACGCGATGGCGACCGAGTAGTCCTCGATTGCGCCGTGACCGTGCGCCCGCCACGCGACCAACGCACCCAGCAGGAAGAACGCTCCCGCAAAAAGCGTCACCAACAGTGCCATGGCCTACTGTTTCCTTCCTTTCAAGCGGAACGCACGCCGGGCGACAGCCCCGCCTTCATTCCTATATACATATGAGCATTCGTTCATGACCTCATGAAACGCGAAACGGGACGGCCGTTGAGCCGTCCCGTTCCTGTTGCTTGCAGCATATGGTAGCCGAGTTTTACTACCTATGCGCCGGAAATCTGCTTGCGCAGATTTCCTACATCATGCCGCCGCCCATGCCGGCTGCGGCGGCCGCGGCAGCAGCGGCTGCAGCGTCGGCCTCTTTGGGGATCTCGTTGATGGTGGCCTCGGTGATGAGGATGAGGGCGGCCACGGAGGCAGCGGACTCGAGAGCCGTGCGGGTGACCTTCACCGGGTCGGACACGCCCATGGCGATGAGGTTGCCGTACTCGCCGGTAGCGCAATTCAGGCCCTCGCCCTTCTTCAGGCCCTTGACCTTCTCGACCACGACGGAACCCTCGAAGCCGGCGTTGCCGGCGATGGCGCGCAGCGGGGCCTCGACGGCCTTCGAGATGATGTCGATGCCAACCTGCTCGTCCTTGTCCTCGGCGACGACCTTCTTCAGCGCGGGCAGGGCGTTGACGAGCGCCACGCCGCCGCCAGCGACGATGCCCTCTTCCACGGCCGCGCGGGTCGCCTGCAGGGCGTCCTCGATGCGGGACTTCTTCTCCTTGAGCTCCGGCTCGGTGGCAGCGCCGACCTTCAGCACCGCAACGCCGCCGGACAGCTTGGCCAGGCGCTCCTGCAGCTTCTCGCGGTCGAACTGGCTGTCGGTGTTGTCGAGCTCGGCCTTGATCTGGGCGATGCGGGCCTTGATGTCGGCCTTCTTGCCGGCACCGTCGACGATGAGCGCGCTGTCCTTGGTGACCTTCACCGTGCGGGCATGGCCGCAGGTGTCGATGGTGGCGTCGGCGAGCGTCATGCCGAAGTCCTTCGCGATGACCGTGGCGCCGGTGACGGTGGCCATGTCCTCGAGGATGCGCTTGCGGCGGTCGCCGAAGCCCGGTGCCTTGATGGCGACGACGTTCAGCGTGCCGCGCAGCTTGTTCAGCAGCAGCGTGGCCAGGGCCTCGCCCTCGACGTCCTCAGCGACGACGAACAGCGCGCGGCCGGACTTCATGACCTCTTCCAGCAGCGGGATGAGGTCCTGGATGTTGGTGAGCTTCTGATCGGTGAGCAGGATGTACGGGTCGTTCAGGACGGCCTCCATGCGCTCCATGTCAGTGGCCATGTACGGCGAGATGTAGCCGCGGTCCCACTGCATGCCCTCGACGACTTCCATGTCCATGCCGAAGGTCTGGCTTTCCTCGACGGAGATGGCGCCGTCCTTGCCGACGACGTCCATGGCCTCGGCGATCTTGGCGCCGATTTCGGCGTCGCCCGCGGAGATGGTGCCGACGTTGGCGATTTGCTCCTTGGTGGAAACCTTCTTGGAGTCCTTCTTGATCTGCTCGACGATGGCGGCGGTTGCCTTCTGGATGCCGCGGCGGATGCCGAGGGCGTCAGCGCCGGCCGTGACGTTGCGCAGGCCCTCGCGGACGATGACGTCGGCGAGCAGCGTGGCGGTGGTGGTGCCGTCGCCGGCCACGTCATTGGTCTTCACGGCGGCCTCGCGCACGAGCTGGGCGCCCATGTTCTCGACCGGGTTCTCGAGTTCGACCTCGCGGGCGACCGTCACGCCGTCGTTGGTGATGACCGGGGCGCCGTAGGACTTCTCGATGGCCACGTAGCGGCCCTTGGGGCCGAGGGTGACCTTGACGGCGTCGGCGAGCTTGGTGACGCCGTTGGCCAACGCGCCGCGCGCATCGGCTTCGAACTTGATGTCTTTAGCCATTAGTGTTGCTTCCTTTCCAATTAAACGTCAGCGGGTTTCCGTGGTGAGTGCAGTTGGGCTGAAGGTTCTTCGCGCCCGAGCAAAGCAGCAATCGTGCTGTGTGCGAGGGCGCGAAGGTTCTGAGCCCCAAATGCGCCGCCACGGGAAGCCGCCAGGTGAACTATTCGCAGATGGCGTAGATGTCGTCGGCACGGAGGATCAGCACGTCCTCGCCGTTGTAGGTGACTTCGGTTCCGCCGTACTTGCCGAAGATGACCTTGTCGCCCTTCTTCACGGGAACGGGAACCTTGTTGCCGTCTTTGTCCAGCTTGCCCTCGCCCACGGCGATGACGATGCCGGTCGTCGGCTTCTCCTTGGCCTCGCTGGCCAGGTACAGGCCCGATGCGGTCTGGGCCTCGGCCTCGTCGGCCTTGACGATCACGCGATCGCCCAACGGTTTCAGTGCCATTGCTTTTGCCTTCCTTCTTGCTCGACAAACGATACCTTGGTTGGTGTTTAGCACTCGAAGGAGCCGAGTGCTAACAGCTACGTACTATAGCACCCCCGCGCACGAGTGGCCGAAGTTTGCCGATTCGTCACCTTCCCGCCACATTCGCAGTCGAGCACCAGCCCGATTTGACCGGACGCGCGCAGAACCGAGGGACCTAAGGGGCATTTCATTTGCTCCGAGCGGGCCTTTTGTCTCGAAAACATGGCAAATCGCCGACAAGCAGGCGGATTCCGCGCCGTGAAACGAAGCGCGCCCTATACTATGCGCCATGGAGCTCCGCTACGACATACAGCTCAAGTCTGCCCACGACCTCGTGGAGGTTCTGCAATCGGAAAACGACATCGTGCGCATCGTCGACCCGATGACGCGCGAGGTGCTGTTCTGGCCCGCCGTCGACCGCGGCGACCTCGACTGCCCGTGCTTCGAGTGCAATGCCGTATGGGGCCGCGCCGAACGGTGCCCCAACTGCTCGTCGCTCGAAGCGGTGAAGCTGAAGCAGCGCACGTTCAAAGTCGAGCTCAGCAACAACCGCGCGTTCTGGGTGCAATCGCGTCCCATGAACATGGAGGGCCGCGAGTGCGTGCTTGAAACCGTGAACGACGTGACCGACGGCCTGCTCGTCGAGGGCGCCGACCACGGAAAGGTCGCCGACCTCATCGACAGCCTGAACGCGCTCATCGTCACCGACGCGCTCACGTCGCTGTACAACCGTCGCTTCATCGACGACTTCAGCCACCGGCTTGCCGAGCTCGAGCGCGCAGGCGAACGCGTGAACGTGGCCATGATCGACCTTGACGACATGAAAGACGTCAACGACACGTACGGCCACCCCGCTGGCGATGCCGTGCTGAAAGACGTCGCCGGGTTCCTGAAGCTGCATTACTCGTCGCGCGACGAGAAGCGCGAATGCTACGCCGTGCGCTACGGCGGCGACGAGTTCCTGGTCATCGACGTCGGGTCCGATTTCGACGCGTTCGTCGCCGACGTGCGCCACCGCTACGACAGCATGCGCCGCATCTGCTATTTCGACGACATCGAGTTCCCGTTCTCGCTGAGCTGCGGGTTCGCATCGAGCGACGAATTCGGATGGGATTGGAACGCCCTGCTCGACGCCGCCGACAAGCGCATGTACGCCGACAAGCGCACCCACTAGCTACTTATTGTTCGCTCTGTTTGTCCCGGGTTGCGTATTCGCTTGTCCTCGCACGCTCAGCGGCAAACATCTTGTTGTTCGCTTTCTTCCCTCCGGGCCATGTGCCCGCTTGTCCTCGCTCGCATGGCGACCTTGGTTGCTGCCATATCCGGCTGCGGAATCGCGTTCACATGGCCCGGAGGGAAGAAAGCTACGCTGTTATGCTTCGGTGAATCTTTTGACCCGCACATTTCCAATGGCGGCGAGCAGGGCTATTGGGAAAGGCAAGGTGGGCCTGTTCTATAATATGGACAGGCATCGTTTAAGGAGGGCGTCGTGCCGAGGAAGAAGAAGCTCAACGGGCAGAGCCAGAAGCTGAAGCTCGTGTACCTCATGCAAATGCTCGAAGAGGAAACCGACCTCGAGCGCGGCCTCACGATGCCGCAGATCATCGAGAAGCTGGAAGCCCGCGGCGTTCCCGCCGAGCGCAAGTCAATTTACCGCGACATCGCCGTGCTGCGCGAGACGGGCGTGGACATCCGCATGTTGCCGACGCGCCCGGTCGAGTACGCGCTCGTCCGAAACGAGCTGGGCATCGACGACGTCATGATGCTCGTCGACATCGTGCAATCGAGCCGCTTCATCACCGAGCGCAAGTCGAACAAGCTCGTGAAGAGCCTGAAGGGCCTCGTCAGCGAACGCGAGCGCAAGCTGCTCGACAAGCGCGTGCACGTACGCGGGCGCATCAAGAACCAAAGCGACTCCATCTTCCACAGCGTCGACGTCATCCACGAGGCGCTGCAGCGCAAGCGCAAGGTGCAGTTCCTGTACTTCAGCTACGGCACCGATTTGAAGCGCTCGGCGCGCCACGACGGCAAGCGCTACGAGCTGACGCCCGTGCAGGTCGTGTATTCCGACGCCAACTATTACCTCGCCGCCTATGACGATGACGAGGCGACCATAAAGACGTTCCGCATCGACCGCATGGAACTGCTGCAGATGAGCGACGCTGCGGCGACGCGTTGCGCCACGATCGCGAACTACGAGTTCGAGGACTTCGCCTACCAGAGCTTCGGCATGTTCAAAGGCGAGCCCGTAAGCGCCACGCTGCATGTCAGCGCGCCGCTCATGGACACGATCGTCGACCGCTTCGGCACCGACCTCGACATCGTGCGCTCGACGGCGAACTACGCCGACGTGCGCGTGAACGTGCAGAAGAGCCCCCAGTTCTTCGGCTGGGTCGCCGGATTGAACGGCGACGTGACCATCAAGGCCCCCAAGAAGCTCGATGCCGAGTACAAGGAATGGCTGAAATCGCTCATCGCCGAGTAGCTATTTCGAAAACATGCGGTAGTAGCGCAGGATGATGACGGCCGCCGCCAGCAAAATGACCAGCATGCCGACGTATGAGATGACATACGAGCCGAACAGGTCCTTCACGATGCCGGGCAGCGTGTTGGCGACGAACCCGCCGACGCCGTAGGCAATCTGGCAATTCTTTATGTGACGCGCGCGATTGGCAGGGTCGGCGGTGTCGAGCGACCACACTGAAATGCCAACCGACCCCAACGAGATGCCCGCGCCCACCATGACAGCCGCCACGACCATGAGCGCGGCGCTCCCGGTTCCCGCGCAGCAGCACAACGCGAAGCCGATTGCCGCGACCACGAACACGATCGCCGACCCGCGCTGCGTGCCGAGCACGTCGAACAGCTCGCCCGTCACGAACTTCGACACGGTCAGCGCCACGCCTGCAACCGACACGATGGTCGCCGCAAATGCGGGCGTGAACCCAGACGTCGTCGCCAGCACCGAGATGTAGGTGATGGCACCGCAGCTGAAGATGCCCACGAACGCCACAGCCGCAAGCAGCAAGACGCGCTCGCCGCAGGGCGCGGGCTTCATCTCGAGCACCTGACCGCGCTTCTTCTTGCCAGGCTTGCCGGCATACGGCTCGAGGCCCAAATCGGACGGTCGGTTTCGCAGCAAGGCGAACACGGCGAGCCCGACGAGAAGCGCGATGGCGGCTTCCACCAGAAACGCGACGGAAAGCGATGCGGCCTCGATGACGCGGATGACGATGAGCGGCATGACGATGGAAGCCATGCCGCTTCCCATGGTGGCGAACCCGACCGCGCTGCCGACGTTCTCTGAAAACCAGCGGTTCGTGAGGATCGTCATGGCGATGAGGCCGCCCAGCCCGTACCCGGCGCCGAGGATGACCGCGCCGGCAAAGAACACGGGCAGACCCGTGGCAAAGCTGTACACGAGAAAGCCCGCAGCCGTCAGAAGGCACGCAACCAGCACGCCGTTCCGCACGTCAAGCGCCTGGTAGTACCGGTCGACCACGAACATGGCCAGAAGCGACGCGAGCGTGCGCGCCGACAAGATGAGTGAGCCGCCCGTGTCGCCGATGCCGTCCATGGCGACGATGAAGGGCTGGTGCACGGAAAACGCCGTGGACGCCAAGCCCACGTTGACGAACAGAAACGCGAAGCAGCAGCCGACGATGACTTTCTCGTAATGGCGCTTGATCATGGCGTTCGCAGGCCGCTTCCCAGGTGATTTCCGATGATTCTTCCCCATTATCGCACTCCGTCACGACTCGGCAACCGAATCGGCTGAAAGCGCCCCGCGCTGCATGTAATTGGTACAATGCCCGCATGGCAACGACGACGAGAGGAGACGCCATGAAGTACATCTGCCCCTGCGGTTACGTGTACGACCCTGAAGCCGGCGACCCCGATGCCGGCATCGCCCCCGGCACCGCCTTCGAGGACATCCCCGATGATTGGGTGTGCCCCTGGTGCGGCCTTGGCAAAGACGCCTTCACGGTCGAAGGGTAAAGCGCCCGCCAAGAGAAATGGCCCTCGATCGAGGGCCATTTTTTGTTATAGAACCCGCCTTCGGCGGCAGGCGCGGTGATTTGCGCCCCTTCGAAAACCCGTTACTTCACCTTCACGAGCGAGTGCAGCTGCTTGTCGGTGACGGGAGCCAGGATGTCGCGTGGGTGGAAGAACTCGAGCTCCATCAGACAGCCGATGCCGACGAGCTCGGCACCGAGCTGCTCGACAAGCTTCACCTGCGCCACCATGGTGCCGCCCGTTGCCACCAGGTCGTCCACGATGAGCACCTTGTCGCCGGGCCCGAACGCATCGGTGTGAATCTGCAGCGTGGCGGTGCCGTATTCCAAATCGTAGTCTTGCTCGACGACCTCGCGCGGCAGCTTGCCCGGCTTGCGGGCAGGCACGAAGCCGCAACCAAGCTCGAGCGCCACCGGCGCGCCGAGCATGAACCCGCGGGCCTCGGCGCCCATGACCTTGGTCACGCCCAAGCTGCGGTACGGGTCGGCTAAGGCCTGCACGACGGCCTCGAAGCCCTCGGGATCGGCCAGAAGCGGCGTGATGTCCTTGAAGAGCACACCCGGCTTCGGGTAATCGGGAATGTCCGCGATCAGGCTTTCGAAATCAAACTCTGTCATGTTTCCCCCATTCCGCCGCGCGGCATCTGCGGCAAAATCGTTAGCGAAGCGGCGGAAAAGCCGCGTCTTCGCTATGCCACCAAGAAGAACTTCACGATGAAGATGACCGCCAGGATATACGTGAGCGTGTACTGCTTCGATCCCTTGCCGCTCGTCAGGTTAATAACCGAGAACGTGATAAGGCCGATGCCGATGGCATGGCCGATAGAGCCGGAAATCGGCATGGCGATGAGCATCAGGGCAACGGGCGCGATCTGCTCCATGTCGTCGAAGTCGATGTTCTTCAAGCCGCTCAGCATGACGATGCCGACGTAGATGAGGGCCGACGAAGTAGCGGCAGCCGGGATGATGGCGGCGATCGGCGCGATGAACATGCACAGCAGGAACATGACGCCGCACGTGAGGGCCGTGAGACCTGTACGGCCGCCGGCTTCGACGCCCGAGGCAGATTCCACGAACGTGGTGACGGTCGACGTGCCGGCGCACGCGCCCACCACGGTGCCGATGGAGTCGGAAAGCAGCGCCTGCTTCATCTTCGGCATCTTGCCGTTCTCGTCGAGCATGCCGGCGCGCGCCGCCGTGCCGACCAGCGTGCCGATGGTGTCGAACATGTCGATCATGCAGAACGTGACGATGAGCGTGATGGCCGTGAACCAGCCGAGCTCGAGGAAGCCCGCGAAATTGAACTTGAACAGCGTGAGGTCGACCATGTCGCCGAACGCCGGTAGCCAGGAAGCCGTGGTCAGGCCGACGAACGGGTCGGTGCCGAGGAACAGCGCCTCGCCGGCCCAGTAGATGACCGATGCCACGAGCATTCCAACGATGACCGCAGCCTTCACGCCGCGGTGCACGAGGAAGATGATGACGAACAGGCCCACGAACATCGTGACGACGGTCAGCACCATTGCCGGATACGATTCACCCATGGTGGCAGCGGCGCTACCCGCGGTGAGCGAGCCGAAGAAGTCGCGCATGACGTAGAACGGGTTGCCGTCGACGCCGAACACGCCGGCGTTGCTGCCCACTCCGATGTTCAGCAGCATGAGGCCGATGGCGGGTGCGATGCCCATGCGCACGCCGTACGGGATGGCGTCTATGATCATCTCGCGTATGTTGCATAGCGTCAACACGACGAACACGACGCCCTCGGCCAGCACGATAACGAGGGCCGCCTGGAACGATGCGACATACGAGGCGCCGGTTATCGTGGCAATTTGCGCGACCACCACCGCCAAGAAGCTGTTGAGCCCCATGCCGGGGGCCAGGCAGAAAGGCTTGTTCGCCAGGAAGGCCATGCAGATCATGGCAACGCCCGACGCCAGGCACGTGGCTAGGAACACGGCGTTCCAAAGCTCGTCGCCGCCGGCGCGCCAGCCGGTGAGCAAGTTCGGGTTCAGGGCGATGATGTAGGCCATCGTCATGAACGTGGTGAGGCCGGCGATGATCTCGGTGCGCACCGAGGTGCCGTTCTCCTTCAACTTGAAGATCTTTTCCACAACCCCTCCTTAGGCGTGAATCGCTTCGATAATCAGTTTCCTCCGAGGAAATTGATTACCCATGTTCCCCTATGCCTGCTGCGAGGCCTTCCACGCCGCGATCTCGGCCTTCTGCTTGGCGATTTCGGCGGCGTTGGTGGCGAACTCGCCCCAGTCCTGGTCGTTCGGACGCGGCATGAGGCCGCCGCCCAGGATGTGCACGTGCAGGTGCTTCACCGACTGGCTGGCGTCTTCACCCGTGTTCACGAGCACGCGGTAGCCGTTCTTCAGGCCCTTCATCTCGGCGACCATGCCGACCTTGGAAAACACCTTGCCCAGCGTCTCGGGCGGCACGTTGTCGGACAAATCGGAATAGTGGTCCTTCGGAATGATCAGCGTGTGCACGGGCATGAGCGGCTCGAGGTCGTCGAACACGATGACGTCGTCGTCCTCGTACACCTTGTTCGTGGGAATCTCGCCTTTGGCGATCTTGCAGAAAATGCAATCGTCCTTTTGCATGAGGGCTCCTTCGCAGTCGGTTTTGGACAAGCGCAATTGTACCCCGAATGCGAACGACAACGTACGCCAATTAGACAGTTCATCACCCAATATGAGCCCATTGCCTCTCTGGGCTCATTGGCTATCGCAGGGGCGCAAAGACTTGCCCAAATCCCGCGCTCATTGCCCCCAAATTATGGCGTGAATGCAGTTGAACGCACGCAAGCGACATCAACATGGGGAAATGTACGCCTCTTACACTAATTCGTCGTACATTTCCCGCGATTTGCTGTTTATGTATCCCGCGCAAACCGCGCCAACGTACATTTCCCGTCAAGAACGCCATTTCGACGCGGGCAACGGAAATGATGCTCGATTTCGGGCTATTTGCGCGACTCGCGGCGGATGAAGTACAGCACGATGAACGTGAACAGCGCTACGACTGCACCGCCGGCGAAGATGAGCGAGCTTGGCGTGAAGCCGTCGCCCACCACGCCGAAGCCGACCACCGCGCCCGACGAGGCCGAGATGGCGCTGCCGATCCACGGGCCGACGAGCATGGGCACAAGCACCACCATGAAGATGCGGACGCCTTGGTATAAGCCCACATGACCCGCAGGCGTGTTGTTGCGGATCTCGGCACCGAAACACGCCACCGAACCCAGGTAGCCCGCCAGCATGAGCATGCTTCCAACGAAGACGCCCGGCGCGCTTGTCAGCACGGTGAGGATAATGCAACCAGCAAGGAACAGCACGAGCGGAACGATGATGCTCTTCGAGAAGCCGCGGCGGTCGACGGTGCGCCCGTACAGGATGGTGAACACGGCCGCGATGATGATGCACGGCGCCATGACGAGCACGTAGTTCTCGCCGAGGATGTAGGGCAAGCGCAGGTACAGCACGTAGTACGGCATGAACACCTGCATGGCGATGGCGAACACGCAGTATGCCAAAAGCACCAGGTACAGCATGCGCTCGGCGCGCATCGACGACGGCCTGAAACCGTACAGCACCTCTGCCAGATAGCCGCTGTCGCGCTTCGGCTCAGGGCGGCTGTCCTCCATGAGGATGGCGGCGAGCAGGCCGGTGACGAGCACGATGCTTCCGATGATGGTGAAGAACAGCGGGTAGTCGTACGTGACCGTGCCGTCGGGCCCGACGACCATGAGAAACATCGCTCCGCCGAACACGGCAAGCATCGAGAGCAGGGGCATCGAGCTGTTGACGCCTTCCACCTTGCCGCGGTTCGTGTCGTCGGTGATGTCGGTCATCCACGCGTTGAAGGCGCTGTCGTTGGCGAGGCTGCCGAAGAACGTCATGATGCAGTCGAACACCACCGTCAGCGTGATGCCGAGCGCGGCCGCAGCCGCCGCATCGCGCGCAAGCGCCTGCGAGATGTTCTGCAGCACGGCGAACGCGCAGATGGAAAGGCCCCATAGCAGCGTGCCCACGACCACGAACACCTTGCGGCGCCCCACGCGATCGGACCACACGCCAGCGAGCAGCGTGGTGGCGGTTGCCGTGACGGCCGATGCGGACACCATGAGCGCCACGTCGGAAAGCGACGCGCCGAACACGTCCTGGATGAACAGGTTGAAGAAGTTGTTCTCGACCGCCCAGGCGACCTGCCCCATCAGCGACAGCAAGACGATGAGGAACCACGTCTTGCGCGGCAGCGGCGTGCCCTTTGCCTTCGCGTTCGAAGTCATGAAAACCTCCTGTAGGGGCCGAGGCGGTTTATTCGGCTACGTCCAACGCGTATGCGGCGAAATCGGCGAATGACGCGCAGGCGGCTGCAGGCTGGTAGCTGAGCAGCAAATCTTCGGGGAACATGCCCCACAAAGCCGCGACCGTCATGCAGCCGGCAGCGAGGCCCGCCTGCATGTCGTAGGGGCTGTCGCCCAGGTAGATGCATTCTTCCGGCTTCAGGCCGAGCAAGCCTGCCGCCATGGCGACGGGCTCGGGGTCGGGCTTGGCCTTCGGGCAATCGTCCGGGCCGACGAGGCAGTCCATGTAGTCCCACACGCCCATGATCTCCAAGCCGTGCTGTGCGAGCGCGTGGCGCTTCGCGGTGACCACGCCCTGTTTGCATCCGGCGTCGTGCAGGGCGCGCAAACCGTCCGCCACGCCCGCGAACAGGCTGATGGACTGGTCGTGAATCGCGTGGTTGTGCTCGCGGTACACGCGGGCAAGCTCGGCGCCGAGCGCTTCGTCGCCTCCGGCCAGTTCCAGAAGCTGCGCGTCAAGCGGCGTGCCCACGCCCTTCATGAGCTCGCTTTCGGGAAACTCCTTGCCCAGCACCGTGGACGTCGTGTGCCGCATGCTGGCCAGGATGAGGTCGTGCGTGTCGACGAGCGTGCCGTCGTTGTCGTACAGGATTCCGCGGATTGCCATAACCGTCCTTTCTCCGTCTCGCCCATCGTACACGATTACGTGGGACAGTGGGGACAGGAGCGGGTGTCCTGCTCCCGAGATGAAGGAAGCGCCCCCGCGTTGTTGCGGAGGCGCTTCTGGAAAAGGGAAAGGAAGTGTTACTTGGATTTGCTCGAGGACGAGCTGTGCGAGGGCTTGTCCGGGGGCGTGCCACCGCTCCGCTCGCTGCCGCTCGAGGGCGCACCGCCGCTGGGAGGCTCGCCTGCATCGCCATGACCGGCCGATTCGCTCACGACCACCTCGATGGCCGTGCCCGCAGAAGCCGTGCCGGCCGAGTACGCCTGGCCGTTCACGTACAGGGTGTGGCCGTTCAGGTCGATGGAGTCGGCGTCGCACGTCAGGCTGGTGATGTACGAATCGCCCGTCAGCACCCACTTCGAGCCGCCCGTCAGCTCCACGTACACGTCGCCCGCTTCGCCGTCTGCGTTTATCGCGCCGGTGAAGGTGGACGTATCGGCCAGGTACAGGTTCAGGTTCGACACCTCGTCGACGACCATGTCGCCGTCGATCTGCTGGGCGGTCGCTTTCAGCGTAACCTGCCCGCCGTTGCTGCCGTAGCTGCCCCAGCCTGCCGCCGCGGCGCGCAGGAACACGCCGTCGCCGTTGTTCTGGATGCTCGCCTTGTTCAGCGCGATCGTGGCCACCGTGTTGTTCACGAAGAACACGTCGCCGTTGGCGTTGGTCAGGCTGCCGCCGTTCATCGTGAAGGACGCCTCGCCGTTGGCCGCGTCGCCCGACATCGACTGGTAGATCATGACGGCCTGGTAGTAGTCGGACTTGTCGGAGTTCTTCGTGTTGTTGTCGGCCACGACGGTGTCGTCGTTCAGCGTGACGGAGTTCTTGCCTTCCACGACCACGCCCTGCGAGGCGGTGGACTCGAGGTAGGCGTTGTTCACGGTGATGTCGGCCGTGGAGTAGATGACCGGCGATCCCGTGCCGCTCGTCGCGTACACGCCGCCGTCGACGTTCACCGTTCCACCGCCGCGGTCGCTGCGGATGGCAGCGGACGAGTTGCCGCTGGTCAGAATGCGCAGGTTAGAGGCGTTCATGGTGCCGCCGCCCGTGGTCATGAGACCGCCCGAGCAGTTGCCCTGCGTTTCGATGACGGAATCGGACACGTTCACGGTCGTGCCCTCGCCGTAGCTGAACACGCCGTTGGCATGCGTTCCGTCCGATTCCACCACGATGTCCGACAAGTTCAGCGTGGCGCCGTTCGTGGCGAAGATCGTGGCGTTGTCGCCGTAGAAGTCGGCCTCGTCGCCGCTGTCGGAATCGCCCGTCTTGACGACTTCCACGTTGGAATAACTGCCGGTCGTGCCGTCGGCCTCGATGGCATGCTCGCCATCGGCCGAGTTCTCGACGGTCTCGTCGATGGCAATGTCGGCTTTTTCGGGCGCGTTGCCCGCCGTGACGCTCGGCAGCTCGGCGCTCGAAGAGGCGCTGTGCGAGCTGGGCGCGCTGCTCGATGCCGCGCTCGAGGCGCTCGAACTGGCCTCGCTGCCGCTGGCGCCGCTCGTCCCGCACGCCGTCAGCGTGAACGCCAGGCACGCGCACACGATGGCGGCCGCGATGCCCGTCAGCCGGGTTCTGGGTTTCGTGCTTTCCATATCTTGTCCTTTCTCATATCCCCCAAGATGAAACAAGAATAGAACCCGTTCCTTAAGGGAACCTTAAAGGGCGTTGCGTTCCTTGCGCATGCGGAAGGCGAGGTACACGAACACGAGGCCGGCCAGGGCATCGAGGGGAAGCATCGCCCAGAACAGGCCGCCTTCGCCCACGGCGTCGAGAAGCATGCCGCCGATGAGCGGGCCGATCGTGTAGCCGATGTCGCCGCCGAGGTAGTACATCGACATGGCCACGCCCGTGCGCTCGGGCTCCTCCTTGGCGCATTGCGCCTGAATGGCGGGAAGCACGCCTCCGGTGCCGCCGGCTTTCAGGAAGCCGGCCAGCAGCATGAGCCACAGCTGCTGCGAAACGGCCAGCAGCACGAGCGTGATCGCCTCGAACACGATGGCGGGAACGAACGTCACCTGGATGCCGTGCTTGTCGGCCATCTTCCCCCAGAACGGGCGCGTGACGAACAGCGCATAGAACAGCCCATGGACCGCGCGCAGCGCCAGCAGCAGCTCGAACGAAGGCACGAACGCGTACCCGACTTGCGCCAGGCAGCTGACCGCGAGCGCTGCGACGACGATGCGCTTGCGGCCCATGCGGTCGGACAGCACGCCGCTGACCGGCCGCGCGACGACCGACACGATGGCGAACATCGTGGCCGCAAGGCCCGACAACGCCACGACCACGCCCTGTTCAATGGCGTATTTGGCGATGACGGGCGCCACCATGTAGTACGTCAGCATGTCGACGGTCTGCACCGCTATGAGCAGGATGAAGCCTTTTGTCCAGAGCCTGTCTTGCACGCATGCCTTCTTCTACGAGTAAACATGACAAGTTTACGCCTGTATCCTGGTGTTATACTCCTTTATCGTCACATATGGAATACGAAAGGCAGGTTGGAAATGACCTTCAAGGGACCAGGCGGCTTCGGGCGCATCGTCAACATCATCATGAACATCTTCATGTGCGCGGCGTTCACCACCTTCATGCTGTGGAACGCCCAGCAGCGCGCCGGCGACATGGCGCAAGTGCTCACGCCCACGTCCTGGGTTTTCGGGTTCATCACGGCATTCGCCATCGGCTTCACGACGGCCGACCTCATCCCCGTGTTCAAGATCGGGCCGTTCGTTTCCAACAAGCTGCATTTGAAGGGACTGCCGGCCTACCTCGTCACGGTGCTGTTCCTCGACCTGATCATCACCACCATCATGGGCTTCCTCATGACGATGATCAACATGGTCGACCGCGCAGGCCTCGTCGGCGCGTTCATGTCGTGGCTCGGCCTATATCCCCTCTCGCTGCTCATCGGCTACGTCGTGCAGTTCATCATCATGAAACCGGCCATGTCCTTCGCGAAGAAGGCGTCGGGCTTCGACCCTGACAACCCCATGCCGATGGGTCCTCCCGCCGGCATGCCGCCTGCTGGCGCTCCCCAGGGCATGCCACCCGCTGACGGCCCGGGTGCTGGAATGCCGCCCGCTGACAAGGACTAAGCCGGATCGGCGGAATTCAAGCGCAAAACGCAAGCCTGCAGCTCGCTGACCAATTCGGGCGTGATCGGCTGGTCGGGCGCCTGCCCTGACTGCACCTGCTCGTCGAGCGCGAAGCAGCCGCGGATGAACTGCTCGTGTTCGGGCGAGATCATCTTCAGGTCGCGCGCGGCGGCAAACCCCGCTTCGATGTCGTTCGAATGCGCGACGCGCCGCAGGTGAAGGACGGCCAGCGCGACCGTCCCATGGAATTGTCGTTCAATCGGCACTCCCATATGCTCCTCTCCCAACGATGCGAAGGCCCGTCTCTTCCGCGTCGTCAACGATGCGGAAGCTCCCCTCCCGTGCATCACTTTCTCTGGACGTTCCAATACACGATCACCGCGAAGGCGACGGCAAGCGGCACCAACATGGCAAGCCACATATGGGAATACGCCTCGAGGACGCTGCCCATTGCGGACGCGAGCGCCTCGATGACGAACCCGGCCGTCGCAGGGCCTATGAGCATGCCGACATCGAGCCCGGTGAAAGCCGTGTTGCTTGCAGCGCCGCGTCGCTCGGGAGGAACGGACGCCAGCGCCATCGACTGGATGAGCGGCGCACACGCTCCGAATCCCGCCGAGCCCACCACCGCCACGGCCATGAGCCCGGCGAAATCGCGCACTTGCCAGAGCATCACGTACGAAACCGCGAAGAACACGCACCCCGCCAGCAGCACGCGCTGAGCGCCGAAACGGTCGGCCATCTTGCCGAAGAGCGGCCGCGTGGCAACCAGGCACAGCGCGTACACCACGAAGTACGTGCCGATGCCCTCGATGCCCAGCAGGTTGCCGTACAGCACGAGGTAGGACGTCACGCCCGAAAACGCTATGGCGAGCAGGCACAGCACCGCGGCTTTCGGCACGGCTTCGCGGGCGAACATGCGGTTGGGGGCGAACCGGTACGGCAGGCGCTCGCGTGCGGGCTCCTTCACGAAGAAGACGCCCACCATGGCAAGCACGAGGCATGCCGCAGCGAGGAAATACGCGTTGGAAAAGCCCATGTTCTCGACGAGCCATAAGCCCACCGCCGGACCGATGACCTGCGCGAACGACTGTGCAAGCGCATATATGCTGATGCCACTTGCCATCTTCGACGCAGGCAGGAACTCGGAAACGAGCGACATGCCGAGCGGCCCCGCGCACCCGATGCCCAAGCCGTGCAGCAGGCGCACGCAGAACAGGCCGGGAATCGACCCGACCACGCCGTACCCCACGAGCGATACCGCGATGACGGTTTGCGCGCCGAGCAGCAGCCGCTTGCGCGAGAAGCTGTCGAACGCAGGGCCGGCGAACGGGCGCACGAGCAGCGCCGTGATGGCGAAGGCGCCGATGACGATGCCGACCATCGACGTGGCCGCGCCAAGCGCGTCGAGGTACACCGGCAATGTCGTGTTCGTCATGAACGCCGCCATGCTCTGGAAGAAGTTCGTGACCATGAGCGCGATGTACGGCGCGCTCCAAACGGTCTCGCGTTGCGGTTTTCCGGTCCCCTCAGCCATATCCCGAATTATATGCGTTCCCCGCAGCAAGAAGGCGCCCCGCTTCACGCAGGGCGCCTTCCGATAATCAATTACCTCGGAGGAGATTGATTATTCCTAGTAGTTCTCGGCCCTCAGCTCGAAGTAGGACTTCGGATGAGCGCACACCGGGCAAATCTCCGGGGCGTTCTTGCCGATGACGATGTGGCCGCAGTTACGGCAAATCCACGTGCGGTCGCCATCGCGCGAGAAGACGATGCCCTCTTCGATGTTGCCGATGAGCTTGCGGTAGCGGTCCTCGTGATGCTTCTCGATGGCGCCGACCATGCGGAACTTGATGGCGATTTCCTTGAAGCCCTCTTCCTCGGCGACCTTGGCGAACTCGTCGTACATGTCGGTCCACTCGTAGTTCTCACCGTCGGCGGCGTCATTCAGGTTCGTCAGCGTGTCGGGCACGTCGCCGTCGTGCAGGTACTTGAACCACAGCTTCGCGTGCTCCTTCTCGTTGCGCGACGTTTCGAGGAACAACTCCGCGATCTGCTCGTAGCCGTCCTTCTTGGCCTTGCTGGCGTAGTACTGGTACTTGGTGTGAGCCTGCGATTCGCCGGCGAACGCGGCCTGCAGGTTGGCCTCGGTCTTGCTGCCCTTCAGTTCCATGCAAGTCTCCTCTCGTCTTGGTTTGCCCCGCTGCGAAAACAGTACCATACTCCGCGCTTGCAAGGGCCGACGCTTTCGATGAGTTTTCGCGGCGCTTCGCATGGAATCCCTCCTTTGTCATCCCGAGCGGAGCGCAAGGCGCCGAGTCGACGGGTTTCCAGCGTCGCAACGGGGGAGATTCCTCGCTTCGCTCGGAATGACAAAAGGGATGCCCGGAATGGCAAAAGGGATGCTTGGACTGACAAATGGGATGCTCGGAATGGCAATCCGGGTAAACGGTTAGTCGCGGTCGATGCGGCTTTGGGCTTGCTCGGCGATGCGGGCGGCGAAGGCGCGACCCTCTTCCAGACGGGCTTGCAGCTCGGGAATCGCATGCGAAAGTGCTTCGCTTCCCGATTCGCCGAGGCTCGCCGCCATGTCGGACATGGCCGTGAGCGCAGCCTTGGTGCGCGTGCGCATCTCGCGGGTCATCTCGGATGCGGCCAGCGCCGAGCGGGTCACCGCGTCGGCTGCGTCGCTTGCGCCCTGCTGGGCGGCCTTGCGCGCAGCTGCCAGCGCGTCTTTGGCGCGCGCAGCCAGATGGTCTTCCCTCGTGAGTACCATGCGCATCACGGCAGCCGTCTCGGCGAAGCGCTTCTGCGTGTATTCGGGTTCGCCATCGTACGCGGAAGATGCGCGCAGGATCTCCTCGGCCAAGTTGCCCGCCTCGGAAACGACCGACTCGACGGATTCGGCCACCGCGTCCAAATCGACCGCGGCGGGGTCGGCCGTCAGCGACTCGCGCACGTTCATGATGAGCATCTGCAGGCGGTTCTCGACATTGGCGAAGCTGACGTCGGGATCGTAGTCGAGCGAGAGGATCTGCGCCGCCGGATACAGCTCGCGCAGGCGCTTCACGATGCCGCGGCCGACGATGTGGTTGGGCAGGCACCCGAACGGCTGCAGGATGACGAACGCCTCGCAGCCGTTGTTGGCATGGTGGATGATCTCGCCGGGGATGAGCACGCCCTCGCCGGCGTCGAACGTATGGTGGATGATCGGGTCGGACTCGACGACCAAATCGGGCATGCGGCATGCCGGCTCGTACAGCGGATGCGCGCTCGCGATGCGGTCGCATACGTCGTGCGCGTGCTCGAACAGCGCGTTGGCGACGGTGTACCACGTCGACTCGGCGAAGGGCTTCTTCACGTCGTATTCGGAAATCTGCGAGCCCTTGTAGAAGTACGTCTTGCGGATGACGTCGGTCATCTTGGCCTCGATGACCTCGAAGCCGTTGTCTTCCAGGTACTCCTCGATGTCGTGGTTGGCGCCCGGATGGAAGTTCAGCAGGTACTCGCCCACGATGAGCACGCGCGGGCGCAGCTCGGTTCGGTCGTACTCGACGGCGCGCAAAAGCTCGATGGCGCGCTTGAAACCGCGCTCGGCGCCGCGGGCGCCATGGGCTTCCATGCCGTCCATGACTGCGTCGATGCCCTGCTCGAAGGCGGCGTCGGCGCTGCCCGGCACCAGCTCGTAGGGGCGGATCTTGCGCAGCAGCTCCTCGAGCGCGTCGATCATGGGCAGCCCCATGGCGACGCGCGCCGCGGACAGGACCGACATCTTGAAGCCGGGGTGCAGGTCGTGGTAGTCGACGTCGTCATTCGTGATGATGGGCACGTGCGCATAGCCGGCCTCGTCGAGTGCCTTGCGCAGCAGCGCGCCGTAATGCGTCAGGCGGCAGTCGCCGATGTACTTGCCGGTTCCCACGGCCACGTCGCAGTCGTCGTACTTGCCGCTTCGCAGCTCGGCCAGGCACTCGCCGATGGTGATCTGCGCCGGGAAGCAGATGTCGTTGTGCACGTACTGCTTGCCCAAGCGGATGGCCTCGTCGCGGCCGATGGGAATGGAGACGGCGCGCACGCCCTGCTTGCTGAACACGGCCGCCATCAGGCGCGAGAACGCATGCGACGTGTTCGGCACGAGGATGACCTTCTCGCGGCGGTCGGCCTTCGTGAACTTCACGGGGTACGGGTCGCGCAGCGTGCGCACAGGCGCCGCCGAGCGCTCCGAGCGCTTGATGTTGATGGTTTCCACGAACGAACGGATGCGGATGCGCAGAGGGCCGGGCACGTCGGACTCGTCGACTTTCAACACGAGCGGCGACTTGTCCGTGATCTCGTGGGTCAGGCGCACGATCTCGTCGGACAGGTACGCATCGTGGCCGCAGCCGAAGCTGACGACCTGCGCGTATTCCAGGTTCGGGTCCTGCGCGGAGATGATAGCGCATGACAGCATGCGCGCATGGTAGTTGTTCACGATGTCGAGCCTGCTCTTCGACAGGTCGACGTCGCCCGTGCCCGGCACCGCGTCGGGCGGCAGCACGGGAATGCCCAGCGAGGTGAACATGCCGGGCAGGTCGTGGTTCACGAGCGGGTCGTTGTGGTACGGGCGGGATGCGAGCACCACGGCGTACGAGCCTTCGCGGCGCACTTCCTCGATGACCTGCTTTCCAGCCGCCAGAAGCTCCTTGCGGAACGACTCCTGCGCCTCGTCGGCCGCGACGATGGCGGCATCGACAAGGCCCTGCCCGATGCCGAACGTCTCCTTCATCCAGGCGCCCAGCTGCCGCGAGCGGTCGGCGTCGGAATACCAGTGCCACAGCGGGGAATCGAGCTTCACGTCGGAGCGCAGCTCGGGGTTGTCGGAATTGCGCATGACGATGGCGTAGCCCTTCACCACGGCGCACATCGACTCGCTCGTCTTCTCGGTGTTTTCCGAGGGCACGGTGGTGATCGACGGCATGAAGATGCGGTCGACGCGCATCTTCTCGAGGTCGCGCACATGCCCATGCACGAGCTTCGCGGGGAAGCAGATGGTGTCGGACGCGACGGCGTGCAGGCCGTTTTCGAACATCGTGCGCGTGGACGGATGCGACAGCCGCACGTTGAAGCCGAGCGAGCGCCAGAACGTCGTCCAGAAGGGCATGGTGTCCCAGAACGCCAGCACGCGCGGCAACCCGATGGTGATGCCGCGGGGCTCGGACAGCTCGGGGGCCTGATAGTCGCCCATCAGCAGGCGCTCGCGCACGTTGAACAGGTTCGGCACCGACTGCTTTTGCGCTTGGACCGCCTTTACCTTCTCGCGCACGGCGGCGTCGCGCGGGTCGCCGACGACCTCGCCGCGTTCGCAGCGGTTGCCGGTGACGAACGTCGAGCCGTCCGAGAACGTGACGATTGAACGCGGGCAGTTGTTCGTGCAGAACGGGCAGATGGCGTTGGCCGTCGTGGTGTACGTGAGCTCGCGCACGCCTTTCAAGCCTATGAACGTCGAGCGCAGGCGCCCTTCGCCGGTCGTCGTGGCGCGTTCGGCGTTTCGGATGGCGAACAGGCCCGCGCCGATGGCGCCCATGAGGCCCGGGTACGGCGCGCGCGTGACCGGGCGGCCGACGTAGGCCTCGAAGGCCGCGAGCACCGCGTCGTTGGCGAACGTGCCGCCTTGCACGACGATGCGCTGCCCCAGGTTGTCGAGGTTCGACACGCGGATGACCTTGGTGAACACGTTCTCGATGATGGAACGGCAAAGCCCCGCCATGATGTCGTCGGGAGATTTGCCGTTCTTCTGCTCGGTCACGACCGACGAGGTCATGAACACGGTGCAGCGGCTGCCCAGCTCGGCCGGGCTTTGCGAGCGGAACGCCGCCTCGGCGATGTCGCGCGTCTCGAAGCCCAGGTTGTGGGCGAAGTTTTCGAGGAACGACCCGCAGCCCGAGCTGCAGGCCTCGTTCACGAGGATGTCGGTTACGATGCCGTCGTCGATCCAGATGGCCTTCATGTCCTGGCCGCCGATGTCGAGGATGAACGTGGCGTCGTCGACGTAGCGCGCCGCGGCCAGCGCGTGGGCGACGGTCTCGACCACGTGGCAGTCCGCGCGGAAGGCCTTCGCGAACAGCAGCTCGCCGTAGCCGGTCGTGGCGCAGCCGAGGATGTCGAGGTGCACGCCGGCTTCGCGCCAGCGCCCTTCCATCTCGCAGAGCGCGGCCTTTGCCACGTCAAGCGGCTCGCCCTCGTTGTTGGCGTAGAACGAGTCGATGAGGTGCCCGCTTTCGTCGAGCAGGGCGAACTTGGTGGTGGTGGAGCCCGAGTCGATGCCCAGGTACGCGCGCACGCGCTCGCCGCGCTGGTACGCCGCCGGACCCACAGGTGCGGGGCGCGGGGCATGGCGCTCGCGAAAATCGGCGAGCTCCTCGGCAGTTGCGAAGAACGGCTTGCCCTGGCTGGGGCGCTCGTGGACGCTTTCAGCCTGCGCCTTCACCGCCGCGCGCGCTTCTGCGAGCGTCGTCTCGCCCGCCTCGTCGGCGAACATCTTCTGCAGCGACAGCGCCGCGCCGCGCGCGACGATGATCTCGGGCTGGCTGGGCACGATGACGTCGGCGTCGGCGAGCGCGAGGCGCTCCTTGAACACGCGCACGAGCGTGGGATTGAACGTCAGCGGGCCGCCCTCGAAGATGACGGGCGGAATGACGTCGAGGCCCTGTGCCAGGCCGCCGAGCGTCTGCTTGGCGACGGCGTGGAACGTGGAAAGCGCGATGTCTTCCTTGGCCGCTCCCTGGTTGATGAGCGGTTGGATGTCGGTCTTCGCGAACACGCCGCACCGACCGGAGATGCTGTACAGCGTGGAGCCTTTTGCGGCGTACGCGTCGAGCTCTTCCACGGGAATCTTCAGCAGGTTGGCGATCTCGTCGAGGAACGCGCCCGTGCCGCCGGCGCACGAGCCGTTCATGCGCATGTCGGCCACTTTCAGCGTGCCCTCTTCGGTGCCGGGTTCGAAGAAGATCATCTTGGCGTCTTGGCCGCCGAGCTCGACGGCCACGCGCGCCGCCGGGTAATGGGCGGCCACGGCTATGGAGTTCGCGACGACTTCCTGCACATAGGGAACGCCGAGCGCATCGGCGAGTTCCTTGCCGCCCGAGCCCGTGACGGCGAGCGACACCTTCGCATCGCCGAGCTCCTTCTCGAGTTCCCCGATGACGCGAACGGCGGTTTCAAGCTGATGGGCATGATGGCGCTGGTACGTGGCGCACACGACCGTATGCGTGTCCGCGCTGACGGCAGCGGCCTTCACCGTAGTCGACCCGACGTCGACGCCGACTAAATACGTCCCCATTTCATGTTTCATACATCAGAAGGATAGCGTAAAACCCTCGCAAGGCGAAATGACCCCGGTTTTCGCGTTACGCGCTTGTTACGCCTCGCGGATGCGGTCGGCAAGCCAGCTGGCCCATTCCTCGACGCCCTCGCCCTTCGTGGCGGCGATCGGGAAGATGGGCGCCTGCGGGTTCAGCTCGCGCACCGAGGCGTAGAACGCGTCGCGGTCGAAGTCGAAGACCGGCAGCGTGTCGACCTTGTTCAGGATGACCGCGTTCGACACCTGGAAGATGCCCGGGTACTTCAGCGGCTTGTCGTCGCCTTCCGGCACCGACAAGATCATGACCTTGGCGTTCTCGCCCAAATCGAAGTCGGTCGGGCACACGAGGTTGCCCACGTTCTCCACGATGATGAGGTCGAGGCGCTCAAGGTCGAGCACGTCGATGGCGCGCTTCAGCATGGCGCTTTCCAAATGGCAGGCGCCACCGGTGTTGATCTGCACGGCGGGAATGCCCTGCGCCTTGATCTTCTCGGCGTCGACCGAGCTTGCGATGTCGCCTTCGATGACGGCGATGTTGAACTCGTCGCGCAGCGCATCGATAGTCGCCAGGATCGTCGAGGTCTTGCCCGAACCGGGGCTTGCCAGCAAGTCGACCACGTACACGTGGTTCTCCGCGAAACGCTCGCGCAGCTCGGCGGCCAGCTTGTCGTTCTTCTCCAGGATGGGCTTGTTGATGTCGATATGCATGATCACTCCTCGTCGTCAGGCAAATCCACTTCGATGCTCGCGATTTCAAGCTCGCGGCCGGCGGTCAGGGTCGTTTCATAGCTGCCACATGCGGGGCACGTGCGGTGGAAGCGGTCATGGCCGAACGCGTGCCCGCATTCCAAGCAGAGGCTTTCCGGCTCGACCCATTCGATGACCAGCTCGGCGCCTTCGCAAAGCGTCCGTTCCGACATGGCCTCGAATGCGAACATGAGCGCGTCTTCGATGGCCTCGGTCATGACGCCCACGCGCAGGTTCACCGTCAGCACGCGATTGGCGCCCGCATCGGCCGCCGACGCGTTCACCGCGTCGAGCACGCCCGATATGATGCCCATCTCATGCATTCAGCAACGCCGCCATTTCTTACTCGACACTCCCGGACTTCCCACTTGTCATTCCGAGTCTTCCCACTTGTCATTCCGAGCGAAGCGAGGAATCTCCCCCGCCGCGCTTCGCGGAGATCCTTCGACTCCGCGCTATGCGCTCCGCTCAGGATGACAGATAGCGTCTCACTCACCATCATCTTCGTCGCCGTACAGGGCAAGCTCTTCTTCCTGCTGCTTCTTGATGCGCTTTGCCAACACGATGCGCGAGATGAACAGGCTCGCCTCGTACAACGCCACCAGCGCGGCGAACATGAGCAGCATCGTGACCGGGTTGGCGTCGGGCGTGACCATGGCCGAGAACACCATGAGGCCGACGTAGACGTAGCGCCAGCTGCTGCGCAGCTTGCTGTACGGCACGATGTTGAAGATGACCAGGTAGAAGATGACGATCGGTAGCTCGAAGGCGATGCCGAAGCCGATTTCGAACTTGATGATGACGTCGACGTAGTTCGCGGCGTTCGGCAGCACCTCGCCCAAATCGGAGGTTTGGTCGGTCAGCCATTGGAACGCCGGGTGCAAGATGATGAGGTAGCAGAACACGGTGCCCAGGATGAACAGCGCCACGCCGGCCGCGAACGTCGGGATGAACCACTTGCGCTCGTTGGGCTTGAGCGCCGGCAGGAAAAACGCGAGGACCTGCCACAGGATGATGGGCGACGTTGCCACGACCGACATCCAGAAGGCTATCTTGAACTTCACCGTGAACGGGTCGAACGCGTTCAGGAAGCTGAGCTCGACCGTGCCGTCCTCGGCCGTCGGCAGGAAGTCGGCGATGGGCAGCAACAGGAACTGGCCCATCGTGCCCGCGGCCAGGTAGAACACGCAGACGGCCACCAGCAGCACCACCACGATGCGCACGAGGCGCATGCGCAGCTCGCCGAGGTGCTCCATGAGGGGCATGCGCGCAGGACCGATGGGCATTACGCGTCACCCCCTTCGGCGGGGGCTCCCGCCGGTTGATCGGGCAAAGCCCGAGATCCTTCGACTTCGCTCCCTTCGGTCGCTTCGCTCAGAATGACAGAAGGGGTCGCGCCTTCGGTCGGGATGGCGGGGGCCGCAGATTCCCCTGATGCAGGTGCAGGGGTCGCGCTTACGGGGCTTTCCGAGCTTGCCTCGGCGTTGGCTTTTGCCGCTTCGGCTTCGGCCGCCTTGCGGGCAGCGCGCTCGCGCTCGTAGCGGGCCTTGCGCTCGGTGAAGCTTTCCTGCTTGGGCGCCTCATCGTCCGAAGAAGCGGGCTCGTCATCGGCCTTCGCGGACGAGTCCGCCTTGGCAGACGCGCTGGAAGAGGCGCTGGAAGACGCCTTCGACGAAGTGCCGGCCTTCTTCTCCTCCTGGCGCTTCGCGATGCGGTCGAGCGCCTCGATGGGGTCTTTGAACGGCTGGTCGGGGTTGTCCAAGTCGATGATCTTCTCGTCGCCGATGGCGTCGTTCACCTCTTTCTGGGCCTCGCGGAAGCGCGCGATGCCCTTCCCCACCGTCTTCGCGATTTCGGGGAGCTTGTCGGGCCCGAAGATGAGGAACCCGAAGATGAGGATGATGAAGAGCTCGAAGCCGCCGATGCCGAACATGCCGAGTTCCCTGCCTGCTTACGCGCCGCCGCCGAGCAGGGCCAGGCCGACAGTCGGAACGCCGAGTGCCAGCACCAGGATGACGCACACGACGATCGTGAATATCTGCTTGGTGCGCTCCTTGCGCTTCTTCGCCTCTTCGGCGCGGCGTTCGCGCTCTTCAGCTGCGCGGATGCGCTCCTCGCGTTGCTTCTGGGTCATTTTCTGCTTTGCCATGTGTACCTTCTATTTCCGAAGTTTCGAGCGGATCTCGATGACGCGCGCGATGTCGCGGGCGACCTCGACATCGACGTGCCATTTGTCCTTTTCGTAGCGGACGGTGCCGTCGACCATGGTCATGAGCACGTCAGCCGCCGAACACGAGTTGATGACCGCTGCCGCCGGGTCGTCGGTCGGCACCTGGCGCGAATCGGACAAGTCGACGACCGCCAAATCGGCGCGTTTCCCGATTTCGACGGAGCCGATCTCGTCTTCCATCTTCAGCACGCGGGCCGCGTCGATCGTGGCCATGCGCAACATGGTGGACGTGGCGATGAAGCGGCCGGGATTGACCGCGCGGTTCAGCAGCAGGCCGACGCGCATTTCCTTGATGATGTCGGAGGCGTTGGTCGCAACCGAGTACCCCGTGCCGAGGCCCACGCGCAACCCCGAGCGCAAAAACTCGGCGACCGGCGCCACGCCCATGGAAAGCTGGGCGTTGCAACGCGGGCACACGACCACGGCCACGTCGTATTCCTTCAGCTTGTGGACGTCCTCGTTGTCGACGTGCACGCAATGCACGGCCATGACGTTGTCGGCCTCGAACGCGCCCCAGTTCAGCACGTAGCGGACCGGCGACACGCCCGTGGGAAGCCAAGGCGGAATTTCCACGAAGCCGCGCCTGTCGCCCGCGCTTGCGATGGAAAGCGCCGACGAGCCGTAGCGGATGAAGTCGTATTCCTCGCGGCTTTCGGCCACGTACACCGAAAGCGGGATGTCCTCTTCACGTGCGATCTTGGCCGATTCGGTGAACACAGCCGGGTGGCAGTCGTACGTTTCGCGCGGGGCGATGCCGATGCTGATGCGGTCGGAATCGACGAGCTCGTGCCACCGCGCGATGTCGTTGCGCGCCATGCGCATGGCGTCGTCGACGCGGCGCTTGTCCATGGCGCCGACCTCGCGGAACACCACGCCGCGCAAGCCCATCTTCGACATGACCGAGCATGACGCCCCGGTGTTCGAGATGTCGCACACGGTGGTAACGCCGCCGGACAGCGCCTCGAGGCAGCCGAGCACGGCAGAGGAATGCCAGTCGTGCACGTCGAGCTTCGCGCCCGCCTCGCGGACCGATTGGATCCAGCTGATGTAGGGCTGGTCGGGCACGATGCCGCGCAGCACCGAGTTTTCCATATGCGTGTGCAAGTCGATGAGGCCCGGGATGATGGCGGCTGTGCCGAAGTCGCGCAGCTCGTCGTCGGGGTAGCGAAGGCGCATCTTGTCTGCGTCGCCGATGTCGCTGATGCGGCCGTCGCGCACGAGCACCGCGCTGTCGACCAGCGGCTCAGACGTCACAGGTATGATGTATTTCGCGGTGAGGAGCATGTTGTCCTATCGGGCCGATTTTCACACGTCGGGATATCATATCATCAGACGTAATGAGGTAGACTTGCACTATGAGCGAACTCACGACAACGCACACGATTGACACGGCGACTGGCAGTGCCCTGCCGGAAACGACTACAGGGCGCACGGAGTGCGCCCCTACGGAGGATTTGGGGCCGATTGACACGGCGACTGGCAACACCCCGCCTGAAACGGCTGTCGGGCGCACGGAGTGCGCCCCTACGGGGGGCTTGGGGCCAATTGACACGGCGACTGGCAAGGAAGCCCCCGCGGAATTGTCCACCGAGCGCGTGAAGGCCATTTTTTCCAGCATCGCGCGCAAATACGAGCTGTTCAACGCCGTGTCGAGCTTCGGCGCATACCGCCGCTGGCTCGACGGCATGATGCTTCAAGCGCCCATCCTGCCCCACCACGACGTGCTCGACATAGCCGGCGGCACGGGCGACGTGTCGCGCTGGGTGGCGAAGGCCAAGCGGCCGGCCCACATACAGTGCACCGATTTGGTGCCCGAGATGCTGGAAGTGGCCCGCGCCCACGCCGCGCACGGCGACTTCGGCGACGTGCCGATCGACTTCGACGTGGTCGACGCGCAGGACATCCCGTACGCCGACGAATCGTACGACGTCATCACCATGGCCTACGGCATCCGCAACATGCCCGACCGCCCGCGCGCGCTCGCCGAGATGCACCGCGTGCTGAAGCCGGGCGGCGCGCTCGTGTGCCTGGAGTTCTCCACGCCGCCGAACCCCGTGTGGCGCATGCTGTACCGCTTCTACCTGAAGCACCTGATTCCGTTCTGGGGCGGGCTGATCACCGGGGACAAAGCCGGCTTCGTGTATCTGGCCGAGTCGATCCGCGCCTTCCCCGACCAACGCGGCCTCGCCGACATGATGGAGGAAGCGGGCTTCCACGACATCACGTGGAAGAACTACACCGGCGGCATCGCCGCCGTGCATGTGGCGGAAAAATAAGCGACCGGGCAAAGCCGGCGCATCTTATTGGCGGCGCCAGCGTTTGTCTGCTTCGGGATAGCACAGCATCGCCACGAACAGCGACGCAATGACGAGCACGATGACGCAGCACATGGTGAATGCGAAGCCGAACGTGTCGTTCGTGATGCCCCAGATGGTGGCGGCGATGCCGATTCCCACGTCGGTTAGCAGCAGGTACAGCCCGTTCGCGGCGCCCCAGCGCTCCGCCGACGAGTTCTTCACGGCAACCGCCTGGTTGATGGGGATGGCAAGGCCCGGGCACAAGCCGTACGGCAGGCCTGCGATGTAGTACAGCGCGGTGCGCGCACCCATGTCGAGGTCGGCCGTCACCACGACGATCAGCAGTATGAACGCCACGACGCAGCCGAGCACGGCCACGGCGTGGATCTTGATGGCGGGCACACGGTCCATGAAGCGCTTCGAGGCGAGGCGCACGGAGATCATCGACACGGCGGTCATCGTGTAGAACAGCCCGGCGTTCGCAATGCCCATCTGCGTGCCGAGCAAGCCCGCGAAGAAGATGATGAACCCGAGCGCCGGCGAGATGACCATCATGGGAACGCCGCCCGCGAGCGCGCCCGGCTCGAGGATGCTGTTGACGAGCCCCGGCTTCTTCCGCTCCTGCTCGGGATGCGCTTCGCGCTGCTCGGCGATACGGCGGTACGTGGCCGTTTCGGGAAGCTTGTCGGGGCGCTTCTCGTAACGGCAGAAGAAGCACAGCGCGAACGCGCAAATCGCGATGGCGGAAAGGCCCCAATACAGGTTCTCGGGCGGTTCAGTCGACACGAGCGTTATGGCGAGCGCCGGCCCGCAGGCCATGGCGAGCGCCTGACCGAGACCCGAATAGCCGATGCCCTCGCCGAGCCGCTCGATCGGCAAAACGTCTGCTGCCGCGGTGGCGACGGCCGTGGTGACAGCCGCAAACCCCACGCCCTGAAGCAGCCGCCATAGCAAGAACAGCTCTACGCTGGCGGTCAGCGCCTGCCCGCCTACACCGGCGAGCAGCACGACCGTGCCGGCGATCATGACGACCTGGCGACCGCGGGTATCGGAGACGGGGCCGCTTACAATGCGCGCCACGGCAGCTGCGACCGAGAAGATCGTGGCGCCGATGCCGGCGAGCGTCGACGTCTCGCCGAGCCGGCTGAGGTACACCGTGCTGCCCGAGTTCGTTCCCTGGCCGACCATGAAGCTGCAAAACGTGACCGCGATGATGACCACGAACACCGGCGTCCAGAGCTTCGGTTGCTGATTATTTCCCCCAGAATTTTGCACGAAAGGCATTGTAGCGCAAATGGGGAAACAACTAGGAGCGATGCGCGGGAGGGGAGCTGGCGCATCATTTTGCCAGAATGTTCCTAAACGCCCTTGCTCGAACCGCAAAATGATGCGCCAGCTCCCCTCCCGCGCATCGCTTCCCGGCTAGTACGGCTCGTCGAGGCTGGCGTGGGCGGCGGCGTCTGCATTCAACGGGAAGAACTTGCGCTGGTTGTAGCGGTCGAGCGCGACGAGCGCGATCATGCCGGCGTTGTCGCCGCAGCTGGAAAGCGGGGGCATGACCAGCTTCACGTGCATGCGCGCGCAGAGGTCCTCGTAGGCCGTGCGCAACACGGGGTTGGCAGCCACGCCGCCACCGAGGCAGAACGTCGGCGCCCCCGTTTGCTCAAGCGCGGTTTTAGCCTTCGCCACCTGCACGTCGACCACGGCCTGCTGGAAGCTGGCGGCGATGTCGGGAACATTGAGCGGACGGCCCGCCTGGCGTTCCTTGTTGATGTAGTTCACGACGGCCGTCTTCAAGCCCGACAGCGAGAAGCGCAGGTCATGCGAATGCAGCATGGCACGCGGGAAATCGATGGCCGCAGGGTCGCCCTTGGCGGCTTCGCGCGAGATGACCGGGCCGCCGGGATACCCCAACCCGAGCGCCTTCGACACCTTGTCGAACGCCTCGCCCACCGCGTCGTCGATCGTCGCGCCGAGCGTGACGTAGTCGCCCCAGTCGCGCATGTGCACGAGCATCGTGTTGCCGCCCGACACGAGCGAGACCACCGCCGGCGGCTTGAAACCCGCATCTCCGATCTTGTTGGCGTACAGGTGCCCTTCCAGGTGGTTCACGCCGATGAACGGCACATCAAGCGCCCAGGCCGCGCCCTTGCCGAAGGCCACGCCCACCACGAGCGCGCCGAGCAGACCCGGTGCGTACGTGACGGCGACGGCATCGAGGTCGCGCCACTTTGCGGCGCCGGCGACGTGCAGCGCCTCCTCGCACACGCCGCAGATGGCCTCGATGTGCTTGCGGCTGGCTATTTCGGGAACGACGCCGCCAAAGCGCGCGTGGAAGTCGATTTGCGAGGCCACGACGTCGGAAAGCAGCGCCCCTTCCCCATCGACGATGGCCGCAGCCGTCTCGTCGCATGACGACTCGATGGCCAGGATGAGCGGATGCTTGCCAACCGCGTGGTCGGCAAGCGTTTCATCGTGATGTTGCAGCTGCATGCCGGCGACGTCGCGCGGTGCCGCGGGAAGCGGGCCCGACATGATGGCGGCGTCCTCGCGGTCCGAGTAATAGCGGGGCCTTGTTCCGAGGTTGACCAACCCGAGCGATTCGTAAAACGCCCGGGCGCCCGCATTCGAAGCGCGGACCTCGAGCGAGCAGGTCGAAGCGCCCAGGTTGCGCGCGTCTTCGGCAATGCGCACGAGCAGCTCGCGCGCGATGCCCCGGCGACGCCATGCGGGCCTTACCGCGACTTTGAGGATTTGCAGGTCGCCGTCGACGACCAAGCCGCCGGCGTAGCCGACCAGGTTCCCGTCGGCCTCGGCAACCCACCACGTGCGGTTGCGCTGCCCGAGCTCGCCTGCCACGAGGTCGTCGGCCCAGGCGTCGGTGCCCATGGCCTCATGCTCGAGCGCAGCCACATCGTGAACGTGCGCCGCGTCGAGCGGGCGGTACGCAACGCCCTGGGCGTCGGCGCGCGCGACGAGCTTGGCTTGCGCGTGCATGGTATCGCGGCCCTTGCCGCCATCGGGCGCGACATCCTGCACGCCCGTTTCGAGGTTCTTCGGATCGTTGCTCGCAAGCTTGATGCGCTCGTTTTCCTCGGCATCGGACAGGCGCGTGTACACCGGCAAGGCGAGCGCCGGGTCGTGGCGGCGCGCATCGAGCGGGTCGGCTTCGCCTGCTTGCCAAGCGTGCTCAAGCGCGAGGAGCAGGCCCTTTCCGGTCACGTCCCATAGCGCCTCGTCGAGCACGCGGGCGTGCGGCTCGTACAGCGCGCGGTACTTCACGAGGCCGTCGCCGACGACGAGCAAGTCCATCGCCGAGCCGGCTTCGCATTCGCCTTCAAGCCCCCCGCCAAGGGAAAGCTCCTCGGCGAGCGCTTCTGCTTTCACGACGCGGTCGGCGCTGAGGCGCCTAACCCCGTCGTCGAAGAGCGCGTAGCGGACGGGGTACACTTCCTTGCGCATGGCGTCGGCCACCACGAGCACGTCGCCGCGTACGCCCGCGGCCTGGGCGTTCCACGCGACGGCGTCGAGCGTCGACACCCCAACAAGCCCCACGCCGAGCGCCGACGCGATGCCCTTGGCCGTTGCCATGGCGATGCGCACGCCCGTGAACGACCCGGGCCCGCGCCCCACGCACACGCATGCGATGTTGGCGCGCGCCACGCCCACCTGGGCGAGCAGCTCTTCGATGGCAGGCACAAGCGTGGTGTTCGAAGCCCGATGCGCCGAAACCTCGCGAGTAGCCACAACCCGCACGCACCTGCCATCCAAGAGAAGCTCCCCCACGCCCAACGCCACGACCTCGTTAGCCGTGTCGAACGCGAGCACGTACGAGCCGTTTTTCCGTCGAATCGACGCGTCAGCAATGGAGACGAAGCCCCTGTCGGGGAGAGGGGGTCCCGCGCGCAGTTCCGCACGACTCGAACAGCCCAGTGGGCTGTTCGGCAAAGCAGGACTGTCTGAGCACGGGCGCCCCCTCTCCCCGACAGGGGCGGACAAGTCAACCCACGCTTCAAGCAGTCCCTCATACCGAGCCCCGGAAGCATGCGCTCGAACTTCGCGCCCGTCTTCCGAAACCTTCGAAATCTCGATGGCGAGGCACTCGTCGAAAGCGCGGGGGAACTTCTCGGCCCACTCCACGACGCACACCCCATCGCTTTCCACATACTCCCGCAGCCCGATGTCTTCCAATTCGGAATCGGACTCGAGCCGGTACAGGTCGAAGTGATGAAGCGGCAGGCGGCCCGACCCGTACGTCAGCACGATGTTGAACGTCGGGCTGATGACGGGCTCGCCCGCGCCGAGGCCAGCGGCGAGCCCTTGCGTGAACTGCGTTTTGCCCGCGCCCAAGTCGCCCGACAGCAGCAAGACGTCGCCTGCCTGCAGAAGCGGGGCCAACGCCTGGGCCAACGCTTTCGTTTCGTCGGGCGACGCGGTCGCCGCAATGAGCCTCATCTCGTTTTCCATAGCGCCCATCTTACCGCAAGCGGGCATTCCATTGATTGATGTCACCCCGAGAACAAGCCCCCTGTCATCCCGAGGGCGAAGCCCGAAGGATCTCCAACGCTGCAACGGAGGAGATCCCTCGCTTACGCTCGGGATGACAATGGGGAAGCTTGGATGACAATAGGGAAGCCTGAATGGCAATAGGGAAACCTGAATGGCAATAGGGAAACCTGAATGGCAATAGGAAAGCTTGAACGACAACGAAAGGCAAACGGCCGCGAAAGATTCGATGCGCCCGTGGGCATTCGTGCAATAATGGCACTGGTATGTTCGAAGCAACGTGGAAGGCGGCAGCACTGTGGGCATTGTCGGAACGCTGGCCCTTTTAACGGTTCTCGCGGGAATCGTCGGAATCGGCACGGCAGCCGCCATCATCTTCGGCATCGTCTACGCAACCCGCCGCGGCTATTACGCGCTGAAGGGCGAGCCTTACCGGCCGCTGCTGCAGACGGGGTCGCAGAAGGAAGTGAAGCTTCTCGAAGCCGGCAGCACAACCGACGAGGCGGCGGTTCGCTCGATCCTGAAGCGCAACATGCAGACGAGCGGCGCGGGCCAGTACGCGCGGGCGGGCTTGGACGCGCTCGACGGAGCCGATCGCAAGGCCGCGAGCTTCCACGCGGTGCTCGACGCGAAATTCCAACCGAGCAGCATAACCTGGGCGAAGTTCGCCGGCGCGTCCGACGGCACGAAGGAAGCCGTGCTGCGCACCTGCATAGAACTGGCGAACGACATCCAGATGTTCGACCATACGGACTACCGGCGCCTCGAGCAGAACATGCGGCGTGCGCGGTTCAACGCCAAGTACCAGCTCGATGCCACGCAGCTAGAGCAGTACAACTTGCTGCAATCGAAGCTCGGCGAGATGCAAGCGCTCGTCACGCGCTGCGAGAAGATGCTGCTCGAGCTGGACAAGCTCGCAATCGAGCTGAACAAGCTCGACGATGCGGGCGGCTCGGCCGAAAGCGAGCGCCTGATCGAGGAAATCCGCGCGCTTTCCGAGGAGACGAAGTACTACAAGGGCAAGCTCGACGAAATGGATTGATGTTCCTTTATCTCCGTTGGGGTGCTCTCCGGGCGCCCCAACGGAGATAAAGGAAGATTAACGGCATTGTTGGACGCATACGAGAAAGGCAAGACATGGCATTCGATCTGAACGTACCCGATCCCGAAGCGACGAAGGCGGAAGTCGAGCGGGCGCTGGCGGTCACGCCGGCCCATGCCGAAATCATCGAGTCTGAAACCGTCAAAAAAGGCGAGCAGATCATGGAGGTCGACCTTGACAACATCATGGATCGACGCGACATCCTGAACGCCGTCGAGAACATGGGCGCCGACATCGTGACGCAGTCGGCCAACAAGAACGCCATGCTGTCGAAGCGCATGGTCGACCTGAGCCGCGAAGGCAGCGAGTCTGGCGATGTGGCCAAGGGCCTCGAGCAGCTGTCCATCAAGATGCGCGACCTCGACCCCTCGCACGTCGACTTCGCGAAGTCCGGCCCGCTCGGCAAGCTGTTCAACCCCGTGCGCAAATACTTCGAGCGCTACAAGACCGCCGATGCCGAAATCGCCGACATCGTGAAATCGCTCGAGCGCGGCAAGACCACGCTGCAAAACGACAACGTCACCCTCGAGCTCGAAGAGGATTCGATGCGCGAGCTGACCAAGCAGCTGAACCAGCAGATCGAGATGGCCACCGACCTCGACAACTACCTTTCCACTGCCGTCGAGAAGGCGCGCGCCGAAGGTTCGGCCGACCCCGAGCGCATCAAGTTCGTGGAAGAGGAGGTCATCTTCCCGCTGCGCCAGAAGATCCTCGACTTCCAGCAGCTGCAGACCGTCAACCAGCAGGGCATCGTGTCGATGAACATCGTGCGCCGCAACAACCTCGAGCTCGTGCGCGCCGTCGACCGCGCCGAAAGCGTCACCGTATCGGCGCTGCGCGTGGCCGCCACCGTGGCCGGCGCCCTGTACAACCAGCGCATCGCGCTCGAGAAGGTCGACACGCTGAACGCCGCCACCAACGAGATGATCACCGCCACCTCGCGCATGCTGAAGGAGCAGGGCGCCGAGATTCAGGTGAAGGCCTCCGAAGCCAACATCTCCGCCGAAACGCTGAAGGAGTCGTTCGCCGACACGCTGCAGGCGCTCGAGGACATCAGCACCTACAAGCAGCAGGCCCTGCCGCGCATCAAGGCGACCATCGCCGATTTCCAGGAGATCGCCGCCGAAGGCCAAAAGCACGTCGACCGCTTGGAAGCGCGCGACAAGCAGCTCGCAGCCGCCAAGGCCGACAAACAGCTGGAAGCCGGCAAGGAAGCCTAGCGCACCGAACCACGATACGAGAAAAAAGGGGTCAGGGCACGAAATCCTGACCCTTTTTTCGCCCTAACCTCTGCTCAAGTTGGATAACGCAGCCGATTGGCTGGAAGGAGCGTCAGCCGCTTGCGCAGGCGGTCAACCTCGCAGGGGATAAAAAGAGATGCCCGCCGAGCAGCTGTAGGCGGACACCCCTTCCAGCCAATCGGCGGGCATATGAATAGAGCAGAGGTTAGGCGATCTTGCACACCCAACCGAACGGGTCTTCCGCGGCGCACGTCTGAATGGCCACGAGCGTTTCGCGCAGCTTCTTCATGACCGGGCCGCTCGTCTCGGCTCCGTCGGGGAAGGTGACGTCGACGCCCTCGCCTTCCACCTTGCCGACGGGCGAGATGACGGCCGCCGTGCCGCACAGGCCGCACTCGACGAAGTCGCCGTTGAGCACTTCCTCGAACTTGACCGGGCGCTCGACGACGTTCATGCCGAGGATGTCCTTGGCCACCACGACGAGCGAACGGCGCGTGATGGACGGCAGGATGGAATCGGTCGCAGACTGCGGCACGATCAGGTTGCCCTGCTTGTCGACGAACATGATGTTGGCGCCGCCCGTCTCCTCGACGTAGGTACGGCTCTTCGAATCGAGGTAGAAGTTCTCGGCATAGCCCTTCTCGTGCGCGTCGGTGACGGCGTACATGCTCATGGCGTAGTTCAGGCCGGCCTTGATGTTGCCCGTGCCGTGCGGCGCCGCGCGGTCGTATTCGGAAACCAGCAGCTTCACAGCCGTATCGCCGCCCTTGAAGTACGGGCCGACCGGGGTGACGAAGATGCGGAACTGGTACTCGTCGGCGGGCTTGACGCCGATAACGTTGCCCGTCGCCACCATGAACGGGCGGATGTAGAGCGTGGCGCCCGAGCCGAACGGCGGCACCCACGCCTCGTTGGCCGCGACGACCTGCTTCACGGCCTCGACGAACTTGTCCTCGGGAAACACCGGCATGACCAGGCGGCGCGCCGAATCGGCCATGCGCTGGGCGTTCAGGTCGGGGCGGAAGCACACGATGGAGCCGTCTTCGGTGGTGTACGCCTTCAGGCCCTCGAATATCTCCTGGCAGTAATGGAAGATGCCCGCGTCCTCGGACAGCGTGAGCGTGTGGTCGGTCGTCAGGCCGCCCTCTTCCCACGCGCCGTCCTTGAAGTTGCAGACGTAGCTGTAATCGCACGGGATGTAGTTGAAGCCGAGGTTGCCCCAGTCGAGGTCTTTCTTTGCCACGGGAATCGTCTCCTTATTCGGTCGGTTTATCTGCACAACGATTGTACTCCCCCGCAGCGGCGCATGCGGTGGATTTAATGAAAGGAATCAATTACCTCGGAGGAAAATGATTATTGCTTAGCGCTTCTTCAGGGCGGTGGCGAAGTGGTTGGAGCGGCCGTCGAGCCACTGCTGCATCTGCGCCTCGTCATACGGGCAACCCGCGCCCTTCGCAGAGTCGACCGAGCTGTCGTTGGCATAGAAGACGCCGTCCTCGTAGCGGTAGAACGTGACCCAGTGGCCATCGGGGAAGCTGCCCGCATCGGCCTGCGTTCCGTCCGCGCGCTGCCACGTAGAGCCCGACCCTGACGAGGCGAGCACGATGTAGCCCGCTTCGAGCCAGTCGCGCATCTGCTGCGCGGTGTGGATGTCGCCGGCGACCGTCTCGATCGAGATTATGTCGAACAGGCCGTTCGCCAGCAGCCAGTTGCTGCCCTTCCAAGCCAAGTCGGTCGTCGAATCGCCGTTGAAGCTTGGGCTCGACCACACGGCCGCGTTGTCGACGTAGCGGTTCTCGTGCAGGATCGTGTTCACCGCCACGATGAACGCCGTGGCGCCGCAGTTGTTACCGAGGCTCTGGCGCTGGTGGAAGTCGGCGCCGTCGGAATGCGTGTTGTCGAGCAGCGCCAGCGCAGCCTCGTCAGCGGCGCGCTTGGCGGCCACGACCTCTTCTTCGAGCTCGGCCTTGCGCACTTCGAGCTGGGCTTTGCGCATGTTGTAGATTGCCCGCTGCTGTTCGAGGCCGTCGATCTTGTCGCGGTAGTAGCCCTCGATCTTCTCGTACTTGTCGTAGCGGGAAACCGCGTCGCTGAAGCTTTCGGCGTTGAGCAGCAAGTCGACGAGCACCCAGCTGCCGCGCGTGCCCTTGTACATCGAGACGGCCGTCTCGCCGAGCTGCTCTTCGGTTTGCGCGGTTTTGCGCTCGTTTTCCGCGATGTCGGCACCGACTTGCACGAGCGCGGCTTCGTTCAGGTCCTGCGCGGTGACGGCGCTTTCGTATTTGATGACGGCGGCTTGGTAGCTATCCTTCAAATCTTCACGGACGGAAGCGTATGCGGGCTGTGCGGAAAGCGCGAGGGCGACAACGAGGAACACCCCGGCCACAACCGGTAGTATCTTCGCTCTCACCAGGCACAACGACATGCTGATCCCCTTTCGGAACCACAAAGCATACAACAAATCGTTGGCGATTACATGAATGTGCACCATTCTGTCATCCTGGGGGCGAAGCCCGAAGGATCTCCCCGCTTTCAAGCGCTGGAAATCCTAGCTTCGCTCGGAAAAGCAGGTTGAAGTGTTTAGCGGTTTGCTTCGTAGATGAGGCGCAGGCCTTCGAGGGTGAGCTCGGGGTTCACGTGGGTTACCGTCTTGCAGATGGGGGCCATCGTGGTGGCGAGGCCGCCCGTTGCGACGACGGGCGCCTCGTAGCCGAGCTCCCCGAAGACGCGGCGCACGAACCCGTCGACGCGGTCCGCTTCCCCGTACACGATGCCCGACTGCATGGCGTGCACCGTGTTCTTGCCGATGGCCGAGCCCGGGTCGACGAGGTCGATTGCGGGCAGCTTCGTCGCGTGCGAGAACAGCGCCGCCGCCGATGTTTCGAGGCCGGGGGCGATGATGCCGCCGACGAACCGGCCCTGCGCATCGACGACCTCGAGGTTCGTCGCCGTGCCGAAGTCGACGACCACGACGGGCGAGCCGTACAGCACGCGGGCCGCCACTGCATCGGCGACGCGGTCGGCGCCGATCTCGGTTGGGTTGTCGTAGGTGGTTTCGAAGAGCCCGCCCGCCGTGGCCGCCGAGCACGTAAGGGGCTCTTTCCCGAGCATGTACTCGAGCGCACGCTTCCAAGACGTCGAAAGCGCGGGCACGACCGACGCCACGATGGAGCCGTCGATTGCCAACGCCTCGATTCCCTCGGAGGCGAGCAGCGGCCTCACCTTCACCCGCAGCTCATCGGACGTGTCGACCTTGCTCGTGGCAAGGCGCCACATGTGGCGGAGCTCGGCGCCTTCGAACACGCCGATGACGGTTTGCGTATTGCCGATGTCGATTGCAAGTAACATGATGGCTACGGGCTCCTTCGAAAACGTCAACAGCCCCCGAGTTTCAAGCTGTTTTCAGCTAATGAACGGTATTATATCAGGCAAGAAACAAGCCGTTTCAAGCGGCCAGTAAGCAGAAGGAGAAGAAAATGAGCGACGCAACCAAACGCATCCTGGTAGTGGACGACGAGAGCTCCATCACCGAATTCGTGGGTTACGCCCTGAAGAAGGAAGGCTACAACGTCGACGTGTTCGACAACGGCGAAGACGCGCTGGCGGCGGCCCACAAGAACCAATACGACCTGTTCGTGCTCGACATCATGCTGCCCGGCATGGACGGCTACGAGCTGTGCAGGCGCATCCGCGCCATCTCATCGGCGCCGGTGCTGTTCCTTTCCGCGCGCGACACCGAGCTCGACAAGGTCGTCGGCCTGGAACTGGGCGCCGACGACTACCTGGCCAAGCCCTTCGGCGTGCGCGAGCTGATCGCACGCGTGCACGCGCTGCTGCGCCGCGGCTCGGGCGGCGATTTCCCGAACGCGACGCGCGCCATCACGGCGGGCGGCATCACGCTCGACGAAGACGCCCACACCGCGAAGGGCGCATCCGGCCCGCTCGACCTGACGCCGCGCGAGTTCGAGCTGCTCGCCAGCCTGATGAAGAACGCCGGCAAGGTCGTTTCGCGCGAGGAGCTGCTGCGCGAGGCCTGGGGCTGGGAATACCTGACCGAGACGAAGACCGTCGACACGCACATCAAGCGCCTGCGTGATAAAATCGGGCAGGCCGGCTACGATCCCGGCTTGGTCGAAACGGTCCGCGGCTACGGTTACAGGTTCAAGCAATAAAACGCATCCAAACATACTTTGCGCTGCTCGCCACGCTGCTGACGCTGCTGGCGAGCGCGCTTGTCTTGTTCGTCTGCGAGCTCTTGTTCTCGCTGCCGTGGTACCTATTCCTGCTGCTCATCCCCGTGTCGTTCCTCACGTTCGTGCTGAGCCTGATCATCGGGTACTTCCTGGCCGAGCCGCTGAGGCTGCTGCTGAAGAAGGTGAAGGCGTACCGCGCGGGCGCCCAGGTGTCGTTCGAGCCTGACGGGCGCCTGCTCGAAGCCGACGAGCTGTCCGATTCCATGAATGCGCTCGTGAAGAAGCTCGAGTCGCAGCAGGCCGACCTTTCCCGCGAGAACCGCCGTCAAAGCGAGTTCGTCAGCGATGTGGCGCACGAGCTGCGCACGCCGCTGACCGCCATCCGCGGCAACGCCGAGATGCTGGAAGACCCCGACTTGCCCGATTCCATGCGCGAGAAGTTCTCGTCGATCATCGTGGGCGAGGCCGAGCGCCTTTCGCGCCTGGTGAACGACTTGCTGACGCTGCAGCGCATCGAGAACAACGAGACGCAGCCCGACGAGCTGTCACGCGTCGACCTGCGCAAGCTGTCGCAGAACGTGGTGGACACGCTACATCCCATCCTGGAAGAGCGCGGCGCCAACGTCGCGATCGTCGGCGAGGCGCCCGACGTGCTGGGCAACGCGGACCGGCTGAAGGAGGCGCTCACCAACCTGGTCGAGAACGCCAGCCGCTTCATCGAACCGGGTGGGCACATCGTCATCGAGCTCAGCGGCCTGCATGGCAATTCAGTCATCCAGGTGAAGGACGACGGCACGGGGTTTGGCGACATCGACCCGAGCTTGCTGTTCGGCCGCTTCTACCGCGCCGACACGTCGCGCGCGCGCAACACCGGCGGCACGGGCCTGGGGCTTGCCATCGTGAAGTCGATCGTGAACGCCCACGACGGCACCGTCGAGGCCATCAACCGCCCCGAAGGCGGCGCGAACTTCATCATCGCGATTCCCTCTATCGAATAGGCGCGTCTGTCCCTCTTCCCGCCCCCGGAGGCGGGAAGAGGGGGTCGGGCTTGTCCTCGCCCGCATGGGCAGTGGGGCTTGCCACCATACCCGGCTGCGGAATCGCCCTCACCCCTCTTCCCGCCTCCGGGGGCTACGCTCTTCCGCTAAGGTCAGTTATCGGGTTGGGACTGCTTTGATTACCGTGCGGGCTACTGCGGTTGCAGCTACCACTTTTATGATGTCTACGATGACGAAGGGGGCGACGGTCACGAGAAACGATTCAAAGGGGCCGACGCCGGCGACGAACATGTACTGGAACCAGCCGCA
>CAJOIP010000014.1 GCA_905234785.1 uncultured Eggerthellaceae bacterium
TCACATGACATGTCGGCAACCCTGCCCGCCAGAATCTGCATTGCATCCATAAGCATTCGATAAAAGGCTTAGAAATGCAACGACTTAAAGATAGGAGCGTTCATGATCAAGGAACTCGTAACCGACGAGGCGTTGCTGTCGACGCCGTGCGAAGCGGCAACCGCCGACGATGCCGAACTGGCGCAGGACCTGCTCGACACGCTGGAATCGATCGAGGACGGCGCGTGCCTGGCTGCCAACCAGATCGGCGTGGCGAAGGCCGTCATCGCGTACCGGGACGACAAGGACCGCATGCACGTCATGTTCAACCCGTCGATGAAGCGCGCCCTGCGTCCCGTCCGCATGGAGGAAGGCTGCCTGACGCGCGAGGAGACGTCGAAGGTCACGCGCTTCGACCAGGCCACGTTCCATTACCAGGAGCTCGTCGACGGCGTGCTCGTTCCGCGCAAGAAGGAATGCCGCGGCTGGACGGCGCAGATCCTCCAGCACATGATCGACCACTGCAACGGCAAGCTCGTGTAGCGATAATCAATTTCCTCCGAGGATATTGATTATCGGCGATGAGATAGGAGGGCGCATGCCCGAGGGTGAGAACACCGTGAAGATCGCGCTCGTGACCGGTTACCTGGGCGCCGGCAAGACGACGCTGCTCAACCATATCCTGGCAAACGACGAGGGGCTGCGCGCCGCCGTCATCGTGAACGACATCGGCGCGGTCAACATCGACGCCGACCTCATACGCGAAAGCGGCGCCACGAAAGTCGAGAACGTCATTCCGCTGACCAACGGCTGCATCTGCTGCACGCTGTCCGACGACTTGGCCGACCAGCTTGCGGGCATTGCCGATTCGGGCGACTTCGACTACATCATCATCGAGGCGTCGGGCATCTGCGAGCCCATGCCGATCGCCTACACGATATCCGAGTTCTGCGACCAGCGCATCGCCGATGGGCAGGCGCCGCTTTCGCTCGACAACATCATCGCCGTCGTCGATTGCGCGCGCATGCTCGACGAGTTCGACAACGGGCGCAGCCTGCTTGCGGATGATTTGGACGAGGACGACGTGGAAAGCCTGCTCGTCGAGCAGTTGGAATTCTGCACGACGGTCATCCTGAACAAGGCCGACCTCGTCACGCCCGAAGAGCTTTCCGAGGTGAAGGCCATCGTGCGCAGCCTGCAGAAAAGCGCCGTCATCCTGGAGGCGGTGGAAGGCGAGGTGCCGCTCGGAGAAGTGCTCGACACGGGCCGCTTCGATTTCGACGACGTGTACGAGTCGGCTGCATGGCTCGACCTCATGGTGAACCCCGAAGACCACGGCGATCCGGAGCTTTTGGAATACGGCATCTCGACGTTCGTCTACGGGCGCCGCAAGCCGTTCGACCTCGACGCGTTCGGGGATTTCGCCGCCCATTGGCCCGACACGGTCATCCGCACGAAGGGCATGACCTGGATCGCCCAGCAGCCCGACACGTGCTTCTTGCTCGAGCAAGCCGGCCAGCAGCGGTCGTTCATCGACAACGGCTCCTTCGTCGCCGCGCTTCCCGCAGAAGAGCAGACGCAGGTGCTCGAGGAGAACCCCGGCATCATGGCGCGTTGGGATTCGACGTGCGGCGACCGCCAGACCATCCTCGTGTTCATCGGCAAGGGCATGGACCGCGCGGCCATCGAGTCTGCGCTCGACGCGTGCCTGACCGACTGGGAAGGCTAGGCGGGCGCATCGGGTCCGCGTCGGTTGCCGAGCATGGCGTCGTGTGGCACGACGACCGCTTCAAACGAATCTTCGTTTCGGGAGAATTCCCAATCCTCGCAGAATGAGTAGCGCTTCATGCCCTCGTCTCCTGAGACGCTCGAATTATCTGACGCGTCTATGATAGTGGAGCCGGCGCCGGGATGAGTGCCGGGGATATGCCCCATTGCCCGTCCCAGTGCCTGTTCAGCTGTCCCGCTAGCCGAGACGTGTAAATCGCCACTGGCAATATCCCGCGTAATGCGGTAGTTTTTCTATGTGCCCGAAACAAGCTCGAAACATTGGCACGCGGAGGGGAATCGGGCGCAAGGCAACGCTTAGGATCGACGTTCGAGAGGTGGCACTATGATCAAGATTGGCATCAACGGATTCGGCCGCATCGGCTCGCTGGTTTTCCGCGCGGCTATGAAAGCCGACGACATCGAAGTCGTGGCTATCAACGCTCCGAAACATCCCGCTTCTCAGGTCGCCTACGCCACCATGTACGACACCGTGCATGGCCGCTATGACGGCGAAGTCCTGGCTGACGACGAGGCTGGCATCCTGACGGTCGACGGCAAGCAGGTAACGGTGCTGTGCGACGACAAGTACCGCGACGCGGCGCTCATCCCGTGGGGCGAGCTCGGCGTCGATTACGTCATGGAATGCACGGGCAAGTACCGTGCGCGCGTCGACGCGCAGAAGCACATCGACGCCGGCGCCAAGGTCGTCGTCATCTCCGGCCCCACGAAGCTCGACGTTCCCATGTTCGTCGTCGGCGCCAACCTGTACGAGTACGAGCCCGACATGGACATCGTCTCGAACGCCTCGTGCACCACGAACTGCGTGGCGCCGCTCGCCAAGGTCATCGACGACAACTTCGGCATCGTCGAGGGCTTCCTCACCACCATCCACGCCACGACCGCTTCCCAGTCGCCGGTCGACGGGTTCCCGAAGAAGAACTGGCGCCTCGGCCGCTCGGTGTTCGGCAACATCGTTCCCACCACCACCGGCGCCGCCGACGCCGTGGGTCGCGTCGTTCCCAACCTCATGGGCAAGATGACCGGCGTCTCTATCCGCATCCCGTCGGCTGACGTGTCGCTTTCCGACCTCACCATCCGCCTGGCCAAGCCGGCGAGCTACGACGAGATCTGCGCCGCCATCAAGGCCGCGAGCGAAGGCGAGCTTGCGGGCATCCTGGCCTACACCGAAGACGAGGTCGTCTCGCAGGACTTCCGCGGCGACGCTCACACCGCCATCTTCGACAAGGGCGCCGGCAAGGCCTTGAACGACCAGTTCGTGAAGCTCATGGCCTGGTACGACAACGAGTGGGGCTTCTCGAACAAGATGCTCGACCTCACCCGCTACGTCGACGGCGTCCGCAACGCATAGGGCGGGTTTGGCCGCAGGCAACGACATATCCGAGAGAATACGGGCGCTCGTTTCGGAGGCCGAAGGCGATGTCATCGCGTGGCGACGGCATTTCCACCAACATCCGGAACTGAGCGCCCATGAAGTAGAGACCAGCGCGTTCGTGCGCGCGAAGCTCGCCGAGTGGGGGATCGAACATCGGCTCGTGCAAGGGCCCCGTCCGGCCGAGTTCGCAGACGAGCGCGCCGATTTCATCGGCACGGGCATCATCGCCACCATCCGCGGCGAAGCCGAAGGCGCGTACGACGAAGCGGGAAACCCCGCGAAGCGCATCGCGCTGCGCACCGACATGGACGCGCTGCCGGTGACCGAGCGCACGGGCTTCGAATACGCCTCCGAAAACGATGGCGTCATGCACGCGTGCGGCCACGATTGCCACATGGCCATGATGCTCGGCGCGGTTCGCGCGCTGAACCAGCTGCGCGGCCAGCTGAAAGGCGAGGTGCGCATCATCTTCCAACCTGCCGAGGAGATCTCGATCGGCGCGCGCGACATGATCGCCGCCGGCGCCCTGGAAGGCGTCGATGCGATGTACGGCGCGCACATCTGGAGCGAGGTCGAAAGCGGAACCGTTTCATGCGAGCCCGGCCCGCGCATGGCTTTCACTGACTGGTTCCGCATCGACATTTCGGGCGTGAGCGCCCATGGCTCCATGCCGCACAAGGGCGTGGACGCCATCGTCGTCGCATGCGAAATCGTCGACGCGCTTCAAGTCATCGTGTCGCGGCGCACGTCGCCGTTCGAGCCGGTCGTCATCACGGTGGGCGAGATACATGGCGGCACCGCCCGCAACATCATGGCGGGCTCGGCTTACATCACGGGAACCCTGCGCACCTGGAACCAGGATTTGCGGGAACGCGTCATCGACCGCATCGAGCGCGTTGCGGGCAAGACGTCCCATGCGTTTGGCGCCGACATAACGTTCTCGTTCGAGGAGGGCAATCCAGCCGTCGTGAACGACCCTGCCTGCTCCGAAGCCGCCCGCAAGGCGGTCGAGAAGGTGCTCGGACCCGAGGCGGTCGGGTCGTACGAGGGCACGCTCGCCGGCGAGGATTTCGCAGAGTACCTGCGCATCGTGCCGGGCGTGTTCGTGTTCGTGGGTTCCCGCAACCCCGCAATCGGCGCCGACCACCCGCAGCACAGCTGTTACTACACCATCGACGAGTCCATGCTCGCCAAGGGCTCGATGGTCGCCGCCCAATGGGCCTGCGACATGCTCTCGCCATCCGCTACGCAGTTGTAACCTTTGCGCGAAGGTCCATATGATAGGCTGAGTGAATCGCTCGACGATTCAGGAGGTGTCATATGGTGAAGAACGCGTCTCCCATCCAAGAACTTGTCGCTGACGACGAGGGCATCCTGCCATTCGAGTCGCGCCTGCGCCACAACATCCTGAAGATGCCGAAGGAAATCGAGGAGACGTCGGGCATCGTCGTGTTCGGCCGGCGCATCAAGAGCCTGCTGTTCTCAACCGACTTGGCCGTCATCAAGAACTGCGACGCCGATGCCATTTTCGCCGTTCATCCGTTCACGGCACAGCGCTCCATCAGCGCTCCCATCATCCAGTCGGCTTCGATGCCGGTCTTCTGCGGCGTCGGGGGCGGCACTACCCAAGGCATGCGCGCGGTGTACCTGGCAAACGACGCCGAAAGCCAAGGTGCCATCGGCGTGGTGCTGAACGCGCCCATTCCCAACAAGGACATTCGCGCCATCGCGCGGACGGTCGACATTCCCATCGTGGTGACGGTCGCAAGCGAGCGCACGAACGTCGGCCTGCGCATAAAGAACGGCGCTGCCATCATCAACGTGGCGGGCGGGAAGAAAACCCCCGATATCGTGGCGAAGATCCGCAAGCAGCACCCGAAGGTGCCCATCATGGCGTCAGGCGGCAAGACGCCCGAATCCATCACGGCCACCATCGAGGCGGGCGCCAACGCCATCGTCATCACGCCGCCTAGTTCCGCCGAGCTGTTCAGGGACCTTATGGCCAAGTACCGCGAAGGGTAATGGCCCAAAGGGGCAACGGCACCTTTGGCGCTAACATTTTTCCTCTTGCAATTGGCGGCGTAGGGGCGCATAATGGCGCATGCGCTTTTCTGTGATGCCTTCGGAATCGGCTCGCCGAAACCGGAGGCGGAGAAAACTCTGGAGAACTCTTAGATGAGTGCCGAAGGTGCAAGGCCCGCCAAGGGCTGAATCTCTCAGGCAAACGGACGGAGGCGACGCAAGCGGCTGGTCAGCCGCGCGTTCCTTTCCCGTTTCCCAGATGAACCAAGCGTATGGCAAGGGCGCATCGCATTGCGGTGCAGTGTGAAAGGGGAAACAGTGGAAGCGGCACTCGCGTCGTTCAACGACTTTCTGGGGGCGGTCGATGACCTGGTCTGGGGCATCCCGCTCATCTGCCTCATCTTGTTTGGGGGCATTTTCCTGACCATCCGCGTCGGGGGCTTGCAGTTCCGCAAGCTCGGCAAGGCGCTGCATTACATGATGAAGAACGAGAAGGGCGCCGGCGGCGAGGTCACCAGTTTCGCGGCGCTGTGCACGGCCCTTTCGGCCACCATCGGCACCGGTAACATCGTCGGCGTCGCGACCGCGGTCGTGGCGGGCGGTCCGGGCGCGCTGTTCTGGATGTGGGTCGCCGCCCTGTTCGGCATGGCCACCAAGTACGCCGAGGGCATGCTGGCCGTGAAGTACCGCAGCTACGACAAGGAAACGGGACATGCGCTCGGCGGCCCGTTCTACTACATCGAGCGCGGCATGGGCAAGAACTGGAAGTGGCTGGCGAAGCTCTTCGCGTTCTTCGGCGTGTGCGTCGGCCTGCTCGGCATCGGCACGTTCACGCAGGTGAACAGCATCTCGAGTTCCATCAACGGCTTCTTCGACCCCGATGGCCTGGCCATTGCGTTCAGCGCGTTCGGCCACGATTACACGTGGGCCACGGTCATCGGCGGCCTGCTGCTGGCCGTCATGGTGGCGCTCATCGTCATCGGCGGCCTGCGCCGCATCGCCGCCGTGGCCGAGAAGGTCATCCCGGTCATGGTCGTCATCTACGTGGTCATGGGCCTCGTCGTCATCATCTTCAACATCACGGCGCTGCCCGATGCGTTTGTGCAGATCTTCGAGGGCGCGTTCGGCCTTCGCGCAGCCGCTGGCGGCGCGCTCGGTGCCATGATCATCGCCATGCAGAAGGGCATCGCGCGCGGCATCTTCAGCAACGAAGCCGGCCTCGGCTCGGCTCCCATCGCAGCCGCCGCCGCCCAGACGAAGGAACCGGTGCGCCAGGGCCTCGTGTCCATGACGGGCACGTTCCTCGACACCATCATCGTCTGCTCGATGACCGGCCTCGCGCTCGTCATGACGGGCGCGGGCAACACCGGCCTCGAAGGCGCCCAGGTGACCATGTACGCGTTCGCCGAGGGCCTGCCGTTCTTGCCGGCCGCCGTCACGAACTTCCTCGTCATGCTGTGCATGGCGCTGTTCGGCTTCACCACCATCCTCGGCTGGGACTACTACTCTGAGCGCTGCCTCGAGTACCTGACCAACGGCAACATGAAGGCCGTGAAGGTGTACCGCTGGCTCTACATCATCGCCGTGTTCATCGGCCCGTACATGACGGTCGCCGCCGTGTGGACCATCGCCGACATCTTCAACGGCCTCATGGCCATCCCGAACATGATCGCCCTGTTGGCCCTTTCCGGCGTCGTTGCGAAGGAGACCAGGGATTTCTTGCGCCGCCTCGATGCGAACGGCGGCCACGAAGAGGGCATGGTGCCGTACGTGAACGACCCGGCCACCTGGAAGAGCGGCTCGCCCGAGTAGGCTAGGGCTGGCACCAGGTGGGTCAATCCGCCCTGTCCCCATTGTCCCAATCCGTAGGGGCGCAGATCTCTGCGCCCGCCGCCGCAGGCGGCATGTCCCGATCAGTAATCACGCGGGCGTGATGAATCGTGCCCCTACGGGATGCGCATGCAAGATGATGATGCCGCACGGAGTGGCGCAGGCGATTCCGCAGATTGTCAACTACGTTTGCCAATATGGGGTTAAAATAGGAAGTCCACGGTTTTCCAGGTGATAGGAACACGATGGACTTAAGCCTTGTCGCGATCATAGGCCAATTCGGCGCGTACCCGTCATTGGCGGTGATCATCCTCCTTTCCCTGGTCGTCACCCTCATCTCCGGCGCCACCGATGCTCCCAACGCCATCGCGACCGCTGTTTCCACCCGATGCCTCACGCCCACCCAGGCGCTCGTGCTGGCGGCGGTGTTCAACTTCGTGGGCCTCGTCGGCATGACGTACATCTCCACCGCGGTCGCGCACACCATGTTCAACATGGTCGATTTCTCAGGAGACACCCATCAGGCGCTCATGGCGCTCATGGCGGCCATGATAGGCGCCATCGTATGGGGCGTGTTCTGCTGGTGGCGCGGCATTCCCGCGTCGAAGTCGCATTCGCTCATCGCGGGCATCACTGGCGGCGCCATCGCCATGAACGGGCTTGGCGGCGTGGTGATAGGCGAGTGGATGAAGGTTATCTACGGCATGGTGTTCTCGCTCGTCGCGGGCTTCATCTTGGGGTGGCTCGCCGTGCGCGTCATCGAGCGCGTGTTCATCAACATCAACCGCCGCACATCGGGAAAGCTCTTCGTCGCCACGCAGGATGTGTGCGCCGCCTTGCTGTCGTTCCTCCATGGCGCGCAGGACGGGCAGAAGTTCATGTCCATCGCGATTCTGGGCATCGCTCTTTCCTTCGGCATGGAATCGGCCGATTCGGCCGGCTTCCCGTTCTGGCTGATGATCGCGTGCTCGCTGTGCATTTCGCTCGGCACGTTCCTCGGCGGCAAGCGCATCATCAAGTCCGTCGCCATGGACATGGTGAAGCTGGAAAAGCACCAGGGCGTAGCCGCTTCCATAAGCACCGTCATCACGTTGTTCGTCTCGAGCATCACGGGCATGCCGGTTTCGACGTCGCACTGCTCGACGGCCGCCATCATGGGCGTGGGCGCTTCCAAGAGCATCAGGCACGTGAACTGGAGCATCGCCAAGGACATGGTGTTGGCGTGGGTGCTCACCTTCCCGTGCTGCGGCCTCATCGGCTTCCTGCTCGCCAAAGTCTTCATGATGTTCTAAGTGCTCGCCCGGCCGGCTCGGGACCATGCGGGCGCTTGTCCTCGCAGACTCGGCGGAATGACCGCAATGACACCTGCATCGCGTACCGCCGCCTCGCGTAGCTGCGGAATCGCGCCCGCACGGTCCCGAGCCGATAGAGTTCCAGCAAACGAAAGGCCACCGCATGGTGGCCTTTCGGGTTCGCATGGGAAGGTGCTTTCGTTACGCATCCTCTTCTGCGAGGACGTCTTCCATTTCGCGGAACTTGTCCGGGTCGCCGGGCTCGCCGATTTCGGTCGGGTCGCCGTGCGATGTGAAGTCGGGGTAGTCCTCGGGCTCGGGCGACTCGTCGAGCGTCGCAAGGTCGACGGCCGCGATCTTGTCGTTGCGGAACACGTCTTTGTCGAGCATGCCGCACAGGTTCGCGATGCACGTGGTCACCACGCCGTCGCCCGTCACGTTCACGGCCGTGCGGCCCATGTCGAGGATGCGGTCGATGCCCATGATCATGGCGACGCCCTCAGCCGGCAAGCCGACCGTCGAGAACACCATCGTCAGCATGATGGTGCCCACGCCGGGCACGCCGGCGGTGCCGATGCTCGCCGCCGTGGCGGTGACCACGACCGAAAGCAGCGCCGAGGTCGGCAGGTCGATGCCGAACGCCTGCGCCGCGAAGATGACGGCCGCGCCCTGCATGATGGCTGTGCCGTCCATGTTGATGGTGGCGCCGAGCGGGATGGTGAACGAGGCCACCTTCGGGTCGACGCCCATGCGCTTCTCGAGCGTCTCCATGTTCAGCGGAATCGTCGCGTTCGACGAGCTCGTGGAGAACGCGAAGACCATGACCGGCCACATCTTCTTCAGGAAGTGCAGCGGGTTCAAGCGCGTGAAGATGAACAGGATGAGCATGTACACGACGAGCAGCTGTATGATGAGGCCCAGGTACACCGTGCCGATGAAGTTCAGCATCGGCAGGATGCCCGAGATGCCCAAGTTCGTGAACGTGCGCGTGATCAGGCAGAAGATGCCGATGGGCGCCACTTTCAGCACGAGCTGGATCATGTTCATCATGACGGCGTTGAACTGCGTGAAGAAGCGGTTCACCGTGGCCACCTTCTTGCCCAGGTTGCCCAGGATGAAGCCCAAGATCAGCGCGAAGAAGATGATCTGCAGCATCGTGCCGGCCGAAAGCGCGGCGAAGATGTTCGTGGGGATGATGTTGAGCAGCACGTCGGCGAACGACTGCTCTTCGGCCGCCTTCGGCTCGACCTGCACGATCGAGGCCATGTCGAGCCCGAGGCCCGGGTTCGTGAACGACGCCAGGATAAGCGCGATGGTGATGGCGAGCGCCGTCGTGCACAAATACATGAGGATGGTGCCGCCGCCGACCTTGCCGAGCATCTTCGGGTCGCTCATCGAGGCGGCGCCGCAGACGATCGAGCAGAACACGAGCGGCGCCACGAGCATCTGCATGAGGCGGATGAAGCCCTGGCCGAGCACGTAGAACACGCCTTCGATGATGTAGGCGTCGGCCCACGAGTCGGGCTCGATGACCGCATTGCAGATGATGCCGCAGATGATGCCGGCGCCAAGCGAGATGAGGATCCACGTGGTCATGCTCAGCTTCTTGCGCTTGCCCTCTTCGGGCGGCGTTTCGACGGTTTTGGCGTCTTCCATGCTCCCTCCTTCTAGACGGTTTGGCCCGTTACAGGCACTGCTCGAGCAGGATCTCGATGTCGTCGCTGTTCAGCTTGCAGAACTTCATGGGCAGGATCTTGGTGGAACGCGCGATCTTCGGAATCATGTCCTGCGTCACGCCGAGCTCGCCGAGCGTGCGGTAGGCGCCGACCCTCTCGGTCCATGCCTGCAGGGCGTCGATGCCCTCGATGGCGATGTCGATGTCGGTTTTCCCCTCGGGACTGACGCCCCACACGTTCACGGCGAAGCGGCGCAGCTGCCACGTCACGAGCACGCTCGTCACCTTGATGAAGCGGTAGTACTGCGCCTGGATGGCGGCGAGCCCGAAGCCGTGCACGCAATCGGTGTACGCGCCGATCTGGTGCTCGATCATATGCACCTGGAACAAGCCGTTCTTGCCGCATTTCAGGATGCGGTTCTCGGCAAGCGAGCTCGCCCACATGAGGTTGGCGCGCGCTTGGTAGTCGTCGGGCTTTTCGAGCACCGCCTCGAGGCTCTTGATGACGTTGCGCATGGTCGCTTCGAGCAGGTCGTCGGCAAGCGCGTCGCCGACGGGCTCGCTGAAGTAGATTTCCATGAGGTGGCTGAGCGTGTCGTACGCGCAGGCGATGGTCTGCTCGCGGGGAACCGTGAAGGTGAGCTCGGGCTCGAGGATGGCGAAGCGCGCGTTCAGCTCGGGGTAGTCCTTGCCAGTCTTCACGTGCGTCTTCTCGTTGGTGATGACCGCGCCGCCGTTGCCCTCGCTGCCCGTGCCCGCGCACGTGACCACGAAGCCGTGGGGAATGGGGTCGACGACGATGGGCTCGAAGCGAACCCAATGCTTCTTCCAGGCGTTATCTTGGCGTGCGGCCAGCGAGATGGCCTTCGTGCAATCCATGACCGAGCCGCCGCCGACGCCCAAGATGAAATCGACGCCCTCGTCATTTGCAAGCGCAGCGCCTTCTTCGACCTTGGCCCAGGTGGGGTTGCCCATGATGCCGCCGAATTCGACGATGCGCGCGCCGGCGCCCGCAACGAGCGCGGCAATGCGGTCGTACAGCCCCGTCTTCTTAACGGAGCCTGCGCCATACGCGATCATGACGGTCTTGGCGCCCATCAGCTCATCGGCGACGTGCTGCAGCTGCTTGCGCCCGAAATAGAACCGCGTCGGGTTCTGGAATGTGAAATCGTTCATCGGATTCCTCCTCGTTCTGGCTGAGGCCATACTACCGTAATAGCATTCTGGCCGGAAAACAAAACAGCCGCCGCATCGGTGAGGACACGGCGGCTGAGATGCGTCTTGAACTATGCTCTTGGGCTTAGAACACGCCCAGTGTGCCGAACAGCCCCAGCATGCCGAGGACCACGATGACACCGGCTATGGCGCCGACGATTGCAGCGATGATCGCGATAATGATGATGGGGGAATCTTCTTCCATGTGCTCCTCTTCCAGCGGCGTTATCTCGTCGAGACGATAGTAGGGCTTTTTCCCGCGTCGGGCAACAGGAGAAAGGGGAGCGGTCGTAAGCGGCAGGCAGGCCGCTTACGGAACGAGCAGAAACCCAATGCAGCCGCACAAAAGCGAGATGACGATGGCTGCGGCGATGTCGCGCGGGTAGTGGACGCCGCCGACAAGGCGCGTGAACGCGACCACGGCGCTTGCGATGAACGCGACGGCGCCGAGCACGGGGTTCAGCCACGCGAGCGCGCAGGCGATGATGACGGCGCTGGCCAGATGCCGGCTCGGCAGCGATTTGCCGCGCGTGTCCTTGTGGATGACGGGGCTGATGGCATGCTCTTCGTAGGGACGGGGGAAGTCGAGCGCCGCACGCACGACGGTGACGAGCGCAAACGTCACAGCCGGAACGAGGAGCGCCCGCCAGAAACGCACGTCGCCCGTGAAGAGCAGGCCCGCCAGCGACGCGAGGTAGGCCGCGGCCACGATGTACACGAGCGCTTTGTCCAGCACGTTGACGGCCCGCGCGGCGGCAGCGCTGCGGAACGGGGCGGAAACGCGCTCATACCAGCTTTCGTAACTCATGCAACGCATTATAAAGCCCGACGGGGCGCTCCCATGGGCAGGCGGTGTGAAGGAATGAAGAAAGCGCTTGTTGCGGCGCGGTGCTGTGATATCATGCAAAGGCTTGTCTTGGCCCTGGTCGGAAACCAGGGCGGAAAAGGAGAACCGAAAATGAGGACTGGAATCCATCCGGACTACGTGGAATGCACGGTCACGTGCAGCTGCGGGAACACGTTCAAGACCCGTTCCACCAAGCCCGAAATCCGCATCGAAATCTGCAGCGCCTGCCACCCGTTCTACACGGGTCAGCAGAAGTTCGTCGACACCGGCGGACGCGTTCAGCGCTTCAGCGACAAGTTCGGCGCCGCCGACAAGCTGGTTGCCGAGCGCGAAGCCGCCCGCAAGGCCAAGCGTGCTGCCGAGGTGGCCGCTGCCGAGGAGAAGCGCAAGGCCGAGAAGGAAGCCAAGGCTGCCGAGAAGGCTAAGCGCGCCGAGGAATACGCCAAGAAGGCCGCTGCCGAAGCCGAGCGCGAAGCTGCCGCTGCCGCCAAGGCCGAAGCAGCTGCCGAGGCCGAGGAAGTCGCCGAGGCCGTCGAGGCCGCCGCTGCCGAAGTGGCTGCGGAAGAGGCCGCCGAGGCTCCTGCCGAGGAAGCTGCCGCCGAATAGCGCGCACGCACATGCATGTCGAAACGGGCCCGATTCGTCGGGCCCGTTTTGTTTAACCTGTCCGGGGCTGGGTGGGACAGGTGGGGGTCGCGCTTGTCCTCGCTCGCATGGGGCTATTGGCTGTTGCCATATCCGGCTGCGGAATCGCGCTCACCCCACCTGTCCCACCCCAACCCTGCTTTAAAGCCTAACGTGGTTGCCAGGCGATGAAGGCCCAGGTGACCTTTCGGTCTTCCGAGAGGTGCCAACCGCGCTCGTCGCTCACGAGGTTCTCTTCCAGCCAGGTGCGCAGGCGGGCGAGCGCGGTTTCCATCTCGTCGGCGGTCACGAGGTGCGCCGCCGCGTCGCGCACGATCGTCGAGAAGCCGTCGAGGGCTTCTTCCCGCGACTCGTAAAGCTCCATGCGCGCGCTCGGGATGTAAGCGACTTCCGGGTTTATGCCCATCTGGGCCAGGATGTTGAACGCGTACAGGAAGTCGCGTCCGAGCTTTTGCGACAAGCCGGCGGCGGCAAGGAGCCGCTCATCGGTTTTGGGCGAGGGGCCGCAGGGGAGGGTTATGCAGACGCGGCGCTTCGCCACGCGGTCAAGCTTCAGAAGCGATGCGCGCAGGTCGCTCGTCACGATTGACCGTGAAGCCAGGGCGACGTCGACGCCCTTGTCGGCAAGCCCGAACGAGCGCCAGTCATCCGCCCAGCTCATCTTGCGAACCTCGACGCCCGTCACGCCCAGGGCATGCTGGTCTTCCACCATGACGTCGAGCATGCCCTGCGAGAAGTCGCAGGCGATCACCTTGTTTCCCGCTTGCGCGAGCGGAGTGGCCAGGGCGCCCGTCCCGCACCCCATGTCCAACACCGTTTCGCCTGGCTGCACGCCGGCAAGTCTTAAGAACCCTTGCACATAGCTCGTCTGCGCGCCGTGCTTCACGGGAAAGCTCTTCGCCCGCTCGTCCCAGACGGCCGCATCGTCGGCGTGGCGACGCGCCGCTTGCATCGCCTTCCATTCCTCGTTCCAGTTCGTCGACGTCAGTGCCGAAGTGAAGGTGGTCGATTCCATATACGCGCCTTTCGCCGTATCGTTCAGGGGTGCCTTGCTGCCCAAGATTATACTTGCCTCAGTCCGCGAGAGAGAGGGAAGCCATGCAAGTCGAACTGCTCTACCATACCCCCGATCCCGAACGCGCGGTCGCCACGGCGGCCCGCCTGTGCTACGCGCCCGTCGGCGCCTCCGAGCTCATGGAGTCGCTTTCCGATGAGCGCATTCGCAAGGTGCTCACCACCATTCTCGAAAGCGGGCACCTGTCCACGCTCGAGCACGCCAGCTACACCTTCGCCATCGACGGGGTGTCGCGCGCGCTCACGCACCAGCTGGTGCGCCATCGCCTGGCCAGCTTCAACCAGCAAAGCCAGCGCTACGTGAAGTTCACCGACGGCCTTGAAACGATAAAGCCTGACTCCATCGCCGAAAACGAGGAATGCAACCGCCTGTTCGACGAGATGATCGAGAAAACCGTCGAGGCGTACCAGGCGTTCGTCGATGCGGGCATCCCGGCCGAGGACGCGCGCTACATATTGCCGAATGCCGCCGAGACGAAGATCGTGGTGACCATGAACATCCGCGAGCTGCTGCACTTCTTCACGCTGCGCTGCTGCAACCGCGCCCAGTGGGAGATACGCGCGCTCGCCTGGAAGATGCTCGAACTCGTGAAGCCCACGGCCCCGTTCATCTTCGCCGATGCCGGCCCCGGTTGCGTGCGCGGCGCCTGCCCCGAAGGGAAGATGACGTGCGGCAACCCGTACCCCCGCGCGAAGCGCGATTAACACCGACCCTGTCATCCTGAGCGGAGCGCGAAGCGCCGTTCCCTCTGTCATCCTGAGCGGAGCGCGAAGCGCCGTTCCCTCTGTCATCCTGAGCGGAGCGCGAAGCGCGGAGTCGAAGGATCTCCGGCTTCGCAACGGCGGAACTTCTTCGCTTACGCTCGGAAGGCAGATTGCTCAATGCGATTAGCTGAAGGTAACTCTTAGATAACTTTTTTATGTGACCCGCGCAGCCGAGCGCGGGTCGCGCTCGTTTAGCGGCACAATGAAACCATGAGCGAAACGAAAACCAAAAGCGACCTTTCGCGCGCGTTCTCCGAAGACGGCGCGTTGAAAACCCACGTGGGCGGCCAAGCGCTGCTCGAGGGCATCATGATGCGCGGCAAGTACAACTGGTCGGTCGCCGTGCGCGAGCCCGAGGGCTCCATCTACCTCGAAGAGCACGACCTGGCGTACGGCCAGGATAAGTCTGGCTGGCTGTATTGGCCCTTCATCCGCGGCTGCCGCGCATTCGTAGAATCGCTGGCGCTCGGCTACAAGGCGCTCTCCATCGCCGCCGAGCACGCATTCGTGGAAGAGGAAGAAGAATCAATTTCCTCCGAGGTAATTGATTCAAAATCAATTACCTCGGAGGAAATTGATTCGCAATTCTCGTGGAAGCGCGATTTCGGCAATCCTGACGAGATGATCGAAGCGCTGGGAGCGCAGCGCACGCTCGAAGTGGTGACGGAGCCCGAACCGATCCCCGCTGCGCCAACTCGGGAACAACCTGAGAAGAAGCCGCTGCTCGGCGACAGGGAAATGGCCGTTTCCATGATTCTCGGGCTGGTGCTCGGCGTGGTGCTCTTCGTCGTGGCGCCGGCGTTCATCACGAACCTCGTCGTCGGCGAGTACGACGACCGCACGCTTTTGTGGAACATCGTCGACGGCATCCTGCGCATCGGCGTGTTCATCTTCTACATATGGCTCATCGGGCGCATGTCCGACATAAAGCGCATGTTCGGCTACCACGGCGCCGAGCACAAGACCATCCATTGCTTCGAGCACGGCCTTGAGCTCACGCCGGAAAACGCCCGCAGCTTCCCGCGCCTGCACGTGCGCTGCGGCACGGCGTTCCTCATCATGGTCATGATCATCGCGATCTTCGTGTACACGGTGGTGCCGCTGGGCCTTCTCATCGACGCATGGGGCGTGCCCGACGGCCCGCTGAAGCTCGTGCTCGTCATTGTCGTGCGCATCCTGCTCATGCCCGTCATAGCCGGCATCGCCTACGAAATCACCGTGAAGTGGGCGGGAAGCCACCCCGACAACCCGCTTGTCAAGGTCATCCTCTGGCCCGGCATGCAGATGCAGTACCTCACCACGCGCGAACCCGACGACGGGCAGATCGAGTGCGCCATCGCCGCCATGAAGCTCGTGCTCGAGCGCGAGCAGCGCGAGGAAGCCGCCGCGAGCGCTTAGAAAGACGCGCCCACGCCCGCCCGAAATCGTGTATCCTTTCACTCTGTTGCGCAAAAGCGCGTGACGTGTCCGCGCAAGCGGCATGAAGCCCACACACGTTAATAAGCTAAGGGCACCCGTGTGAACGATTGCAGCCGTGGAACTCGGCTGCGGAAGGAGCAGTCCAGTGAAGCTGGTTGTTACCGAGAAGAACGACGCCGCAGAGAAGATCGCCTCCCTGCTCGGCTCGAAGGCGAAGAAGGACAAGGTCTTCAACACGCCGGTCTACCGGTTCGAGGTCGACGGCGAGGAGTGGGTCACCATCGGCCTGCGCGGCCATATCCTCGAACCCGATTTCACCCCCCAGCTCGTCTACAAGAAGCGCGGCGGTTGGCGTGGGGTCACGGCGGAAGGCGAGGCTGTCGAGGCCGACATTCCCGATTCGCTGCCCAAGCCCCCCTTCAAGAAGAAGAAACCGTTTTCCGAAGACGGCGTGGACCTGAAGGGCTGGAAGATGGAGGCGCTGCCGTATCTGGCGTATGCGCCCATCGAGAAGCTGCCCAAGGAAAAGGACATCATCCGCTCGCTCAAGAACCTGGCGAAGAAGGCCGACAGCATCTGCATCGCCACCGACTTCGACCGCGAAGGCGAACTCATCGGCTCTGATGCGCTGTCGTGCATCAAGGAAGTGAACGACACGGCGCCTGTCAGCCGCGCGCGGTACTCTGCGTTCACGAAAGAGGAAATCAACCACGCGTTCACGAACCTGGTCGAGCTCGACGAGAACCTGGCCGCGGCGGGCGAGTCGCGCCAGGACATCGACCTCATCTGGGGTGCGGCGCTGACGCGCTACCTCACGCTCGTGAAGTTCGCCGGCTACGGCAACGTGCGCAGCTCGGGCCGCGTGCAGACGCCGACGCTGGCACTCATCGTCGCGCGCGAACGCGAGCGCTTGGCGTTCGTCCCCGAAGATTACTGGGTGATCAAGGGCTCGTTCGGCGAGGGCGACGACGCGTTCGAGGCGCCGCACGCGACGGCCCGCTTCAAGACCGAAGACGCGGCAAAGCTCGCGATGTCCCATGTCGACGGGGCGACCGACGCGCGCGTGGCCGCCATCGAGAAGAAGAAGCGCACCGTGCGCCCGCCGGCCCCCTTCAACACCACGAGCCTCATGGCCGCGGCTGCCGCCGAGGGCCTGTCTCCCGCGCGCACCATGCGCATCGCCGAGAGCCTGTACATGGACGGCTACATCTCCTACCCGCGTGTCGACAACACGGTGTACCCGTCGTCGCTGAACCTCTCCGAAGTCGTGCGCACCATAAGCGGCAATCCCGCTTACTCGTCGTATTGCAGTGAGCTGCTGTCGAAGGGCAAGCTCACCGCCACGCGCGGCAACAAGGAGGAAACGGACCATCCGCCCATTTACCCGACGGCTAAGGCGACGCCGGACGACTTGGGCGCGGCCGAGTACAAGCTGTACAACCTGGTGGCGCGCCGGTTCTTGGCGACGCTGTCGGAGGCCGCCGTCGTCGAGGGCACCAAGGTCACGCTCGACGTTCCCGGCACGGGCGCGGGCGAGCGCGAGCAGTTCGCGGCCCGTGGCGACGTCACGGTGAAGGCGGGTTTCCGCGCCATCTACCCGTACGGCGTGAAGAAGGACGACCAGCTCCCCGCGCTTTCGGAAGGCCAGGTCATCGCCTTCAACGGCGCGACATGCGAGAAGAAGCAGACCGAGCCGCCCGCGCGTTACAGCCAGGGCAAGCTCATCCAGGAAATGGAGAAGCTGGGGCTCGGCACGAAATCGACGCGCCACTCCATCATCCAGCGCCTGTACGACGTGAAGTACATCATGAACGACCCCATCGAGCCTTCGCAGCTCGGCATGGCGGTCGTCGACGCGCTCGACGCGTATGCGCCCCATATCACGCACCCCGACATGACGGCCGAGCTCGAAGACGAGATGAGCGCCATCGCTGCCGGCAAGACGACGAAGGCCGACGTGGTCATGAACTCGCGCGATTTGCTGTCCGCCGAGCTTTCGGCCCTCTTGCCCGTGCAGGAGAAGGTGAAAGAGGCGCTCGCCGACGCCGTGGCAGCTGACGCGTACGTGGGGAAGTGCCCGAAATGCGGCAAGGACCTGCAGATCCGCGCTTCTAGCAAGACGCGCAGCATGTTCATCGGCTGTGCGGGCTGGCCCGATTGCGATGTGACGTACCCGCTGCCGAAGGGCAAGATCGAGGTTGCTGACGACCCGTGCCCGACCTGCGGCATGCCCCAGGTGAAGGTGTCGGCGTTCCGCGCCAAGCCGCGCGTGCAGTGCATCGACCCGAACTGCGAGACGAACCAAGAGCCCGACGTCGTCGTCGGCATCTGCCCGGCGTGCACCGACCGGGGCATCTTCGACGCGAAGCTCATCGCGCAGCGCAACCCGCGCACGCTCAAGCGCTTCATCCGCTGCGAGAACTACGACGACTGCGGGTGCAGCTACCCGCTTCCGCAGTACGGCAAGCTCACGCCCACCGACGAGGTGTGCGAGGCGTGCGGGGCGCCCATGGTCATCGTCACGACGACGCGCGGTCCCTGGAAGCTCTGCCCGAACTTCGACTGCCCGGCCAAGGAGCAGGAAGCGGAGGAGAAGGCCGCCAAGGGCAAAGGCCGCGGAAAGGGCCGTAGGAAGAAGTCGTAGGGGCGCCGCATGACAAGGTTCATCACGAAAGAACAGGTAACCGCCAAGCTGCTCGAAGCGCTGCCGCAGCTGGCGTTCGAGCTGCCCGAGGACATTGAACGTGCCCTGAAGGCGGCTTGCGAGCGCGAGACGAGCCCTCGCGCCGCCGAAGCGCTGCGGCTGCTCGTGGAGAACGCGCGCATCGCGCGCGAGGACCGCGTGGCGATTTGCCAGGACACGGGCTCGGTGTGGGCCTGCCTGGAAATCGGCCCGGATGTCAGCGTTTCGGGCGACGTGCTCGACGGGGTGAACGATGCGGTTGCCCAGGCCTACACGGCCGGCAACCTGCGCAAGTCGCTCGTGCGCGATGCGCTCGTCGACCGCACGAACACGAATGACAACACGCCGGCGTTCGCCGAGCTGCGCACGGGTCCCTCGCCGGGCGCGCGCCTGCACGTCATGTGCAAGGGCGGCGGCTCGGACAACGCGAGCCGCGTGGTCATGCTGACGCCGGGCGCGGGAAGGCAGGGCATCGTCGATGCCGTTCTTACGTGCGTGCGCGAGAAAGCGGCCAACGCGTGCCCGCCGCTTGTCATCGGCATCGGTGTCGGCGCGACGTTCGACAAGGTCGCCGGCCTTGCGAAGATGGCGCTCATGCGCCCGCTCGGCGAAGCTGCTTCCAACCCCGAGGTCGCCGCATTCGAAGCCGAGCTGCTCGAAGCCGTGAACGCGCTTGGCATCGGCGCAGCCGCGCTCGGAGGCTCCACCACGGCGCTCGGCGTGCACGTGAACACGGCCGCCTGCCACATCGCGGCGCTCCCGCTCGCAATCAACATGGGTTGCTCGGCCATGAGGAGGGGAACGTATGAGTTGTGAGGGGCCGGTTTTCGGCGCGGGTAGCCCCGAGGGGGCCCCGTGCTCAGACAGTCCTCGCGAGCTTCGCTCGCTGCGGAACTGCGCGCGGGACCCCCTCGGGGCTACCCGCGCCGAAAACGCGTGCGGGGAAGCGCGGCGGATCGACCTGCCGCTCAATCGGGGGTTGTTACGGGAACTGCGCGCGGGGGATTCCTGCTTGCTTACAGGGAACCTCTACACGCTCCGCGACGCCGGGCACCTGCGCTTGCTCGCAGAGCTCGACGAGCAGGGAAGTGACGTGCTGCCCTACGGGCTGGAAGGACAGGCCATCTTCTATGCCGGGCCGACGCCCGCGGCTGCAGGAAGGCCGTTCGGGGCAATAGGTCCCACGACGGCATCGCGGATGGATTTCGCGGCCCCGCGCCTGCACGATGCGGGCATTGTAGCGACAATCGGGAAGGGAACCCGCTCCGAGGCGGTTCGCCAGGCGTGCATGCGCAACGGCGCGGTGTATTTCGTGACCGTGGGCGGTGCTGCTGCTTATCTTGCGAAGTGCGTCACGGCATCTGAGACCTTGGCGTATGATGATTTGGGAACCGAGGCGCTCAGACGCATCGAGGTGGTCGATTTCCCCGTGTTCGTGGGAATCGACGTCCTCGGCAACGATGTATACGACCTCGCAAGGCAATGATCGGCTTGCGTGGTGCGAAGGATGTAGCATGACTGAAGGATCACTGCGCGATAAGCCGCGCGGCGTGTTCATAACGTTCGAAGGCGGCGACGGCGCCGGCAAGTCGACGCACCTGTTCTTCGTCGCCGAGGCGCTGCGCCAACGCGGCGAGAAGGTCGTGTGCCTGCGCGAGCCCGGCGGCACGATCATCGGCGAGCAGCTGCGCAACACGGTGCTCGACCCGGGCAACTACGTCATGTCCGACGAATGCGAGCTGCTCATTTACGAAGCTGCCCGCGCGCAGCTCGTTTCGCAGGTCATCAGGCCCGCCTTGGAAGCGGGCTCCATCGTGCTCTGCGACCGCTTCGCCGATTCCACCGTCGCCTATCAGGCGTTCGGGCGGAAGATCGACCGCGCGTTCATCGACCGCGCGAACCGGTTCTCGTGTCAGGACGTGTGGCCCGACCGCACGATCCTCATGCTCACCGGCGGCGATGCGGAAGTCGGGTTGGAACGCGCCACGCATGACAAGCACGCCGACCGCCTGGAGATGGCGGGAACCGAGTTCCACGAGCGCGTGAACCTGGGTTACCTGAACCTTGCGGGCGAAGATCCCGCGCGCATCCGGTTGGTCGTGTCCGACGAGGGCAAGGCTGCGACGGCGCGCAAGGTGTTCGCCGAGCTTTCCGACCTGTTCCCCTGGATGGCCGACCCGGCGGTATGCACCGACGGGTTCTTCGAGGACCTCGTCCTCAAACGCGACCTGATGGGGCGCAAGTAACGTGGCTGACGTGTTCGACCAAATATACGGCCAGCAGCGCGTTCGCGAGTTCTTGCGGGCGAGCGTGGCGACCGAGCACGTCACGCATGCGTACCTGTTCACGGGCCCTGCCGGCTCGAACAAGACGCAGGCGGCATACGCGCTCGCCGCGGCGCTGCTGTGCAAGGACGGCGGCTGCAACGCGTGCGACACCTGCCAGAAGGTCGCGCGGCGCAAGCATCCCGACGTGCGCTACTACGCGCCTGAAGGGGCGGGCGGCTACCTGGTTGACCAGGTGCGCGAGATCGTCGCCGACGCGTCGCTTGCGCCCATTCAGGCCGACAGGAAGATCTACATCCTCGACCGCGTCGACTTGCTCGGCACCTCCGCCGCCAACGCGTTTCTGAAGACGCTTGAGGAACCGCCGGCCGATGTCGTGCTCGTGCTGTTGGGCCGCACGCGCGAAAGCGTGCTGCCGACCATCGTGTCACGTTGCTCGGTCGTGCCGTTCCGCCACATCCCCGCGAGCGAGGCGGCTGCGATCCTGTGCCAGCGCACCGGCGCCGATCCCGATTTGGCGAAGATCGCCATCGAGGCGTGCGGCGGCTCGATCACGCGCAGCATCGAGTTTTTGAAATCGAACGAGCGCCTGGCGTTCCGCAAGCGCGTGCTCGAAGTGCTCGCGAACATCGGCCGCGCCGACATGTGGGACACGCTGACCCAGGCAAGCGAGCTCGTCGTGCTCGCCAAGGCGCCGCTCGACACCGTGCGCGCCGCCCACGAGGCCCAGCTTGCGGAAAACGCCGACTTCTTGGAGCGTTCCGCCATTCGCCAGATCGAAGCGCGCAACAAGCGCGAGCTCTCGGCGAAGAGCTTGGAGTCGTTCCGCCAGATAACGGCGATAACCGCGTCGTTTCTGCGCGACGTGCTGGCAGTGTGCTCGGGTGCCGGCGAGCTCGTCATAAACCACGACGCGCGCGCCGACATCGAGGAAGTGGCCGCACGTACCGACGAGGCCCGCGTTGCCAAGGCGTTAGCCGCCGTGCGCACATGCGACGAGGCCATTACGTATAATGTATCCCCTGAAACGTGCTTAGACGCGTTGCTGTTCGAGATTGGAGAGGCTCTGTATGGTTCGCATAGCCCCCGTTAGGCTCGCCTTCAATCCCAAGACGCTGTGGTTCGACGCCGGCGACTTGGAATTGCGCACGGGCGACGCCGTCGTGGTTTCCACGGCTCGGGGCAACGAGTTCGGCCATGTGTCCGACTCGTTGTTCGAGATGGATTACGAAGACACGAAGAAACTGAAAAGCCCGCTGAAGCCCGTCAACCGCCTGGCGACAGAGGAGGACGAGGAGAAGTCGGACGAGCTGATGGCGCTTTCGCGCGAGGCGCTGCCCACGTTCAAGCGCATGGCATCGGAATCGGTGCCCGACATGAACCCCGTGGCGGTGGAGTACCTGTTCGACGGCGACAAGGCCGTGTTCTACTTCGAATCGGAAGAGCGGGTCGATTTCCGCGACCTCGTGCGCAGGCTCGCCTCCGAGTTCCACGTGCGCGTCGACATGAAGCAGATCGGCGTGCGCGACGGCGCCCGCATGGTGGGCGGCTTGGGTCATTGCGGCCAGGAGCTGTGCTGCCGCAGGCTCGGCGGCGAGTTCAACCCCGTATCCATCCGCATGGCCAAAGAGCAGGACCTGTCGCTGAACCCGCAGAAGATATCGGGCGTGTGCGGCAGGCTCATGTGCTGTCTGCGCTACGAGTACGATGCCTACAAGGACTTCCACGGCCGCGCGCCGAAGAAGAACGCGCGCATCGCCACGCCCGACGGCGAGGGCAAGGTGGTCGATTTGGACGTGCCCCGCGAGGTCATCTCCATCAAGGTCGGCGACGAGAAGCCGGTGAAGGTTCCGCTCGCCGACTTCGAGCCTGCCGAGGAGGGCGCCCGCCCCAACGAGGTGGGCGACGAGGCATGGCAACGCGCAACCGACCCGGCGCCGACGTCGCTCGACGGCGCCCTGAGCCTGTTCACCACCGAGCTTTCGGGCGAAGACAAGCTCGCGGAGCCCGGCAAGGTGCGCCACGTGCATGGTGAGGACTCGCCGAAGCAAGGCCGTTCGCGCCGCAGGCGCGGCGGTTCCGGCTCGGGCGGCGCCGAAGCTTCGAAAGACGAGCAGCCGCAGCGCAAGTCGCGCCGTCGCCGCTCGACGACCGTGAAGTCCGACGGCAGCACGCAGATTCAGAAGGGCGAGGAGAAGCAGGGTTCCAAGCGCGCCGGCCAGGGTGCCGACCAGCAGCAGAAGCCCTCGCCATCGCGGCGTCGCCGCAGCAGGTCCTCTTCTAACAACAAGCAGGCGAAGCCCGCTGGCGAGCAGCAAGTGCAGGGCTCGAAGGTCGGCCGCAACTCGTCAGCCTTGCGCGCGAACCGCCCCGAACCCGGCGATGCCCGAGACGGCGCCAAGCCCCAGGGCAGCGGCAATGGCGGTGGAAACGGCCAGCGCCGTCGCCGCCGCTCGCATAAGACGGGCTCGAACGGCGAGAACGCTTCGGAATAGAAGGTAATCACATGAACATCGACTACGCGGCGCTGACCGACCTGTACCAGATCACGATGGCCCAGGGCTATTTCGACCATGGCATGGGCACGACGCAGGCGTGCTTCCACATGTACTTCCGCAACTACCCGTTCAAGGGCGGGTACGCAATCGCGTGCGGCCTCGACCAGCTCGCCGAGCTCGTCGAAAGCTACCGGTTCACCGACGAGGACATCGAGTACCTCCGGGGCTTGAAGGCGCCCGCAGGCGGCAGCCTGTTCCACGACGACTTCCTGTCGTATCTCGCCGATTTCCGCCTGTCGGTCGACATCGACGCGGTCCACGAAGGCACGCCGGTGTTCCCGAACGAGCCGCTCGTGCGCGTGGTCGGCCCGATCTTGGAATGCCAGCTCATCGAGACGCCGCTTCTGAACTGCGTGAACTTCGAGACGCTCGTCGCCACGAAGGCCGCGCGCGTGTGCCAGGCGGCTGAAACGCCCGTCGCCGAGTTCGGCCTGCGCCGCGCCCAGGGCGCTGCGGGCGGCGTGTGGGCGAGCCGCGCGGCCGTCGTCGGCGGTTGCGCCTCGACGTCGAACGTGCTCGCCGGGCGCCTGTTCGACATTCCCGTGTCGGGCACGCACGCCCATTCGTGGGTCATGTCGTTTCCGGACGAGCTGACGGCGTTCCGCGCGTACGCCAAGTCGTTCCCGAACAACTGCATCCTGCTCGTCGACACCTACGACGTCGAGCAGGGCGTGAAGAACGCCATCACGGTCGGCCTCGAGATGCGCGAGCGCGGCGAGCGCCTCATGGGCATCCGCATCGACTCGGGCGACCTCACGTGGCTCTCGAAGATGGCGCGCCGCATGCTCGACGAGGCGGGCCTTGACGATTGCGGCATCGTGCTTTCCAACGACCTCGACGAATACACCATCCGCTCGATCCGCCAGGAAGGCGTGAACGCCATGAGCTGGGGCGTGGGCACGAAGCTGGCCTGCGCCTACGACCAGCCGACGCTCGGCGGGGTGTACAAGCTGTCGTGCACGCGTCCGGAGGGGTCTGGCGAATGGGTCGACCACATCAAGATCAGCGAATCCATCCAGAAGCTGACCACGCCCGGCGTGCTCGACGTGCGCCGCTACTACGACGAGTCGGGCCGCATCGCCGGCGACATGGTGTTCGACACCAACGCCGACGTGAACGCCGACGAGGTCATCGTCGACCCGTATGACGGCCTGCGCCGCAAGAAGCTGGCGGGAAAGCGCTACGAGACGCTGCTGAAGCCGCTCGCGCGCGGGGGCCGTTGCGTGCTCGAAGCTGACGCGCGCAGCGCCATGGCGGCTCGCGAGCGCACGCGCGCGGGCCTGGAAACGCTCGACGAAACGCAGAAGCGGTTGCTCAACCCGCATACGTACCCGGTCGGGTTGGAACGCGGCCTGTTCGATCGCCGTAGCGCCCTCGTTTCCAAGATGCGCGGATTCGCCTGAGTGCGTGTCGGCCTTGTCTCGCCGCTAAGCCGTGCGAACGTGTCGAAGCGAGCAGGTAAGGCAAGGTATTCAGGATCATTCTGAGGAGGGGGCGGATGATTCGCATCGTAACCGATTCCACGGCCTCGATTCCAAACGGGGTCGCGCGGGCCAACGGCATCTCGGTTGTCACGATGTACGTGAACTACCGGGGCGTCGAATACGAAGACGCCACGATGGACCTCGACGCCTTCTACAAAGACATCTACGAGATGATTGACGACATACCGAAGTCGAGCCAGCCTTCGCAAGGCCAGCTCGAGGCCGTGTTCGCGAAGATCGCCGAAGACGGCGACGAGCTTCTGGGCATTTTCATGAGCTCGAAGATGTCGGGCACGGTCGACGGCGCCTTGCGGGCTGCCCGCAGCGTCGCGGCCCTCCATCCCGGGTTCAGGTTCCGGATCATCGACAGCTCCTCGAACAGCTTCGACGAGGGATGGCCGGTGTTCGCCGCGGCGTCGGGCCGCGATGCGGGGTGCACGCTCGACGAATGCTGCGAGCTCGCATGCGCTTCGATTGCAAGGTCGCGTTGGCTGTTCACGCCCGAATCGCTGCGCTTCCTGAAAGCCGGCGGCCGCATAGGCACGGCGTCTGCGTTGCTCGGCAACCTCATGAAGCTCTGCCCGATACTCACGGTCTGCGACGGCGAGACTGCGACGTACGCGAAAGTGCGCACCCAGAAGAAGGCGCTTGCCGCCATCGCCGAGAAGCTCGGCGCCGACATCGACGAATACGGTTTGAAGAACGTCGTCGTGCACTACATCGGCTCGCCTGCCGACGCCTTGCGCTGGGCGCGCGAGGCCGTCGAGCCCCTCGTGAGGCGCGAGGTCCCCGTCGTTCCCGTGAGCGCCTGCATCGGGTTGCACGTCGGCCCCGCCATCGGCGTGGTCTACGAGTGCGAGAGGGAACTTCCCGGAAAGCTGACCTTCAATCCCGCATCGCTGGTGTATGCTTCTTAAAAACGATAAGGAGACGTGTTCGTGCCAGAGATTAAGTGCAACGTGATCGTCGATTCGTGCTGCGACCTTCCGCATGCCGTCATCGACATTCCCGGAGTCGAGTTGCTGCAGTTCCCGTATATGCTCGATGGCGAAGAGCATTTCGATGACATGTTCGAAAGCCTTCCCGCCCGCGAGTTCTACAACCGCATGCGCAAGGGCGCTGAGGTCTCGACGGCGCAAATTCCCCTGCCGGTCATCACCGAAGCGTTCCAGCGCGCCATCGACAGCGGCGTCCCAACCGTGTACCTGGGGTTCACGAGCGGCCTGTCCGGCAACTTCAACACGGCCAAAATGGTCCGCGACCAGCTCGTCGCCGACAACCCGGGAGCCGAGCTGTACGTGGTCGACACGCACCTGGCCTCCATCGCCGAGGGCCTTTTGGTGTACGAGGCGGTCCGCCAGCGCTCGAAGGGGCTTTCGGCCAAAGAGCTCGCGGCTTGGGCGAACGAGGCGCGGTTCTTCGTCAACGAGCTGTTCACCCTCGACGAGCTCGAATGGCTGCGCAAGGGCGGCCGCATTCCCGCTTCCGTCGCGTTCGCGGGCGCGAAGCTCGACGTGAAGCCGATGCTCGACATATCGATGGAAGGCAAGCTGTCGCTTTCGGGCGTGGCGCGCGGCCGGAAGAAGGGCATCCGCCAGCTCGCCGAGTTCTACAAGCGCAATGCCGCCGAGCTCGGCTGCGGCTCGTCGATCGTCATCGGAAGCTCCGATTGCCCCAAAGACGTCGAGCGCCTGAAGGACGAGATCGTGAAGGTCGACGACACGGTGCTGTTCCTCGAAACGACGATCGGCCCGGTCATCGGAAGCCATGTCGGCCCGGGCATGCTCGCGATATCCTTCATGGGCAACGACACGCGCGAGGACCTGTCGGTTTCCGACCGCATCGCCAAGCGCGTGCGCAGCAAGGAATGATGAGTAATCAATCACCTCGGAGGAAAATGATTATCACGGTAATCATTTTCCTCCGAGGTGATTGATTATCGTGGAATGAGGTATTGCTATGAACCCGTCCTTTTTCTTCGTCGGCCATGAGACGGTCGGCGCGTACGTCTCGCGTTGCCTCGAGCCGCTCGGCTGGGTGCGCGTGAGCGACGTCTCGCAGGCGGCAGTCGCGATTTCGTACTGCACGTCACAAACGGCGCTCGAAGACGCGTATTTCGATGGGGAAGGGCTCGTGAAGCGCTCGAAGCCCGGCACGCTGCTCATCGACTTGTCTCCTTCGACTCCCGCGTTCGCCCGCGAGCTTTCCGCCGTGGCGACGGTGAACGACTTGCGCCCCGTCGAGGCGCCGCTTTCCGTGGTCGACACGGCGCTGCCCGACGCGTTTGCGACTTCGGAGAACGTGATGTGCTTCGTCGCCGGCGAGGATGACGACGTCGACGAGGTCATCGACATCATCGAGACGGTAGCCGCAACCGTGGAGCGCACGGGGGCGAGCGGTTCGGCGCAACTTGCGAAGGCTGCGCGCACCGTGCAGGCAGCCGCGTTCATCGCGAGCGCTGTCGAGTCCGAGGCGCTCGTGCGCGCGACGCGCAGCAACACGACGTCGCTTGACGGCTTCGAGGCGATCGCGCGCCCCGCGGCCTTGGCGACGGCTTCCTCAATCGCTGCTGTGTCGGTCGACGCGTTCGACGGCGCCTACACGGTCGAGATGCTCATGGCGGAAGTCGCGGCCGCCATGACGGCGGCTGACGATGCCGAGCTCATTCTGCCGCAGCTCGAGTCCGTCATGCACCTGCTCGAGGTCCTGGCCGTCATAGGCGGCGCGGACAAGGCGCCGACGGCCTTGGCGCTCATGTACCGCGAAGAGGCGGCAAGCGCCGCGCAAGGCCTCGACTGGACGCGTGCCGAGGGCATGTTCGCCGATGCGGACCATGACCACGACCACGGATACGATGACGAGGACGACGATTTCGGCATCTACGGCGGTTTCGGTGGGTACTCTGCGAACTAGCCCGTGCAACCTCTGCCCGCGCCTGTGCGGCGCTCGCCGCGACGAGGGCGAACGCGGCGTCTGCGGCGCCGGTGCCGACATGGTCGTCGCGCGGGCGGCGCTTCACTTCTGGGAAGAGCCGCCGCTTTCGGGCGAGGCGGGAAGCGGGGCCGTCTTCTTCGCGCACTGCCCCCTGCATTGCGTGTACTGCCAAAATGCCGACATCGCCGCCGGCAAGGCGGGGAAGCCCGTGAGCGTAGTGCGGCTGTCCGAGATCTGCCTCGAGCTTCAAGCGCAAGGCGCCTTGAACGTGAACTTCGTCACGCCGACGCACCACGGCTTGGCCATTCGCGATGCCGTGCGCGACGCGCGCGAACGCGGCCTTGGCATTCCCATTGTGTGGAACACGTCGGGATACGAGCGCGTCGAGGTCGTGGGCGCGCTCGCCGACACGGTCGACGTGTGGCTCGCCGACTTCAAGTACGCCGATGCGGCCCTGGCGAAACGGTATTCGAATGCACCCGATTATCCGCAGGTTGCGCTTCAGGCGATAGAGGCGATGGCAACGCAGGCGGGGCGTCCGCAATTCGACGAGGTCGGCGGCTTGCCGCGCATGCGCAAGGGCGTCATCGTTCGCCATCTCATGCTGCCAGGGGCGCTCGGGCAGTCGAAACGCGCCGTGAAGCTGTTGCACGAGCGCTTAGGCGACGCGGTGCTGTATTCCATCATGAACCAGTACACGCCCGTCATGCCGCCATCGGCGCTCGGCCGCTTTCCCGAGCTGGCGCGCCGCGTGCCCGACGACGAGTACGAGGAGCTGCTCGATTTCGCCGATTCCCTCGGCATCGAGGACTACTTCTGGCAGCAGGGCCCCGCCGCCGAGGAGAGCTTCATCCCGGCGTGGGATTGCACGGGCGTATAAGGCGCGACCTGAACCCTTGACTAAATACATTTGTTCGATTAACCTGTTCGAATGAACAGCGAACAGGTGTGCGTATGAATTTGATGCGAAAACTCGAGGTCTTGGCGGATGCCGCGAAGTACGACGTGGCATGCACGTCGTCGGGTTCCGATCGCGGGGCCGTGAAGGGCAAGCTCGGCGCCACGCAGGCGGCAGGGTGCTGTCACAGCTTCACGGCCGACGGGCGTTGCATCAGCTTGCTGAAGGTCCTCATGACCAACGTGTGCGCGTACGATTGCGCGTACTGCGCCAGCCGCCGGTCCAACGAGGTGGAGCGCGCCACGTTCAAGCCGCGCGAGCTGGCCGACCTCACCATCGAGTTCTACCGGCGAAACTACATCGAGGGCCTTTTCCTCAGCTCGGGCGTGCTGGGCACGCCCGATTACACGACCGAGCTCATGGTCGAGGCGCTTCGCATCCTGCGCGACGAATACGGCTTTCGCGGGTACATTCACGCAAAGGTGGTGCCGGGCACCTCGCCCGAGCTCATCGACCAGCTGGGCCGCATGGTCGACCGCCTCTCGGTGAACCTCGAGCTGCCCTCGCAGGAAAGCCTGGCGCTGCTCGCCCCTCAGAAAACCCGTCAGCATATCGTGGCCCCCATGCGCCAAATCGCCGAGGGCATAGCCGAGGGCAGGGAATCGCGTTTGCTCGCGAAGCGGAAAAGCGTGTTCTACCAAGGCGGCATCCAGCGTGCGGCCACGCGCCACCCGTTCTCGCCGGCCGGCCAGTCAACCCAAATGATCGTCGGCGCCACGCCCGAATCCGACTACCAGATCCTCAGCCTGTCCGCCGCCCTGTACAAGTCGATGTCGCTCAAGCGCGTGTTCTTCAGCGCGTACCTGCCGGTGAACGACGACGCGCGGCTGCCGAAGACCGATGCCGTGCAGCTGAACCGCGAGCACCGCCTGTACCAGGCGGACTGGCTCATGCGCTTCTACCGCTTCGACGCATCCGAGCTCGTCGACGAAGCGAACCCGTTCCTCGACCCTTTGCTCGACCCCAAGGCGAATTGGGCGCTGAACCACCTCGAGCTGTTCCCGATCGAGGTTAACACGGCCCCGTACGAGGCCCTCATGCGCGTGCCCGGCATCGGCGTGGTCGGGGCGCAATCCATCGTGCGCGCCCGCAAGACCGCCACGATACGCGAACCGCATCTGCGAAAGCTCGGCATCGCCTACAAGCGCGCCCGGTATTTCATAACGTGCAACGGCCAGTACGCGGGCGCGGGCGTCGCCATGACGCGGGAATCGCTCAGGCCGCTGCTCGCCGCCCCGATCAACGGCGGTCGTCATGGCCGCCGCGCCGACGCCGTGCTGCCCAACCAGCTCTCGCTGTTCGGCGAAGGGGAAACGTTCGCGTCGCCCACCCCTGCGGCAAGGTCGCTTTCGGGCGACTATGCAGGCCAGCCGCCCAAGCTTTCCGTGGGTGCGCGAGAGCCGTCTGTCGCATGGAACCTGTCATGATGCTTGCGCAAGAAGAGCCGCTGCGGCATGTCGCGTACTTGCACGACGGAACGCTCGAAGGGCTGCTCTGCGCCGTGTTCCTAGCGTACGAGCGCCATGAAGAGCCCGAGGACGTCGTCGCCGAGGCTTCGTACGAGCCGCGCTTGGGGCAGAGCTGCGTGCACGTCGCGACGGACTTCGAGCGAGCCAGCCGGGTGAGGCGCGGCGTGGAAAGGGCGGTTGGAAAGCGGGCGTTCACGGCCATCATGCGCGCTTCGACGTGCGACGATCGCGAAACGGGCCGCATCGTCCTCTCGTTCATTCGCTACTGCATGGCAAGGCCAGGCAGCCTCAGGAACTCGCCCGTGCTCGACGAGCTTGCGAACCCGGCTGTCGCCGACCTGCGCCGCCTCGAGAAGCGGGCGCTTAACGAAGCCGAGAAGATGCGCCAGTTCGCGCGGTTCTCCCACTTGGAAAACGGCATCTGGTTCGCGCGGGTCAACCCGAACGCCTCGGTCGTGCCGCTCGTCATGAACCACTTCGCCGACAGGCTCAACGACCAGCCCTTCATCATCTTCGACGAGGCTCACGGCCTGTCGGGGGTTTACGATGGCCGAGCATGGCAGCTCGTGCGCGCAACAGCGGTAGACGTTCCCGAAGCCACCGATCACGACCGCACGATGCAAGAAGCGTGGAAGCGCTTCTACGATGCGCTTTCCGTCGACGCCAGGTACAACCCCGAGCTGCGCCGCCATTTCATGCCAGTCCGGCTGTGGCGCAACCTCGCTGAGATGCATCCGCGCGGAAGCGAAGGCACGGCCGTGCGCGCCGCCTCACGCCAGGGCGAGAACCGCATCGTTTCGGCATAGGCGCCTGTGCTACAATTCACCTGCGGTTCGCCGGCGTGGCTCAACGGTAGAGCATCTGATTTGTAATCAGGTGGTTGCGGGTTCGATTCCTGTCGCCGGCTCCACGCAATTACAGGGCGTGGCCTTCGCGGTCGCGCCCTTTCCTTTTTGCGAAGAAGGCGCCTACAGCCTTTTTTCGTAGGGGCGCACTCCGTGCGCCCGCCACGTGGAATGTGGCAGCTTGTTGGAACGCGTTGCAGGGGGAGTCTTTCATGGAACGGTACAAGCAGGAGTTCATCGAGTTCATGGTCGAATCCGACGTCTTGAAGTTCGGCGAGTTCACGCTGAAGAGCGGCCGCAAGTCGCCGTTTTTCATGAACGCCGGCGCGTACACGACGGGCGATCAGCTGCACCGCCTCGGCCTGTATTACGCGCAGGCCATCAACGATGCGTTCGGGCTCGATTTCGACGTGGTGTTCGGCCCCGCCTACAAGGGCATACCGCTGTCGGTGGTCACGGCCATGGGCATATCCGAGCTGTACGGCAAGCAGGTGCGCTACTGTTCCAACCGCAAGGAAGCCAAGGACCACGGCGATGCGGGCATCTTGCTCGGCAGCTCGCTTGCGGACGGCGATCGCGTCGTCATGGTCGAGGACGTCACCACGTCCGGCAAGTCCATCGAGGAGACGTATCCCATCATCACGGGGCTGGCCGACGTGAAGGTATGCGGGCTCATGGTGTCGCTGAACCGCCAGGAAGTCGGCAAGGGCGGGCGGAAATGCGCGCTCGACGAAGTGGCCGATTTGTACGGGTTCCCGACGGCCGCAATCGTCACGATGGGCGAGGTGTGCGACCACCTGCACAACCGCGAGTGCCAGGGCCGCGTCGTCATCGACGATGCCCAGATGGCGGCCATCGACGCGTACTACGAAACCTACGGCGCGAAGTAGGCCTGCCGTGGCGCTTCGCTTCAACGGCTCTGTCGGCGTGTTCGATTCGGGCGTCGGCGGCATCAGCGTGCTGCGCGCGCTCGTCGACACGCTTCCGTGCGAGGATTTCGTCTTCTTCGGCGACTCGGCCAACGCGCCGTATGGAGAGAAGTCGCGCGAACAGGTCGTGCGCCTATCGCGCGACATCGTCGATTTCCTGCTCGACGAAGGTGCGAAGGCCATCGTCATCGCCTGCAACACCGCCACATCGGCCGCTGCGGCCGAGCTGCGCGCCGAATACGCGCATGTGCCGATCATCGGCGTGGAACCGGCCCTGAAGCCAGCGACGCTCGCCCCAAACGCCAAGCGCATCCTCGTCATGGCCACGCCCATAACGCTGCGCCTCGACAAATACCAGCAGCTCGCCGAGAAGTGGGGAAGCGGCCACGAGGTCATCTCGGCGCCGTGCCCCGGATTGGCGAGCCGCATCGAGCAAGGCGACCTCGACGCGCCCGATGTCACAGGCCTCCTCGAAGACCTCGTCGGCGCGTATGCGGGACGCGTCGACAGCGTGGTGCTCGGTTGCACGCACTATCCGTTCGTCGCCAGGCAAATCCGCCAGGTGGTAGGCGACGTTCCGCTCTTCGACGGCGCGCAGGGCACGGCGCTTCAGCTGCAGCGCAAGCTTGCCGAGCGCGGGTTGCTGACGAAATCGACGGCCCCTGGGCGCGTGGAGTTCCTCTCGAGCAAGCCCGGCGAAGAGGAGATCTCGCTGTACCGCTCGTTCTTCGAACTCAAGTAGGCCCGGCGCCCCGCGTCACGTGTCGTTTCGCACCGTTTCGTCCCGGTTCCTGCAGGTGTTTCACCAGGGTGTTCCTTACGCTATACTGGGCACTTCGGGAAAGAGGGGGGGGATAATGGTTGACATTCCCAGTCCGGCTGTCGCAGTCGTCGGCCGTCATAATTCGGGTAAGACCACGTTGGTGGTGAAGCTCATCGAGGAGCTCACGGCGCGCGGCCGCGACGTCGGCTCGGTCAAGCACCATCACCGCCTGGGCTTCGAGTTCGACGTTCCCGGCAAGGACTCGTACCGCCACCGCCACGCCGGCGCCACCGAAACCGTCGTCGCCGCGCCAGACCAGATCGCGCGCGTGCGCACGCTCTCAGAAGAGCTCGAATGCGCCTCCATCGTCGAGTCGATGCCGGGTCATGACGTGGTCATCGTCGAGGGCTACCGCAAAAGCGGCCTTCCCACAATCGAGGTCATGCGCGCGGAAAACGAAGCCGATGCCGCCGTTGCCCAGGCATTTGCCGAAGGGGCGGAAAACGGCGAGCCGCTCGGCACCGACTTCATCCAGAAGTCGCGCGGCGAGCGCGCGTTCGAATTCGAAGAGGGCGGCAGGGAGTCCGACCTCGCCACGAAGATGCCCACGGCGAACACCATCGCCGTCGTGACCGACATCCCCCAAGCCCAGCAAGCCGCCGATACGTACGGCATCCCGCATTTCCACCCCGACGACGTGCGGGGCATAGCCGATTTCCTGGAAGCGCACTACGTGCGCCCGAAGGTGACGGTCGTCATTCAGGCGGGGGGCGAGAGCCGCCGCATGGGCCAGAGCAAGGCGCTCGTGCCATTTGCGGGCCGCCCGCTCATCTGCCGCATGGTCGACCGCTTGTCCCCGGTCGCCGACGAGCTCATCATCACCACCAACGAAGGCGAGCGCCTGGCGTTTCTAGCTGAAGAGTATCCCGATCTCGACATACGCCTCGTGCCCGACCTGCATGATTTCAGGGGGGCGCTGCCGGGCATCCACACGGCGCTCGACGCGGCCACCAACCCGTTCGTGGCGCTCGTCGCCTGCGACATGCTGTTCGCGTCGCCGCGGCTCGTCGTGGCCGAGGCCATCGCGCTGAAGGAGTCGGGGGCCGATGCCGTCATCCCCGTGAACAAGCACGGATACGAGCCGTTCCACGCCATCTACCGCCGCTCCGCTTGCCTGCCGGCGGTGATCGAACTGCTCGATGCAGGCGACAAGCGCGCCCAGTCGTTCTTCGACCGCGTGAAGGTGCGCGAGTACGAGCAATCGGAAGTGTTGCGCGCCGAGCCCATGGGCGGCTGCTTCGTCAACGCGAACACCCCCGAAGAACTGCACGCGCTCGAAGAGGCCTTCCTCGAGGAATAGCCGCGCGCATGGCATAATACGCTCATGCCCTCGCTCGACAACATAATGCAAGTGGCCGAAGCGCTCGAGAAGAGTCCCATCATCGTCATGCGCGACCGTTGCGTCGCCGTGCGCAACCGCAACGCGGCATGCCGCACGTGCGCCGAGTCCTGTCCTGAAGGCGCAATCGACGTCGGGTTCAACGAGGTGAAGCTCGAAGCGGGGAAGTGCATCGCATGCGGCATATGCGCCTCGGCGTGCCCGACCGAGGCACTCGTTCCCGTGAAGCCAACGGAAGGCAGCCTGCGGGAAGCCTCCCTGAACTCGGTGGGGCGCAATGGCGGATGCGCGGTCGTGGCGTGTGCCCGCATAGCAGCCAAGCGGCAAGCCGATCCGTCCCGATACGCGGAAGTCCCGTGCCTGTCATTCGCGGACGAGGCGCTCATCGTCGAGCTCGTGTCGAAGGGGGCCGAGCGCATCCTTCTCGTCGACGGCAATTGCCAGACGTGCAAGCATCGGCGATGCATCGGGGCTTTGGAAGAGTCGCTCCGCTTGGCAAGGCTCTTGCTCGACGCCCACGGCTCGAATGCCGCCATCGAGCGCGTCACGGGTTTCCCCGACGACCTGCGCGAGGAAACCACCCAGGGCTTGCACGGCTCGACGCGCCGCGGCTTTTTCTCCGAGGCGGTCGGCGCCGCGAAGGAAACGGCCATGACGGCTGCCCGCACGACGCTCGAAAGCGAGCTCGGGTACAAGATCGACGAGGCGTCCATCGGCGACCGCCTTAGGGTGACGGAAAAGGGAACGCTGCCCCAGCTGCGCATGCCCCGCCATGAAGCAGTGCTCAACGCGCTCGATGCAATCGGGCTGCCGCAAGAAGGCGCGATAGAAAGCCGCTTGTTCGGGTCGGTTACCATCGACGTGCAGAAATGCAACTCGTGCGGCATGTGCGCCGTGTTCTGCCCGACGGGCGCCCTCGCGCGCGCCGAGGCTGAAAAATCCTCCGACCCGCTGCGCTACCTCGAGTTCTCGGCAGCCGACTGCGTGCAGTGCGGGCTCTGCGAAGACGTGTGCTGGAAAGAGGCGCTCGAGCTCTCCCGCACCGTCGACGCCTCCGAGCTGTACGATTTCGAGCCGCGCACGTTCAAGCTGCGCTCCGTCAAGAAGAAGTCCTTCACGCGCTAATGCGCTCTTCCCCTCAAGCGTTCTATGGTATACTCTCCATCGCTTTATTGTGGTAAAGCATGTCGGGAGAGGGGCCGCTAAAAGAGCGGTGGCCCGACGCATCCGGGAAAGGGAAGGAACAATATGAAGAAAGTCAAGTTCGCTGCCGCGTTCGTCGCGGCATTCGCGTTGGCGGCATTCGTGCTCGTCGGCTGCTCGTCGGGCGGAAGCTCCAGTGCGAGCGCCAGCGCCTCCGCGTCGTCTGAGAGCGCTTCCGCAAGCAGCGCCAGCGCCTCGAGCGCCGCTGCCGGCGAGTTCACGCTCGTCGTCGGCTTCGACGCCGAGTATCCGCCCTACGGCTTCGTGGGCGATGACGGCCAGTACACCGGTTTCGACCTCGACCTCGCCCAGGCCGTCTGCGAGGCGAACGGCTGGGAGTTCAAGGCCGAGCCGATCGACTGGGATGCCAAGGACGCCCTGCTGAACAGCGGCGCCATCAACTGCATCTGGAACGGCTTCACCATGGAAGGCCGTGAGGGCAACTACGCGTTCTCCGATCCGTACATGCTCAACGAGCAGGTCATCGTCGTGAAGGCCGATAGCGGCATCGCCGACTTGGCCGCGCTCGCCGGCAAGGCCGTCATGACGCAGGCCGACTCCGCCGCCCTCGAGGTGCTCTCCGACGAAGAGGGCCAGAAGGCGCTCGCCGACACGTTCGCCAAGCTCGAGACCATCGGCGACTACAACAACGCCTTCATGCAGCTCGACTCCGGCATGGTCGATGCCGTGGCGTGCGACCTGTCCATCGCGCAGTACCAGATGGCGGCCAATCCCGACAAGTACGTCATGATCGAGGAGCCGCTGTCCTCCGAGCACTACGCGGTCGGCTTCGCCAAGGACGACACCGCCACCGCCGAAACCGTGACGGCTTCGCTCAAGGCGCTGTACGCCGACGGCACGGTCAAGGACCTCTGCGACAAGTACGCCGAGTACGGCCTCAGCTTCGACAACTGGGTGCTCGTCTAATCTAGGTTTACGGAAAGCGCCCGTCGCAGCGGCGGGCGCTTTTTTGCGCTAACGGGAAAGGAAACGCGTGGATCTTTCGACGATGATGAGCCTGCTGGGCCAGGGCCTTGTACTGACCGGGCAGATCTTCGTGGTCACGCTGCTGGGGTCGCTTCCCCTCGGCGTGCTCATCGCGCTCGGGCGCATGAGCAAGTTCAAGCCCCTTGCATGGGTCATGCGCGCCTACATCTCGTTCATGCGCGGAACGCCGCTCATGCTTCAGCTCATGGCGCTCATGTTCGGGCCGTACTACCTGTTCGGCCTGCAGCTCGGCAGCGACTGGAAGTTCTGGGCATGCGACATCGGCTTCATCCTGAACTACGCGGCGTACTTCGCCGAGATTTACCGCAGCGGCATCCAGTCCATTCCGCGCGGCCAGTACGAGGCTGCCGAGGTGCTGGGCTATTCCCGCACGCAGACGTTCATGCGCATCGTGCTTCCCCAGGTCATGAAGCGTATCCTGCCGGCTATGGGCAACGAGGTCATCACGCTCGTGAAGGACACGTCGCTCGCGTTCGTGCTCGGCATCATGGAGATGTTCACGCAGGCGAAGGCCATCGCGGCCAGCCAGGTCAGCATGCTGCCCTACATCATCGCCGCGGCCATCTACTGGGGATTCACCATCGTCGTCGAATTCATCTTGAACCGCATCGAGAAGAAGCTGGATTACTATCATGACTAGCCTGGTTTCGCTGCAGCATGCGCGCAAGAGCTTCGGCGACGTCGAAGTGCTCAAGGACATCTCGCTCACGGTCGAACAGGGCGAGGTGCTCGCCATCATCGGCCCGTCGGGCGGTGGCAAGTCCACTCTTCTGCGGTGCTGCACGTTGCTCGAGACGCTCGACGGCGGCGCGCTTTCGTTCGGCGAGTGCGTGGTCACGACCGATGTGGACGGGCATGCCGCATACGGCGGCAAGGACGTGCTGCGCCAGGCGCGCACCCATTTCGGGCTCGTGTTCCAGAACTTCAACCTGTTCCCGCACTACACGGTCATGCGCAACCTCACCGACGCGCCCGTCACCGTGCAGAAGGTTCCGAAAGAGCAGGCCGAGGCGAAAGCTTTGCAGCTGCTCGCGAAGATGGGCCTGGAAGGCAAGGAGGACATGGTTCCCTGCGAGCTTTCCGGTGGCCAGCAGCAGCGCGTCGCCATCGCCCGCGCGCTCATGCTCGACCCGGCCGTGCTGTTCTTCGACGAGCCCACCTCCGCGCTCGATCCCGAGCTCACCAAGGGCGTGCTGAAGGTCATTCGCAGCTTGGCGGAAGAGCACATGACCATGGTCATCGTCACGCACGAGATGAAGTTCGCCCGCGACGTGGCCGACCACGTCATCTTCATGGACGGCGGCGTCATCGTCGAAGAGGGCCCCGCAGCCGAGGTCATCGACAACCCGAAGCACGAGCGCACCCGCGCCTTCCTGCTTTCCGAAGAATAAAGAAAGAAGCGTCCGCGGCTGGTAGGGCGTAGCGCGATTCCGCAGCTACGCGAGGCGGCAGTTGCCGATGCTGTTCTTTATGCGAAGGCGCCGCCGAGTCTGCGAGGACAAGCGCGAGCCCTATCAGCCGACGCCGCTTCAAGCTCAACCTGAAAGAAACCTGAAAAGCAGGTTACGCAAGCGTTACGGAATCAGGCGAGGCATGACGCAATGATGACGTTCGGGCCTGGTCATTCAAATTGCGCGGTCATGAGTGATACCCTACTTTACAGCAAACGCACAGACAATGCGAAGGAGCGAAGCAACCATGACGGATCACATGTATGGAACATCGGGCACGCCCTCGTCGCGCCCTCCCGAGCCGCCGTACCGCTCGAATGCATCGACGCAGCCAGCGTATAGCGGCCAGCAGCAATACGCGTCTCCCGATACGAGCGGCATCGACCGTGCGGGCGAAGTGTCTGCGACGGGCCAATACGCGCCTGCGGGCAGCAACTACCCCACGGAAAGCCTCGGCAACGCCCGCATGGGCGATACGGCCACCATGCCGAACGCCGGCGCAAGCGGCACCGCCGGGCGCCATAGCGCCACAGCGCAGCAAACGTATCAGGCGCCTGCCCCGCAGCCAGCGAAGCAGAAGTCGGGGGCGGGCAAGTCGTTCGTTTTCGGCTTCCTCGGCGCGCTCGTGGCATGCGCCCTTGCGATTGGGGGGTTCGCCATTTGGCAGGGCACGCAGAACGCCTCGTCTGCCGCGACGGTTCTCGGGACGTCCGACCCGAGCGTCATCAACGCCGTTGACGAGGGCCAGACGATCGCCGAAGCCGTTGCCGCGAAGGCGCTGCCTTCGGTCGTCGCCGTGTACAACTACCAGCAGCAGTCGGGTAGCGGATACTACGGATACGGGTACGGGTATGGAAACGGCTCGGGCAGCACGTCGGGCGAACCTGTCGCCATGGGCATGGGCTCGGGCGTCGTCATCTCCGACGACGGTTACATCATCACGAACTACCACGTCGTGGAAGGCGCCGACAAGCTCACCGTCACCGTCGACGGCATCGAGCGCGATGCCGAGCTCGTCGGCTCTGACAGCAGCTCGGACATCGCGGTCGTGAAGGTGTCCGACACCGAAGGCCTCGTCGCGGCCGACATCGGCGATTCCGACAACCTGAAGATCGGCGAATGGGTCATGACGGTCGGCGCGCCGCTGGGCCTCGAGCAGTCGGTTGCGACCGGCGTCGTGTCCGCGACGAACCGTTCCACCATCATGGACCTCAACTCGTCGTCCGACGTGTACAGCTACTTTTACGGCAACTCCACGCCGCAATACGCGTATTACCCCAACATGATCCAGACCGACGCGCTCATCAACCCCGGCAATTCCGGCGGCGCGCTCGTCGACGCCGACGGCAAGCTCGTGGGCATCAACTCCATGCTCTCCTCGTATTCGGGCGACTACGCGGGCGTCGGTTTCGCCATCCCCATTAACTACGCAATCGGCCTGGCCGAAGACATCATCGCCGGCAACGAGCCGTCGCATGCGGCGCTTGGCGTATCCATCTCGCAGGTGAACAGCCAGACTGCCCAGCGCTACAACCTCTCGGCCACGTCGGGCGCCTACATCGCTGGCATTTACGAGGGCTCTGGTGCTGCCGATTCCGATTTGCAGGTCGGCGACATCATCACGGCCATCGACGGTAAGGCCGTCACGTCGACGACCGATGTCACGCTCGACGTGCGCGGCTACGATGTCGGTGACACGGTCACGGTTACCGTCAACCGCAATGGCGAGACGCTCGACATCCCCGTCACGCTGGTATCCGACCAGCTGCTCGATACGTCAAGCAGCGATTCGCGCCAGCAACTGCAGCAATCGCCCTACGACAACGGCGGCGGGTCGGAAGACGAGTACAGCATGGAGGACCTCGAACGCTTCCTGCGCATGCTCGGCATGTAGTGAGATTGCATGACGAAGGGTTTTCCGAAGGGCGGCTTTCAAGCCGCCCTTCTCCTTGCGGCGCAAAAGCGCATCAGAGTGACCAGGCCAGGATGACACATCATCGTTCACCGAGCTTCTAAATCGGTTAATATGGAACGCGATGGAAAACACCTTGGCGGGAGGAGAAGCCCATGGCCGATGACTACAAGTACAAGCGCGTGTTGCTGAAGCTTTCAGGCGAGGCGCTTGCCGGCGATTTGGGGTACGGCATCGACCCGAAAGTCGTCGA
>CAJOIP010000015.1 GCA_905234785.1 uncultured Eggerthellaceae bacterium
TGGTCGACCGTCGTGCTGACGCTGATCATCCCGTTCGCGCTCGGCTTCATCTGCACGCTGCTCTTCGTCAAGGAGACCGGCGGCAAGACCATGGACCAGTTGGCCGAGGAGGCCTCTGGCGACACGGGCGACACCGGCACCACGCTGTTCGCCATCATGATGGTCATCGTGCTGCTGCTCGCGGTGCTCTGCATCGTGCTGCCGCTGTGCTCGCCCGACATGTTCGGTGGCAAGCCGTTCTCGCAGACCCCGATGGCCCTGCCGCTCATGGCGGCCGGCATGCTGCTGCCGTTCCTGTTCTTCTTCATCTTCGCCGGCCCGCTGGCCATCAAGAGCCGCAACGCCTAATCAGCCGCGCTTCCGAAGAAGATCGGACCAAGCACAACAGAGCCCCCGAGCAATCGGGGGCTCATTTTTTGTATTGGAGAATGATGCGCGGGAGGGGAGCTAGTGCATCATTTTATGGGGAGGGCAAGGGGATTCGGGAACCTCTTAGCAAAATGATGCACCAGCTCCCCTCCTGCGCATCAAGGCTCACGTTGTTTGGGAGAGGGAAAGTGGAATCAAGCCGCCCCCTGGCGAAGGGATTGATGGAAAGAAACGCCAGGGGGGCTCGGCTCCCGTTTCCACGCGGCTTACCCCTAAGATGGCCGCATGCGGTGAATCGTTCGTCGTCTGACGCGCCAAGAAACGGGCCGTGATGGCGCTGGAACGTCGGCTAGGGGTTTGGAGTGGCCGCGCAGCATGCGTCGCGCGCCGCACCGTTCGGCCGTCCAAGAACCGCGTCCCAGAACATGCGCTAAGCGTAGAAGCGCCGCATGAACTGGGCATGAACCAACACGGCGCATTACGTTCACGCAAGCACTACAGCTCATCCAAACGGCCTAAGGCTGTTTGGATGACTTAGCAGGCAGGCTGGCCGTAGAAGTTGATGCTGCTTTCGAATGTGAAGCTTGACTGCGCGAAACGGGGGACGAGGGCGAGCGTTTGGGAAAGCGCCTCGCTGTACAGCTCGTCGAAGCTAGAGCTGACGACTTCCCCCGACTTGAAGGGATGGGGCCAGGGAGCGTGGTCGTTGTTCGCGAAGGGCGTGTCGCGCGGCGCGCCCGTGTGCGTGAGCGCCTGGACGTGCAGGTAGGCACTTCCCGATAGCACGCGCGCGTAATCGAGGCGCTGCCGCAATCCGCCGCGCTTGGAATCGAGCGCGGCCTGCGCGGTGCGGTACATCTGCACGCTTCCCGCGAAGGCGCTGGCGGGAAGCTCCATGTCATACGCATCCCGCGCAACGGGCGCCATGGTTTCGGAAATCGCACGCAAAGCGTCGGCATTGCAGCGCAGCGTTTCCCGATGGGGCACGAACGTTCCAACCGTTTCGCCCCGCTTCCGCAAAAGCAGGTACTCGTCGAGGTCGGTCTCGATGAGCGCATGCACCTCGCGCCCGCTGCGCTCGGGCGGCAGCCCCTCGATTCCCTCGGCGCAAACGGCGTATTGCTGGGCGTACACGAGCGGGTGCGCGATGGAGTCGAGCAGGTAGTGGCACAGGAATCCGCAGGCGAACGCCTTCAGAGGTGCGCTCCCATCGGGCCGCTCGACGAAATGCCGGTGGAAGGCGGCCAACAATTCGCCGGGCCGCTGCGCATGCATGACCGATCCCACGTTGCGAAACTCCACCGAAGACGGAAGCGCTTTCAGGCAAAACAGTGGGTCGGGACCTTGGTTTCCCAAGAGGAAGGCATCGCGCGCTCCGGCGCTTTCGCCCACGACGGGCGCAAGCGCTTCGTACGCTTCTTCGCCGAACAGGTGGTGCGAGATGATCGCCGGCATAGACGCTCCGTATCATCGGGGTTATATATGCGCCCATTCCCCAAGTTTAACATCGCTGAAACCTTTTCAGCGGGGCCGCTTCCTACTATGGTTGGCACGTGCCGAAAGCATGCGGTGCGCAATTGGTCAGGTTCAGGGAACAAACTAAGGAGTGCGTATGTCGTACGTAGACGACGTCCTTGCCGACGTCAAGGCGAAGAACGCCAACGAACCCGAGTTCATCCAGGCGGTCACCGAGGTCCTGGAATCGCTGCGCGTGGTCGTGGAAAGCGACCCCATCTACCAGGAGCAGGCCATCCTCGAGCGCATGGTCGAGCCCGAGCGCATCATCCAGTTCCGCGTGCCGTGGGTCGACGATGCTGGCAAGGTGCAGGTCAACCGCGGTTTCCGCGTGCAGTTCAACAGCGCCATCGGCCCCTACAAGGGCGGCCTGCGCTTCAACCCGACCGTGTACCTCGGCATGCTGAAGTTCCTGGGCTTCGAGCAGGTCTTCAAGAACAGCCTCACCACGCTGCCGATGGGCGGCGGCAAGGGCGGTTCCGACTTCGACCCGAAGGGCAAGTCGAACATGGAGATCATGCGCTTCTGCCAGTCGTTCATGACCGAGCTTTCGCGCCACATCGGCCCCGACACCGACGTTCCCGCCGGCGACCTGGGCGTGGGCGGCCGTGAAGTCGCGTACATGTTCGGCCAGTACAAGCGCCTCGCCAACGAGTGGACGGGCACGCTGACGGGCAAGGGCCTGAGCTTCGGCGGCTCGCTCGCCCGCACCGAGGCTACGGGCTACGGCCTCGTGTACTTCGTCGACGAGTACCTGAAGTGCCACGGCGATTCCTTTGAGGGCAAGACCGTCGTCGTGCACGGCTCCGGCAACGTGGCCATCTACGCTATCCAGAAGGCCGAGCAGCTCGGCGCCAAGGTGGTCGCCTGCTCCGACACCAAGGGCTGGGTCTACGATGCAGAGGGCCTGTCGGTCGAGGTGCTCGAGGGCATCTACAACGCCAAGCGCTCCGGCAACGACAAGGGCGTGAGCCTTGCCATGTACACCGATTCGCGCCCGAACGCCGAGTACCACGCCGAGGACGGCCGCGGCGTGTGGGGTGTGAAGTGCGACATCGCGCTGCCGTGTGCACGCGAGAACACGCTGCTGCTGGAAGACGCCGAGAAGCTCGTGGCCAACGGCTGCAAGATCGTGGGCGAGGGCGCGAACATGCCGACCACGCTCGAGGCCACGGCCTACCTGCAGGAAAACGGCGTTGCGTTCTTCCCTGGCAAGGCTGCCAATGCCGGCGGCGTGGCCACTTCGGGCCTGGAGATGTCGCAGAACGCCGAGCATCTCTCTTGGACGTTCGAAGAGGTCGACGCCAAGCTGCAGGGCATCATGAAGAGCATCTACCATGCGTGCGACGACGCCGCCAAGGAATACGGCCTCGACGAGAACTACGTTGCGGGCGCGAACATCGCCGGCTTCAAGAAGGTCGCCGACGCCATGATCGCCCAGGGTATCGTGTAAGTTCGGCGCGACAAGCCAAGCATTGTGAAAGCGGCGTTCGGGAAACCGGGCGCCGCTTTCTTGGCGAAACGGCACCTGGTACCTGATTTACGGGTGACTTGAGCGGAATTTGAGCGGAGTTTTCCAAGCTGCGTTGCATTGGGCTGGGTCCTGGAACGCTGTGCGGGTCATGGGAGGCCTAGCGTACATGGCCACGCAGGGCTGGGGTATGGACCAGGGCTACGCCGTTGCGGCCGATTGGTGCCGTAAGGCGCTCGAAGCCGCCAGCCCGGGCAACTCGGGGGCCGTTGATTGCGCCAACGAATTGCTTGGCCAGATAGCGAACAACTCGTAAGCGCAGGATCGAAACGTAGCCCAAAGGGGCGAAGTTCCCGTCGAGCTAGCCAATTGGGGCTTTCGCGCTTACACACGGAGCCAATATCGCTGCATCATGTCGCCGATTTGCGGTTTCGTGCATCCATATTGGGTCCGTGTGTAGGTTTTTGGCCGCACACGTAGGAATACGATGCACATGTGCGCCATATCCATGCATCGCGATACACATAGAGGCCATATCGCTGCGCGAAACCGTCCGCCACTTGCGTTTTGACCCCAATGGCTCAGTAATTGCGTTGTAATATGAAATCATCATCCGCTCGAGAAAGGTGGCGACTATGTTCTTCAGCAAGGAAGCCTGCGATGTATGCGGCAAGGAGATCCGTATGGGCAAGCGCAAGCTCGAAGACGGCATGATCTGCAAGGACTGCGCAAGCAAGCTGTCCCCGTTCTTCAGCGAGCGCCGGCAATCCACGCTGGCCGAGATCAACGACCAGCTGGCGTATCGCGAAGCCAACAAGGCCGCCGTCGCCGCCTTCAACAACACGCGCACGCTGGGCACGAACACGAAGGTGCTGCTCGACGAGGACGCGCGCAAGTTCATCGTGTCGGGTTCGAGCCGCTGGAAGGACGAGAACCCCGACGTCATGGACTTCTCGCAGGTCACGGGCTGCGACATCGAGGTGAAGGAGAACAAGACCGAGATCAAGCGCGAAGATGCGGACGGCAACAAGGTCAGCTACAACCCGCCGCGCTACGACCTCGACTACGAGATCTGGGTCACCATCCACGTGAATTCGCCGTGGTTCAACGAGATCGAGTTCAAGACGCACAGCGGCGACATCGACCAGAAGGGTTCGGCGGAATACAACTCGGCCGAGCAGATTGCGCAGGACATCCGCACGGCGCTGACCGACGTGCGCCAGAGCGTGCGCGACGAAGCCGCCGCCGCTGCCGCCCCGAAGATGGCCGTGACCTGCCCACACTGCAACGCGTCGACCATTCCCGATGCCAACGGCCGTTGCGAGTATTGTGGCGGTTCGGTCATCGGCTAGCTTTAGCCGACTAAAGCGCAATGCGCTACAATGTGCTCAGTCGATGCAATCGATTGGAAGGACGCGTTATGAGCAAGAAAACCGGAATCATCGCCGCTTTGTGCTGCGTGTTCGTGCTGTGCTTCGCGCTCGTCGGTTGCGGCGGCGTGGACAAGAGCAAGTACACGGGCGACTGGAAGCTCGCGTACGGCAGCGACGAGAACCTCGATGCCGACTCGATTAACCTCATGGAATCGCTCGGGCTGTCGGTCACGCTGACGTTGAACGAAGACGGCTCCGGCTCCATGAACCTGTTCGGCGAGAACATGGACGTCACCTGGGAGGCTTCGAGCAATTCCGAGGGCAAGATCACCCTCGACGGCAGCGATGCGACGCTGAAACTGGAAAACGAGGAGCTGACCATCGTCGACAGTACTGACGCGTCGATGACGTTCAAACGACCATCATAGGCGCAAGAGCACGCTGAACCGAAAAGCCGCGATTCGTCGCGGCTTTTTTGTTGTCGCTCCTTTCGCGGGGCTTATCGTGGCACCTGTCGGCGCCGCTTGATAAGATGGTCAGGCAACGGGAAGGCTCCGCATGAAAAGCGCGTTCAGCAAAGAAGTCGTGAGGTCGATTACGCAATCGGCTGGGCGCTTTGCTGCCATCGCCATCATCTCGCTGCTCGGCGCCGGCTTCTACGCGGGCCTGCGCATGGCGGCGCCCGACATGCGCATCGCAGGCGACGCGTTCTTCGACGGTGCGAACCTGTACGACGTTTCCGTGATGACCACGCTCGGCGTCGACGACGAAACCGTGCAGGCGATTTCCAACGTGGAAGGCGTGGGCGCGGTCATGCCCGCTCATCGAGTGGACGTCATGGTGGTGGCGGGGGAGAGCAGCTATGCGGCGAGCATCGAGTCGCTGCCCATCGAGGCGGCGCGTGCAAGCGACAGCTCCGATGGCGCGACCGTTCAATCGGATGATGAAGCGTATCTGAACAGGCCGATTCTTTTGGAAGGCGCCTGGCCGTCACGCGCGGACGAATGCGTGGTCGGCGTTACTGCAGCCGATGAGCTCGGCATTTCCATAGGCGACACTTTGCGCGTCGAGAAATCGACGGCCGATTTGAAAGACACGTTCGCGCATACGACCTTCACCGTGACGGGCTTGGTGAACTCGCCGGCGTATGCGTCGAGCGGGCAGCTGGGCGTCACGTCGCTCGGCACGGGGACGGTCGAGCTGTACCTGTACGTTCCCGAAAGCGCGTTCGCCGACGATGCGCCGTACACGGTGGCGTACCTGACCGCGTCCGAGGCGGCTGGGAAGACGTGGGACAACGCGCCATACGACGATGCGGTTGCCGTCGTGAAGGAGCGCGTCGACGACATCGCCGATACGCTTGGGTTGGCGCGCTGGCATGCCGTGCGCGACGATGCACGGGCGGAACTGGACGATGCACGCCACGATTACGAAACCGAGCGCGCCGATGCCGAGGCGAAGCTAGCCGATGCGGCCGATCAGCTGGCTGACGCTCGCTCGCAACTCGACGCTGCGGCGGCGGACATAGAAAGCGGCAGGGCCGAGCTCGACGACGCGGCGCGGCAATTCGCCGAAAGCGACGCGCAGCTGCGCGATGGTGAGAAACAGCTCGCGGACGGCCAGGCGCAGCTCGATGCGAACAAGGCCGAATACGAGCAACAGGTCGCCGGGTTGGACGGCCTGAAAGCGCAGCGTGCGGAGCTGGTGACGGGCATCGAGCAGACGCAGGGCGGCATCGCGCTGCTCGAGCAGCAATTGGCGGTGGCGCCCGCCGAGCAGGTTGCCGCCATTCAGGCGCAAATTGACGCGGCACAGGCGACGCTTGCGGATCTTCAGGCAATGCTGGCGAAGCTCGACGCCGGCATAGCGGCCATCGAAAACGGCGAGGCCGAGCTTGACGCGGCGCAGGCGAGGCTCGATGCGAAGCGTGCCGAGCTCGCTGCTGCGCGTGCGCAGTTGGAAGCGGCTCGTGCGGACTACGAGCGCGGCTTGGCCGAATACGAAAGCGGCGTTGCGGAATACCATAGCGGCGAGGCCGACTACGCAAGCGGCCTGGCCGAGTACGAGTCGAACCGCGCCGAGGCGTACGAGAAGTTTGCCGATGCCGAAGCCGAGCTGGCCGACGCGCAGGCGGACATCGACGACATCGCCCAACCCGACGTGTACGTGATGAGCCGCGAGAAAAACTACGGCGCGGCTCAGCTGTCCTCCGATGCCGAGGGCATTTCGCAAATCGCCACGTTCCTGCCGTTCATGTTCTTCCTCGTGGCCGCCCTCGTGTCGCTGACCAGCATGACGCGCATGGTCGACGAGGAGCGCTTAACCATAGGCACGCACAAGGCGCTCGGCTATTCGCGCAGGCGCATCACCTCGAAATACCTCGTGTACGCCGTGCTGGCCAGCGGCATCGGCAGCGTTGTGGGCGTCGTGTTGTTCGGGAAGCTGCTGCCGTGGATCATCATGACGGCGTACCAGGTCACCTACGCCGTGCCCACGGTGCCCACGCCGATCGACCCGGGGGTCGCCGCGAAGGCCATCGGGCTTTCCGTGGGCATCACGGCGCTTGCGACCGTTGGCGCAGCTGCTGCAAGCCTACGCGAGAAGCCGGCCGCCCTCATGCTTCCGCGCGTGCCGAAGGCGGGCAAGCGCATCTTCCTCGAGCGCATCCGCCCGCTGTGGCAGCGCCTGTCGTTCTCGCACAAGGTGACGGCGCGCAACCTGCTGCGCTACAAGCGCCGCTTCTTCATGGCGGTCGTCGGCATCGCCGGATGCACGGCGCTGCTGATGGTCGGCTTCGGGCTGCGCGACGCCATCGGCAGCGTCGTGTGGAACCAGTTCGGCGAGCTCGTGAACTACGACGCGGCCGTGCGCGTCGACGACGATGCGACCGACGACGCGCTCGCTGATGTGGCGGGCGTCATGGGTTCGAAGGCAGTCGAGTCGAGCCTTCAGGTGTGCGATTTCAACATGATCGCCGCCGGGCCCGACGGCGACATGCGCATCGAGGTCGTCGTGCCGCGCGACGCCGATGCTCTGGCCGATTTCGTGACGCTGCGCGAGCGCGTGGGCGAAGAGCCGCTCGCACCCGATGCCGACGAGGTCATCCTGACCGAGAAGGCGGCCAACGAGCTGGGTCTAAGCCTCGGCGATACGGTGGTGCTCTACGACGAGAACGACGTCGGCGACGCGACGGGCGACGGGCGCACGTTCACCGTGGGCGGCATCGCCGAGAACTACCTGGGGCATTACGCGTACATGCTGCCAGGTGGGTACCGTGCTGCGTTCGGCGAGGAGCCGACGTACGACCTGACGTACGTGAAGCTTGCGCCCGACGCCGACGAGGCGGCGTTCAGCGACGAGCTGCTTGCCATCGACGGCGTCAGCACCGTCAGCTTCGTCGCGGACAAGATCGCGTCCTATCAGGACATGCTCGACCTCATGGGCACGATCATCCTCGTCATTATCGTGCTGTCAGCGGCGCTCGCCTTTGTCGTGCTGTACAACCTGACGAACATCAACATCGACGAGCGCGTGCGGGAAATCGCCACGCTGAAGGTGCTCGGCTTCACGCGCGGCGAGGTGAACGCCTACATCTTCCGTGAAATCGTCATCATGGCGCTCATCGGCGCGCTTATCGGCTGCGTGATCGGGGTGCCGCTGACGCTGTACATCGCGCAGGCCGCCGAGACGCCCCAGATGATGTTCGGGCGCGACATCGCGCCGGCGAGCTACGTGCTGTCGTTCGTCATCACCATGGCGTTCGCCGCCATCGTCGCTTTCACCATGCGCGGCAAGCTCGCCAAGGTGAACATGGTCGAATCGCTGAAATCGGTGGAATAGGAAAGGACATGAGCTTTCGGCCGCGCTCCGCAGCAATTCGACAATTGTCTCGGGCGTAACCGCAATCTGGAGCATTCGCTGCACAAGAATCGAAGTCTTGCACCTTTAGCTTATCGGCGTGATGTAAGCCTTGTCGTCGTGCAGGTCGAAGGCGGTGTTCAGGCCCTCCGATATTTCGACGAGGCGCGATAGCGTGGTTTGCGCCTGCTCGCCGGTCGCTACGCTGGGGATGCCGTACTCGTCGTCGAGGTACAGCGGCGTGGCCACCAGGTTCTCGATGCCGTCTTGCGTGATGTCGAAGTTCAGCACGTACGACTCGTGCGTGTTGCCGAAGTCGAACGACTGGCGGAACACGCAGTTGCCGTGCGCGTATGCGATGAGCGAGCCGTTGTAGAACTCGATGCCCTGCAACACGTGCGGGTGGTTGCCCACGATGACGTCGGCGCCGGCGTCGACCAGCTGGTGCGCGGGCGCTTGCTGCAGCCCTTCGTCCATGTAATCCTGGTACTCGACGCCCCAATGCATGGCCACGATGACGATGTCGTGGGTCTCCTTCGCCTCGCGCACGCGCTTGCACGCGTCGTCCATGTTCATGCGCGCCGACACCACGCCAGGCTGGTCGCCGAACGCGAGGAAGTTGTCGGGCACGATGTCGGTCCACGAGAAGAAGGCGATGGAAACGCCGTTCACCGTTGTTTCGACAGGCTTTTCGGCTTCGGCTTCGGTCATGCCGGCGCCCGCGTGCAGGATGCCCGCGGCGTCGAGCGCGGCGAGCGTGTCCTGAAGCGCTGGGCCGGTGTAGTCCATGATGTGGTTGTTCGCGAGCGACGCGATGTCGATGCCGCTGTTCACGATGCCCTCGATGGCCGACGGACGGCCGATGATGTACACGTCCTTGTCGTAAATCGGCTCGCTGTCGTTGTCGGAAAGCGGGCTTTCCACGTTCGCGATGGTCACGTCGGCCTGCGAGAGCATGTCGTCGATATTGGCCATGGCGCTGGCGCCGCCGTTCGCGTCGATGTAGTCGGCCACCTCGCGCCAGAAGATGAGGTCGCCCGTCGTGGTGAAATTGACCGAATACGGGCCAGGGTTCTTGTTCGACTGCACGGCGGCCGCGTCGGCAGACGCTTCCTGCGCGTCGTTGGCCGCAGGCTCGTCGTGGCGCCCGCCCAGGAAGAACGCTATCGCCACGATAAGGATGGCGACTACGATCGCGCCGCCGATAAGGTAAAGCCACGTGCGGTTGATCGTGGCGGAAGGAACCCTGCTGGGAGATGGCGCCCTGTTAGCGGAAGACGCCCTGCTCGAAGCAGGCGTTCTGCCGGAAGCCGCAGACGTCCTGGTTGTTGAAGCCGCCCTGGTTGTGCGCGGGGCAGCCGCCCGTGCGCGCGAGCCGTCCTTCACGCTCGGACGCTTGCGTGGCGTTGGCCTGTATTCTGAACCGCGATCGCTCATTGCCGACCCTTCTTCGCGAATTACGCACCCTCATTGTACAATGAGTCAATCTGACCAGGCCAGTTCGACATGCTGGCCGCGACGAAACGAGGTATCCCATGGCGGAGTTCATCTACGTGTTGGAAAAGGCGCGCAAGGCGCATGGCGACAAGGTCATCCTCGACGACGTGACGCTGGCGTTCTTCCCCGGGGCGAAGATCGGCGTCGTCGGCCCCAACGGCATGGGCAAGTCGACGCTGCTTAAGATCATGGCCGGCCTGGAAGAGGTCAGCAACGGCGAGGCGCGCCTAACGCCCGGCTATACCGTGGGGCTGCTGCAGCAAGAGCCTCCGCTGATGGAAGACAAAACGGTGCGCGAGAACGTGGAGGCCGCGTTCGCCGACGTCATCGCCAAGGTGAACCGCTTCAACGAGATTTCCGCCGAAATGGCAGAACCCGACGCCGACTTCGACGCGCTCATGGACGAGATGGGCAAGCTGCAAGACGCCATCGACGCCGCGAACGGTTGGGACTTGGACTCGCAGCTGTCGCAGGCCATGGACGCGCTGCAATGCCCCGACCCCGATGCGCCGGTGAACGTGCTGTCGGGCGGCGAGCGGCGCCGCGTGGCGCTCTGCCGCTTGCTGCTGGAAGCGCCCGACCTGCTGTTGCTCGACGAGCCGACCAACCACCTCGACGCCGAGTCGGTGCTGTGGCTCGAGCAGTTCCTTTCCACCTACCCCGGAGCCGTGTTGGCCGTCACGCACGACCGCTACTTCCTCGACAACGTGGCCGAGTGGATCTGCGAGGTCGACCGCGGCACGCTGTACCCCTACAAGGGCAACTACTCCACGTACCTGGAAACGAAGGCCGCCCGCCTGGAACTTGAAGGCGCGCAGGACAAGAAGCGCGCGAAGAAGATGAAGTCCGAGTTGGAATGGGTGCGCAGCGGCGCGAAGGCGCGGCAGGCGAAGGGCAAGGCCCGCTTGGCGGCGTACGAGCAGATGGCGGCCGAGGCGGCGGCGCGCAAGAACGTCGACTTCTCCGAGATTCACATTCCCGCCGGCCCGCGCCTGGGCAACAAGGTGCTGGAAGCCGAGCACCTGCACAAGGCATTTGGCGACCGCGTGCTGATCGACGACCTGTCGTTTTCGCTGCCGCGCAACGGCATCGTGGGCGTCATCGGCCCGAACGGCGTGGGCAAGACGACGCTGTTCCGCATGATCGTGGGCGAAGACACCCCCACGAGCGGCACGCTGGAACTGGGCGAGACGGCCGTGCTGTCGTACGTCGACCAGAACCGTGCGGGCATCGACCCCGACAAGAGCGTGTGGGAGGTCGTGTCGGGCGGGCTCGACTTCATGCAGGTGGCTGACACCGAGGTGCCGTCGCGCGCCTACGTGGCGGCGTACGGGTTCAAGGGAAGCGACCAGCAGAAGCCGGCCGGCGTGCTGTCCGGCGGCGAGCGCAACCGCCTGAACCTGGCGCTGACCCTGAAACAGGGCGGTAACCTGCTGCTGCTCGACGAGCCCACGAACGACCTCGACACCGAGACGCTGGCCTCGCTCGAAGAGGCGCTGGACGAATTCTCCGGCTGCGCGGTCATCACGAGCCACGACCGCTTCTTCCTCGACCGCGTTGCCACGCACATCCTGGCGTGGGAAGGCACCGACGACAACCCCGGCAACTGGTACTGGTTCGAGGGCAACTTCGAGGCCTACCAGGAAAACCGCATCGCGCGCCTGGGCGCTGAAGCCGCCAAGCCCCACCGCCTGCACCGCAAGCTCACCCGCGACTAAATGTGCGATACTCTCACTGATAGGAAGGAGCGCGCATGAGCCCGTATTGGTGGTTGGCAATCGCCGCGCTGATGGCCGTCATCGAACTTGCCTCGCAGGGCCTCATCACCGTGTGGTTCGTCGCCGGCGCCGTCGTCGCGTTCGTGGCGGGAACGCTCGGCGCCGACCTCGTGGTGCAGATCGTCGTGTTCCTGGCGGTGTCGCTCGTGTGCCTGGCGCTGCTTCGGCCGCTCATCATGAAGCACCGCAAAATCGGCGAGCGTCATGAACCCACGCTCGTCGGCACGCAAGCGCTCGTCGTGGAGCCCATTGACGAGCAGGCCCAAACCGGCCGCATCGAAACGCCCGACCATATGACGTGGGTGGCGCTTTCGGCTGACGGCTCGCCCATCGAATCCGGCGCGCAGGTTCGCGTCGTCGAGCAACGCAGCATCAAAATGGTCGTGGAAAGGATCTAACATGCCCATCGTCCTCATCGTCATCGTCGTACTCGTCGTCATCGTCTGCATCACGTGCATCAAGATCGTGCCGCAGGCCGAGACCATGGTCATCGAGCGTTTGGGCTCGTACCTCACCACCTGGGGCAACGGCCTGCACTTCAAGCTGCCGTTCATCGACCGTGTCCGCGCGAAGGTGTCGCTGAAAGAGCAGGTTGCCGACTTTCCGCCGCAGCCGGTCATCACAAAGGACAACGTCACCATGTCCATCGACTCGGTCATCTTCTACAAGGTCATGGACCCGCGCCTGTACTGCTACGGCGTGGAAAATCCCATTATGGCCATCGAGAACCTGACCGCCACCACGCTGCGCAACATCATCGGCGATTTGGACCTCGACACCACGCTGGTCAGCCGCGACACCATCAACGCGCAGATGCGCGCCATCCTCGACGAAGCCACCGACGCGTGGGGCATCAAGGTGAACCGCGTCGAGGTGAAGAACATCACGCCGCCGGCTGCCATCCGCGAGGCCATGGAAAAGCAGATGAAGGCCGAGCGCGAGAAGCGCGAGGCGGTGCTGTTGGCCGAAGGCCAGAAGCAAAGCGCCATCACCGTTGCCGAAGGCGAGAAGCAAGCGCAGATCCTGGCCGCCGAGGCGAAGAAGCAGATGATCATCCTGGCCGCCGAGGCCGAGAAGGAACGCCAGATCCGCGAGGCCGAAGGCGAGGCGGAAGCCATCCGCAACGTGCAGCAGGCAACCGCCGACGGCATCCGCGCGGTGCGCGAGGCCGGCGCCGATTCCGCCGTGCTGACGCTTCAGTCGTTCGACGCGCTGAAGGTGGTGGCGAACGGCAAGGCCACGAAGCTCATCATCCCGTCCGACATGCAGGCCCTGGCGGGCATGGCCGCGTCGTTGAAGGAAATCGTCACCGACTACAAAGACAACGAGTACGAGCCCGTCGAGAAATAACCGCGTAGAAACTTGTTGCGAGACAACCGCAATTGAGCTCGGCGCACAACCTGAATCCTGAGCGCTCTCGGGTGCAAGACCCCGAATTTCGAACACCGCTGGGTGCAAGACCCTGAATTTCGAGCGCCGCTGGGTGCAAGACCCTGAATTTCGAGCGCCGCTGGGTGCAAAACCCCGAATCTCGAACATCAGATGCACGAGATTGCAGGTTTTGCACCTGAATAGGGCGTATGGAAGCGGCCGGCGGAGACGTTTCCCCAGTTCGCAAGCTTCCACATACATGAACTGGGGTGCAAGACCCCGAATCTCGAACATCAGATGCACGAGATTGCGGGTTCTGCACCTGCCCAATGCTAAACCAGCATTACCTATAGCAGGTCGATGCTGGTTTAACGTAGAGCGTACCTGCTGGTGTTCCAGATTGCGGGTTCTGCACCTGTAAGGGCGTACGCGTTGTTCTGCTCCTGAGGCGGTTAGCCTAGGTTGGGAACGCAGATCGCGAGTCGTGCACCTGCAAGCGGCGTGAATTGCGGGCTAGGCGTCTGGGTTGCCCTCGTGATGGAAATGAAGATATGGAATACAGCATGATGGGCGCATGAATCCGTCTTGATACAATTGCCACATGCTGATTGATGCGTTGACATATGCGCTCGAGCGCTCGGATGCTCTCGAAGTGTTCTGGGGCAAGCTCGACGCGGGGGAAGACGCCACGCTGGGAGTCGCGTCGTCGGCTCGCCCGTTCATGGTGGCGGCGCGGTTCGCGCATCATCCGCAGCCGACGCTCGTCGTGGTGGCGGGCGAGGAGGCTTCGCTCACGTTCGCGCGCAACCGCTACACGTACAAGAAGGGCGCAGCGACCTGCCGTTTCAGGCGAAATCCCCCAATCCGCGCCAGATAGCGCGCCGATTGCAGGCGGCCGATGCGCTGGCGTGTGGCCGCGACGTCGTGGTGGTCGCTTCTGCCCGCGCATTGCTGCGCGAGTTGCCGCCCGCTTCGGCCGGCGTGCACAAGCCGCTCGTCTTCCAGGCGGGTTACGAGCTTGCCGACATGCCCGATGCCGATGCGCTGGGCCTGGCGGAATTCGACGACGTTCCGCACGCTTTGGAAGAGCGCGGCTACGAGAACACGGGCGAGTTGGAAGGGCCCGGCACGTTCGCCGTGAAGGGCGGCGTCATCGACGTGCACCCGGGCAATCTGGCGTACCCGGTGCGGCTCGACTTCTTCGGCGACGAGCTCGACGAGATACGCCGCATCGTGCGCTCGACCGGCCAGACCATCTCGGCCCTCGACCAGGTGGAGATCTACCCGGTGCGCGAGTTCGCCAGCACGCCGGCCATGGTGGCGCGTGCGACGCAGGCGCTGAAGCGCCCCGCCCGCACGAACCCGGCGCTACGCGAACTGCTCGAGCAGCTGGAAGGCGGCCTGCACTTCGACGGCGCCGACGCGCTGCTTCCGTATTTGTACGACACGACGGTGACGCTCGGAGATTACGCGGGGCGCGACGTGCTGACCTGCCTCATCGAGCCGCGCTCGCTCTTCGACGACGCCATGCACGCATCCGAGGAGCTTGAAGCGGCGGCGCACGGCACGAACATCGGCCTTGAAGGGCTGTTCGCCGAGCCGTCCTCGCTCGATTTCGGGCATGGCCAACGGGCGACGTACCTGTCGCTCATGCGCGTCGGCGGCGCCATCGACGAGGAGCTTCCCGTGAAGCGCGTCGAAGTGGCGGGGCACCCCGACAAGCTCTTCGGACGCCTGAAGCAGCTGACCGACCAGAACTTCACGGTCGTCTTCTCCGCTCCCAACTACCGCGCCCGCGAGGAGATGAAACTCGCCTTCGTCGAGCGCAACCTTCCCATCGAAGAGCGCCTCGACGTGTTGACGGACGAAGGGGAAAGCAAGCGGTTGAAGAAAGGCGTCGTCAACATCGTCGACGTGGAGATCCCGCTCGGCATGATCATCCCGAAGGCGAAGCTCGCGATGATCAGCGTGTCCGACACGCAGGGCGCGTCCGCCCGCAAGCCCACGCGCCACGTCGACATCACCGAGATCACGTTCCCGTACCAGCCGGGCGATTACGTCGTGCACGCAGCGCACGGCATCGGGCACTTCACGGGCCTCGTGCAGCAGGAAGTCGACGGTACGCGCCGCGATTACCTGCTCATCGAGTACGCCGAGGGCGACAAGCTGTATGTGCCGGTCGAGCAGCTCGACCGCGTCACGCGCTACGTCGGCCCCGAAGGCGGCGAGCCGCGCCTCACGCGCCTGAACACCGCCGACTGGTCGCGGGCGATGACGCGCGCCCGCAAGGCCACGAAGAAACTCGCGTTCGACCTGGTCGACGTGTATGCGCGCCGCGCGGCGGTGCAGGGCTTCCGCTTCAGCGCCGACACGCCTTGGCAACACGAAATGGAAGACGCCTTCCCGTATCAGGAAACGCGCGACCAGCTGGCCGCCATCGCCGACGTGAAGGCCGACATGCAGTCGGGCCGTCCGATGGACCGCCTCATCTGCGGCGACGTGGGTTTCGGCAAGACCGAGGTGGCCCTGCGCGCCGCGTTCAAGGCGACGCAGGACGGCAAGCAGGTGATGGTGCTGTGCCCCACGACCATTCTGGCGCAGCAGCACTTCACGAACTTCCGCGACCGCTGCGAGCCGTTCGGCGTGCAGGTGGAGGTGCTTTCGCGCTTCCGCACGCCGGCGCAGCAGAAAGCGGCATTGGAAGGATTCGCCGACGGCACGGTCGACATTTTGGTGGGCACGCACCGCCTGCTTTCGCGCGACGTGAACCCGTACGATTTGGGGCTCGTCATCATCGACGAGGAGCAGCGGTTCGGCGTGGGCCACAAGGAGCAGATGAAGAACCTGCGCGAGTACATCGACGTGTTGACGCTTTCCGCCACGCCGATTCCGCGCACGATGCAGATGTCGCTTTCGGGCGTGCGAGACATGTCGCTGATCATGACGCCGCCCGACGAGCGCCGCCCCGTGGAAGTGCACGTAGGCGAGTGGGACCCCGACCTGGTCAGCGCTGCGATCAGGCGCGAGTTGGCGCGCGGGGGCCAGGTGTACTACGTTTCCAACCGCGTGCGCTCGATCGACGATGCGGTCGCGCGCGTGCAAGAGGCCGCCGGCGAGGCGCGCGTGGGCGTGGCGCATGGGCAGATGAGCAAAGACGAGCTCGAGCGCGTGATGGAGGATTTCAGCGCCGGCGAGCTCGACGTGCTTGTGGCCACGACCATCATCGAGAGCGGCATCGACAACCCGCATACGAACACGCTGATCATCGAGGATTCGCAGCGACTCGGCCTGGCACAGATGTACCAGCTGAAAGGCCGCGTGGGGCGCTCGGCCACGCAGGCGTACGCGTACTTCATGTTCCCCGACAACGTGCCCCTGACCGAGGAAGCCGTCGCGCGCCTGACCGCGCTGAACGAGCACCAAGACCTCGGCAGCGGCATGCGCATCGCGCTGCGCGACTTGGAAATCCGCGGCGCGGGCAGCATGCTCGGCGCCGAGCAGCACGGCAACATGAGCGCGGTTGGTTTCGACCTGTTCGCGCAGATGCTGGCCACAGCCGTGAACGCCACGCGCGAGGGCAACCTGAAGGCGGCCGACGAGCTGCCGCCGGCGCTGTCCGACATCACGGTGAACATCCCAGGCGCTACGTACCTCCCCGAAGAGTACGTGCCCGGCGCCGACGAACGCGTCATGTGGTACCGCCGCATAGCGAGCGCCGCCGACTCGCAGCTCGTCGAGCAGATTTACACCGAGCTGCGCGAGCGGCGTCCCGACATGCCGCAGGAAGCCGAGAACCTGTTCACGAAGGCGCGCATCAAGGCATGGGCGTTCGAGCACCACGTGAACCTGGTTTCGGTCGTCGCCGGCAAGCTGGTGGTCGACCCCGTCGATATTTCCCGCGAGAAGATGACGCGCTTGCGCCGCTCGAAGGCCACGTGGACGCCCGAGGTGCGCAAGCTGCGCTTGCCGCTGAAGCACTTCGCCGCCGAGGACGACTCCCAGTTGATGGAAGGCATCCTCATGTTCTTGCGCGGATTGGACGAACCGGAGGAGTAGTCATGTTCAAACTGGGCCTTGCGCAATGCTGCCATCCGGCCGATGGCGACGTGCTGGGAATGGTCGACGCGTGGATGGCTCGCGCGAAAGCGCGGGGCGTCGATGTGCTCGTGTTCCCCGAGTCGCTCATGACGCCGTTCGATTCGACAGCCGAAGAGTTCGCGGCCCAGGCCGAGCCGCTCGACGGGCCGTTCAGCACGGGAGTCGATGCGCTGGCGGCCAAGCATGGGCTGTGGACCATCTACACCGCCAACGAGAAGAGCGACGATACGCGCCCGTACAACACCGCCGTCGTGGTTGACGACAGCGGCGAGAAGCAAGCGGTCTACCGCAAGGTGCACCTGTTCGACACCGACTTCGTGCGCGAATCCGACAAGATGCGCCCGGGAAGCGAGCTCTTGGCGCCCGTGAAAACGCCGTTTGGCACCATCGGCGTCGGCATATGCTACGACCTGCGCTTTCCCGAATTGGCCCGTGCGGCTGCCTTGGCGGGCGCTGACGTGCTTGTGTATCCCTCGGCGTGGGTGGACGGTCCGCGCAAGGTTTCCCAATGGAAGACGCTGCTCGCGGCGCGCGCGATTGAAAACGAGCTTTACGTGGCCGGTCTTTCGCGCTGCGACCGCGCATTCGGTGAAGCGCATCGCGACTACGCCGGCAATAGCTGCGTCTTCAGCCCTCTCGGCGACGTCGTGTCTAAAGCGAAGGGCATCGAAGAAGAGCTGCTCGTCGCCAATATCGACCTCGCCGATATCGCGAAGGCCCGCGCAGCCATGCCCGTCCTCGAGCATCGCCGTCCCGACGTGTATTAGGTGATACACTGCCCATGGGCAAAAACGGTTCAGGCAAGCCGTAGGGGCACGCTCTGAGCGCCCGTCAACCACGGCAGGCGGGCGCTCGGAGAGCGCCCCTACGTTTCACAGGATTCTCTGCTGATTGAAGGGAAGCATATGACCAAGAACGCCGAATACACGAACGAGTACCTCGACATCGTGAAGTCGCTCGACGGCGACATCGCCGGCCGCGAGAACGCGTTCGCCTACATGGAGAACTCGACGGCGCTCGTGCACTACATTCAGGCCGAGTCGTCGTTCGTGCCGCGTCTGTTCGACCGCGAAACCTACGACAAGATGAAGTGGCTCGCCGAAACCTCGCATTCTATCTGCGAGAAGGTCATGCGCCGCTACCTGGACGACCCCGCGTACCGCGAGCTGTTCGACTACGACGAGCGCCTGCGCGAGCTCATCCTCATCCCGCAGCGCTACGACGCGCTGTTGCCGTTCGCGCGCTTCGACGTGTTCCTGAACGAGGACGACCTGACGGGCGGCTTCTGCGAATGGAACGCCGACGGGTCGTCCGGCATGAACGAGGACCGCGAGCTCAACATATCGCTGGCGGCCTCGGCCACGATGCAGGAATTCGCGAAGCGCCATCAGCTGCAGACGAGCGACCTGTTCAACCCGTGGGTGGAGGAGTTCATCCGCATCTACGAGACGTTCGAGAACAAGGTGGAGCACCCCACCTTCGCCATCGCCGACTTCATGGAGAACGCCGTGGTGGACGAGTTCCGCGTGTACGCGCGCTACTTCGGCGAGCACGGCTATCCGTGCCTGGTGGAAGACGTGCGCGACCTGAAATACGACGCTGACGCGCGCGAGCTGCGCGACAAGAAGGGTCGCAAGATCGACGCCATCTGGCGCCGCTCGGTCACGAACGACATCCTGAACAACTGGGACGAGAGCCAGGACATGATCGCCGCCGTGCGCGACGGCGCGTGTGCGCTCATCGGCAGCTTCGCCGGGCATATCGTGCACGACAAGCAGATCTTCGACGCCGTGTTCTGGCCCGAGACGCGCGAGATGTTGACCGAAGAGGAGCTGCGGTTGGTGGACGAGTACGTGCCGCAGACGAAGTTCCTCGACGACGCGCATATCGATCTTGACGACGTGCGAGCCAACAAGGATGCGTGGATCATCAAGCCGACCGACCAGTACGGCGCCCATGACGTGTACGCCGGCCAGATGTGGTCGCAGGAGGAATGGGAAGGCATCGTGGAGCGCTTCGCCAATGGCAAGGCCGGCGCGCCGTTCCTCGTGCAGACGTATTTGACGCCTTATCAGACCGAGCTGCTGCCCATCTGCAACGATTTGCTTATCGCCGACGACGCCGACATCCCGCGCGAGACCGCGTTCTACAACAACATGCCGGGCCTCTACACGTTCAACGGGAAGTTCGGCGGCGTGTTCGCGCGGTTGGGGCCCAAGCCCATCATCAGCCAGCCCATGGGCGACCTGACCAGCGCCGTCATCTGGGTCGACTGCAACCTGTAGTTCCGTCTGCCTACGGCAGCCGGGCGCCTTGTCCGCTGCGCGGCGCCCAAGCACCCCATCTTGGCGTTTAAGCCTGCGCTCGCGTACCGAAGTACGCTTCGCTTGTCTTTCGCGCCAATCTGGGGCACTTGGACACCGCTCGCTGCTTATTGCGCCCAGCTGTTTTGCTACTATTCGTTTATGAAGGTATTCAAGGGCATAGTCGCGATTCTCACCACCATTACGCTGGCGGTTTCGTTTGTCGCGGCGGGGTTCGCGGCGTGCATTCAACCGCCGGTCACGCATACGCTTTCCAGTTGGTTCGCGAAAGACGCCATCTCGCCGTTTGACCGCACGCAGCTGGTGGAAGTGGCCGACGCGACCCGCGAGTTCTCGTTCGGCTCGCACAACGAAGCCGAGCTGTACCGGGTGATTTTCCTGGTCGACACCGAGTACCAGCAGTCGATCCTCGATGCAGGCGGCACGGTTCCCGGCGATTTCCCCCGGCTCGACCGCGTAACCGACCGCTCGAGCTTGCCGCAGCTGAAATCCGCGTTCGCCGGCGCCTCCGAGCTGTACTGCTATTCCGAGAACACCGTGTCGCACCTCGATGACTGCTACAGCCTTGCGGCGCGGGCGTTCCCGCTTCTGATCATCGCGGCAGCCGTCGCCTTGGTGGGTCTCGTGTTCACGGGCGTGACCGGCCGGAAGCGCAGCGTCGGCATAACGCTCATGGCGGCGGGAATCGCGGTTCTCGTGGCGTTCGTGGCGCTCGGCGTGTGGGCGGTCGTCGACTTTGATGGCTTCTTCCGCATGTTCCACCAGCTGTTCTTCAGCCAGGGCAACTGGGAACAGCTTGCTGATTTGCGCGCTGCCAACTGAATTTTGGATGGGCATGGGCGTCGTGTGGCTTGGCGTTGCCGTCATCGTGTCTATACTTTCAATCGTTATTGGCAACAAGCTGAGGAACTAGAAATGACTGAACAAGTTCGCGTGCGTTTCGCGCCGTCTCCCACGGGGCGGCTTCACATCGGCGGTGCCCGCACTGCCATCTTCAACTGGGCGTTCGCCCGCGCGATGGGCGGGACGTTCATCCTGCGCATCGAGGACACCGACCCCGAGCGTTCGACGGAAGAGAACGTGCAGGTCATCCTGAATGCCATGAAGTGGCTCGGGCTCGATTGGGACGAAGGCCCCGAGGTCGGCGGCGAAGCTGGCCCGTACTTCCAGATGCAGCGTATGAGCACCTATGCCGAGGCGCTCGAGAAGCTTAAAGAGCGCGGCGCCGTGTACCCGTGCTTCTGCTCGAAGGAGGAACTCGACGCCAAGCGCGAGGCGGCGGGGGAAAGCTACGCCGGCTATGACCGCACGTGCCGCGACCTCGACCCGGCCGAGGCGGCCCGCCGCATAGAAGCAGGCGAGCCGCACACGTGGCGCTTGAAGGTGCCGCTCGACCGCGGCGCCATCGAGTTCGACGACGCCGTGTACGGGCACGTGTCGTTCCCGGCCGACGTCATGGACGACATGATCCTCGTGCGCACCGACGGCAGTCCGACGTACAACTTCGCCGTGGTCTGCGACGACACCAACATGGGCATCACGCACGTCATCCGCGGCGACGACCACCTTTCCAACACGCCGCGCCAAATCCTCATTTACGAGGCGCTCGGCGCGAAGACGCCCACGTTCGCCCATCTGTCGATGATCCTCGGCCCCGACGGCAAGAAGCTGTCGAAGCGCCATGGCGCCACGAGCGTGGAAGAGTACCGCGACCGCGGCTTCTTGCCCGATGCCATGGTGAATTTCCTGGCGCTTCTGGGCTGGTCGCTCGACGGCGAGACCACCATCATGAGCCGCGAGACCATTTGCAGCGAGTTCTCGCTCGACCGCATCACCAAGAAGGACGCCATCTTCGACGAGACGAAGCTGTCGTGGATGAACGGCCAGTACATCCAGAAGATGGGCGCGGCGGAATGGGTGCGCCTGAGCGAGCCGTGGCTGGCCCGTGCGCATGCTGCGGGCTATCCGTACGTGCATACCGCAGTGGTGCCGACGCCCGATGCGAACGCGCCTGCCGAGGAAGCGGCCGCAGAGCCGCTGAACGAGGAGCAGCTTGCTGCGTTCGACGACGAGCGCAACGCCAACCCGGCGTTCTACGAGGGGCTGTATCCGCTCGTGGCCGAGCGCGAGACGTCGCTTGCCGAAGCCGAAGCGAAGCTTGCCTACATGTTCTGGGGCCCGTGCGTGCTGCTCGACGAGAAGAGCGTGAACAAGGTGCTGCGCAAGGAGGGCGCGCGCGCCGACGAAGCCATTGCCGCCTGCCGCGAGGTGCTGGCCGACGAGGCGAACCCGTGGGTTGCCTCCGTGCTGGAAGAGAAATGCCGTGCGCTCGCCGAGCCGCTGGACATGAAGCTGAAGAACCTATTGCAGCCGTTGCGTGTCGCTATCTGTGGCAACATGGTGTCGCCGCCGCTGTTCGAGAGCATCGAGCTTCTGCGCCGCGAAGACGTGCTCACGCGTATCGACGCAACCGTGGCCGAGGTGTTTTAGGATGCTCGACGAGAACTGCCCACTTGAAGACGTGCGTGCGCTGTTCGCGAACGACCACTTCGCAACCGAAGCATGCGGGTGCCGCGTCATCGAGGCGGCGCGCGGCCATGCGGTCTGCGAGTTCGACATCGCGGACATCCACTGCAACGCGACGGGCAACATCATGGGCGGCGCCATCTTCACGTTGGCCGACTTCGCGCTGGCCGTCGGTTGCAACATGGGCGAGGAACCCACGGTGTCGGTCAATAACAACATCGAGTTCATGAGCGCCGCGAAAGGCACGAAGCTCATCGCCACGTGCAGTGCTGACAAGAGCGGCCGCACTTTGGGCTTCTACACCGTCGACGTGGTCGACGACCTGGGCACTCCCGTCGCCAAGATGACCGCCACCTGCTTTCGTCGATAATGATGCGCCGGCGATGTAGAACTGCAGGCGCAGGCGCTTCTCGGGGTCGTCGATGAAATCCGGCTTGTAGCCCGAATGCTCCATGGCACCTTCGGCGGCCTGCGCGAAGTACTCGATGATCTGGTCGGTCGAAAGCCGCGAGACGATGCGCGCGTACACGTCGACTTCCTGGTTTATGGCGATGTTCGTTTCCGTCAGCGCAATATGCACGCGTTCCTTGAACGTCGCATTCTGGCCGCGCTCTTTCAGCGCGACGAGCACGCGTTCCAATGAGGTCTGGGATTTGTAGTACATCAGCTCGTCAATCGAGCTGTAGTGCAGGTAGAACGTCTTGCGGTCGATGTCGGCCTCGCGTGCGACGGCGCTCACGGTGATCTTGTCGACGTCTTCAGCCATCGCGAGACGGTTGAAGGCATCCATGATCGCCTTGCGCGTGCGCACGACGCGCCGATCGAGCTTTTTCCCTTCGCGAACCTGCGCCGTCATGGCCCCTCCAAGCCTGCGGAAACATTCGTGCAAAATATATTCTACAATTGTGGAAGAATCAATAGCTGTGTATAATTCCTCGCGATGAGCAGAAGGCCTTCCTTTCCGCCCGTATGCGCTCCACTCGTCTGGAGGCGCCTTTTGTTCGTTGCGAAAAACACTATAATGAGTCGGAAACAATTCAGAGCAGCTGCAATGCGCTGCATCATACGAGGAGAAATCATGTCCGATACCCATACATACCTGTTCACGTCCGAGTCTGTGACCGAGGGACACCCCGACAAGCTGTGCGACCAGGTTTCCGACGCCATTCTCGACGCCATTTTGACCAAGGAAGCTCAGTTGGCAGCTGAAGGCTACGTGTCGCCGAGCAGCGGGCGCGCTGCCAACGTCGACGACGTGCGTTGCGCCATCGAGACCTTCACCACGACGGGCATCGTCACGGTCATGGGCGAGGTCCGCACGCAGGCTTACGTCGACGTGGACAGTATCGTGCGCGACGTCGTGCGCTCCATCGGCTACACGGGTTCCGACATGGGCTTCGACGCCGAGACCTGCGCCGTTTCCAACTACATGCACGCGCAGTCGGCCGACATCGCCATGGGCGTCGACGAGTCGTACGAGACGCAGCAGGGCACGGCCGCGGCCGACGACGCGTACGACCGCATCGGCGCGGGCGACCAGGGCATCATGTTCGGTTACGCCTGCGACGAGACGTCCACGCTCATGCCCATGCCCATCTTCCTGGCGCACCGCTTGGCCGAGCGCCTGACGCAAGCCCGCAAGGACGGCACGCTGCCGTACCTGCGCCCCGACGGAAAGACCCAGGTCACCGTTCGCTACGAGGACGAGCGCCCGGTCGCCGTTGAGAAGGTGCTCGTCTCGACGCAGCACGCGCCCGAGGTCGAGACCGCTCAGATCAAAGCCGACCTCGTCGAGCACGTCATCAAGCCCGTCTTCGACGCCGAGGGCGTGCAGTGGGAAGGCGCCGAGGTGTTCGTGAATCCGACCGGCCGCTTCGTCGTGGGCGGGCCCATGGGCGACACGGGCCTGACCGGCCGCAAGATCATCGTCGACACCTACGGCGGCATGGGCCGCCACGGCGGCGGCGCGTTTTCGGGCAAGGACTGCACGAAGGTCGACCGCTCGGCAGCCTACGCCGCGCGCTGGGTCGCCAAGAACATCGTGGCCGCCGGCCTGGCCGCGCGCTGCGAGGTGCAGCTGGCCTACGCCATCGGCGTCGCGCGCCCGCTTTCCATCTTCGTGAACACGTTCGGCACGGCGACCGTCCCCGAGGCCGACATCGAGCGCGCCGTTGCGGAGGTGTTCGATTTGCGCCCGGCCGCCATCATCGACGCGCTGAAGCTGCGCCGCCCGATCTACCGCCTGACGAGCAACTACGGCCACTTCGGCCGCGAGCTGCCCGAGTTCACGTGGGAGACGTGCGATAAAGTCGACGCGTTGCGGGCTGCTTGCGGGAAGTAGCAATCGCGTTTTCAACGCTGTTTACTTGCGCACCTGCGTTGAGTTGCTGATGCAAGGAGAGGAAGGCGAATAGTGCCCCGACTGCCTGCTTCGGTGGGTTTTCGCCGATATGCACGGCTCATGCGCTTCGCATTATGCAGTTCGGCTAAATCGCGCCAGCATATAGTTCAATTCGCCTTGTTCTTGCCATTCGTGCGTTTTCGTGGCGAGAATCTTGCGTATAGCAATAAAAACAGGGCAAGTATTATTTGAACTGTTTTTTCACTTAGCGTTTTCCCAGGTCAGAATAACTGCAATTCAAGAAATCCAATTCAAAACGACAAGAACTTACCGTTAAACCTTTCGCATGGCGAAGTATTCCCATTCTGTATTCGACGATATTAGACGAGCGAGCTAACAAAGCCGTTTCAACGCTTGCTGCTCGCGTATACTTTCCACTATGAAACTCGCTTCGGTCATATTGGATATTCCCACGCAGGCGCTCGACGCGCCGTACACGTATCGCGTTCCTGAAGAAGTGGGAGAAGGCGAGTATCCGATCGAAGTCGGATGCGCGGTGGTGGTGCCGTTGGGGCCGCGCCAGGTCGTAGGGTTCGTCATCGAGCTGTTCTACTGCGCGCCCGATGCCATTCCAGGCGGGCTCGATCCGAAGAAGCTGCGCTACATCAAGAAAGCGGTCAGCTCGTCGTATTTCGACGAGGAAGGCGCTGCGTGCGCACAGTGGATGTCGGAACGTTACATCGCGCCGCTTTCCGCATGCGTGCGCCTGTTCACGCCGCCCGGCGGCGTACCGCGGATGGTGCGCGCGCAAGGCGGCTACTGGCGCCTCGAACAGCCTGCTATCGGCGAAGTCGACGACCGCTGGGTAAAGCTCGGCCCGAACGCCGCCGAGTTCACGCCGCGCAAGAACGCCGTGAAGCAGCAGCAGATCATCGAGGCGTTACAGCGCGGCGAGCTGCGTACTGCCGAGCTGTCTTTGGAATTCGGCAACGTAGCCTCCACGCTGAAGGCGCTCGCCGAGAAAGGCGTCGTCGAAATCGAACGTCGTCGTCGTATGCGTGGTGTTCCCGCGTCATGTGTGGAAAATGCGCAAACGGGGGGTAGGCACGTTCTAACCACGGGGCAATCTCAGGCGCTCACCGCCATTTCCCAGGCATGCGAAAAGGCCGATGGAAGCGTGGTGCTCGTCGATGGCGTGACGGGCAGCGGCAAGACCGAGGTGTACCTTCAGGCCATCGAGGCCGTGCTCGCCGAAGGCAAGACGGCGTGCGTGCTCGTGCCCGAGATTTCGCTCACGCCGCAGACGGTGGCGCGGTTCCGCGGGCGTTTCGGCGACCAAGTGGCCGTCATGCACTCGCGCATGAGCGCAGGCGAGCGCTACGACCAGTGGGATTTCGTACGTTCGGGCGCGGCGCGCGTGGTCGTGGGCGCCCGCTCGGCGCTCTTCACACCGCTGCGAAACCTCGGGCTCATCGTCATCGACGAAGAGCACGAAGGCTCGTACAAGCAGGACAGCGCACCACGCTACCATGCGCGCGATGTCGCCATCTGGATGGCCAAGCGCGCCGGCGCAGCCGTGGTGCTGGGGTCGGCGACGCCTTCCATCGAGAGCCTGTATGCCGCGGCGAAAGACCCGCAGTGGCAGCAGGTGTCGCTTCCCGAACGCGCGAACGGCAAGCCCATGCCCGCCATCACGGTCGTCGACATGGCCGCCGAGTTCAAGGGCGGCTCGCGTTCGATGTTCTCGAAAGAGCTCACCGACGCGCTCGAAGAAGAGCTGGCGGCGGGCCACAAGGCCGTGCTGCTGCTGAACCAGCGCGGATTCGCGAAGTTCGTGCTGTGCCGCGACTGCGGGTTCGTTCCCAGCTGCCCATCGTGTTCCACGTCGCTCACGTACCACGAGTGGGGGAACTTCCTCGTGTGCCACCATTGCGGGCACAAGGTTCCCGCGCCGGCGACGTGCCCCGAATGCGGAAGCCCCTACCTGCGCAAGTTCGGCGCCGGCACGCAGCGGGTCGAAGACGACCTGCATGCGCTCATCGCCTCGTTCGACGGGGTGGGGGACGTGCCCGTCATCCGCATGGACGCCGACACCACGGCGCGCAAAGGCGCTCATCAGCGGCTGCTCGAGGAATTCGCGGCCGCACGCACGGCCGTGTTGCTGGGCACGCAGATGATCGCGAAGGGGCTCGACTTCGACGACGTTACGCTTGTAGGCGTCATCAGCGCCGACACGCAGCTTCACCTGCCCGATTACCGCGCGGCCGAGCGCACGTTCGACCTCGTCGAGCAGGTGGCGGGCCGTGCTGGCCGTGCCGAGCTGGAAGGGCGCGTCATGGTGCAGACCTACGAGGCGTCCGCGCCTGCCATTCGCGCTGCCGCGACGTATGACCGCGCGCTGTTCCTGCGCGACGAGCTTCCCAAGCGCAAGGCGCTCGGGTACCCGCCCTATGTGCGCTTGGCGAACGTGCTGGTATGGGGCTCGGAAGAAGGGACCGTGCGCACGTACGCCGAGAAGCTGCGCGAGGAAATCGCCGTGCGCGTGCGCGACTACACGACGGGCAATTGGCAGGTGTTCGCCGCCACCCCATGCGTGTTCGCGAAGCTGAAGAACACCTACCGCTGGCACATCCTGGTGAAAGCCCCGCTCGATGCGGACATTTCCCAGGTGCTGCTGCCGCTGTTCCGCACCCGCAAAGCAGACGCGTCGGTAAACGTCGCCGTCGACGTCGATCCGAACGACTTGCTGTAATTACGCAATCAACCAGTTAAACGGCGCAGGGACGAGCGCAGACTCGCCCCTGCGGTCAGCTAATGACGATCGCCATTCCGGCAGGAGGCTATTCGCCAATGGAAGTGCGCGCTTTTGCAGCCGCCGCTTCGATAACGGCTTCATCGATGCCGGCTGCGCGCAGGTTTTCTACCATGCGCTTGACACCTTGTTCGATGCCTCGTTCGACACCCTGCTTCAGGCCTTGCTCCAGACCCTGCTCCAGACCCTGCTCCAGACCTTTCTCAGCCGCTTCGCGTTCGAGCCGGTCGAAGTAGTCCTGGCGTGATTGATATTCGCGCTCGGCCGATATGGCATCCTCGTAGGCCCACTTCACCTTGGGGTCATCGACGGCAAGCCCGTAAAGCTCTGCGAAATGCTCGATAGGCGGGATCTCGACCATGATGCGTTCGACCTCCTTCGGCTCACGGTAGCCTTTCGTCAGGAGGTATGCCCACGACAGCAGATCATCTGCGAGCACCTCCTCGGTCAACTCATTATAGCGTTCCCGGACTTTTCCAAGCTCGACGAGCACGAGCAGCATCCTGTCGGTGCCCCTCGTCTCCTCGCCGAATTGCCTCCCGAGCTCCCAATGCATGCGGCATGTGTGAACGAATTCCTCCGTTTCCGGGAACTTGGGACGCGTGTCGAGGAGCGTGATCACGATTGCTTGCGGGATCTCTTTGTACGTTGCGCCTGCCGGCGTGTTTTCGCTGATCAGCTGTGCTGCGTAGAACATCGATCGGTTGCCCACGTCTTCGGGATAGCGCTGCGCCTCAAGGTCGAGAACTCTTTCCGCGGCGACGATGCGCACATCCATGCGGGGCATCTTGCAGTTGACCGAGCCCTCTGTGGCTGTGTGCTCAGAGCTTATCTCGTCGATTTTCGCGATGGGTTCCATGCCGATGCGCTCAAGCACTGCATTCACGAGGCTTCGGGTTACCTCCTTCGATTCCTCCTTGCCGAAAATGCGCGGAAATGCGGAGCTGAACAGCGGCTCGATGAATGCCTGATTCTTTGATTCTTGCGTCATGGTTCCTCCTGGAATTTGAGTTCGGTTGAAATCTGCGGGCAATTGGCGATGCAACGGCCATCAATAGCCTATGTGCTGGAAGCAAGCTATGGAAAAAGACCTCTCTGCAGTGTGGCGAGAGCTGTGGATGCTCGGAGCTCGTACAAACATCATGGGTCAGGATGAAATGCGGGCATAAGGGACACCTCCTCTCAACTTCAATCGAAGTTTGGCAACGTTGCGCCAAACCGCCTTGCGGCCGCCTTCGGTTGTATTCAGTTGGATTGGTATGTCCCTCGGCTTGATTGGACGCGAAGCCCGAATTGCCGGGTCAGGAGCCCTGGTTTGAAATATGCGCCCGTGCCTGGCGCAAACCCCTTCCAATTAGTGCTCTTGTGCACGCCATTAGAATACACGAACTAATGTTCTATGTCAATGCCACGAACTGATAGATTTACGCTATGTGAATCTTGCTATAGAAGCATAGTTTGTGATATTATACTTCGCTGTATCTTTACGCCCAGAATGCGTTGCAATGGCGCATGAACACGGTTTTTCGAAAGGAAGTTCACGTGGCTGAAACCCAGGCGAAGACCGAAGAAGAAACCAAGAAAACCCAGACCAGGAAAAAGACAGCAGCGAAAAAGGACCAGGCGACAACGGAAACCGCGACAGAGCAGGCCAAGAAGGAAACGTCGAAGAAGACGACACGCAAGGCTGCGCCTAAAAAGGCAACGAGCGAAAAGACCGAGGAAGCCGCCGCCAAGAAACCTGCTGCCAAGAAAACGGCCGCGAAAGCCGCCGAGGAAGACACCGCATCCGAGAAGGCTCCGGCCAAGAAGAAGCCGGCTGCCAAGAAACCCGCTGCGAAGAAAACCGCCAAGAAGGCAGAAGCCGACGAGGCTGCTGCCGAGGTCGAGGAAGCCCCGAAGGCCGAAGAGGCCGAGGCGCCCGCGAAGGCGGTCGATCAGCCCGTCGAACCCGAGGACGAATTCGCCGAGGAAGACGAGTCCGGCCCCGAGCCCGACCAGGTCATCGACGAGGCTACGGCCGAAATCGAACAGGGCACGAACGAGTCGGTCCACGTCGACGAAACCGAGGAAGAGCTCCTCGAGGGCATTCCCGAGGAAGAGCTGAAAGCTGCAAGCGACGTGGCGCTGCCCAAGGTCACGTCGCGCGCGAAGGTGAAGTCGCGCCGCCGGGCGGCCGATTCCGGCGTCACCATGCTGACCGGCGACCCGGTGCGCATGTACCTGAAGGAAATCGGCAAGGTGCCGCTGCTCACGGCTGCCGAGGAAATCGACCTGGCCATGAAGATCGAGGCCGGCGTCGCCGCAACCGAGGAACTGGAAAAGGCTGAGGAAGAGGGCATCGAACTGCCGCGCCGCGACATGCGCCGCCTCTCGCGCGTCGAGCAGGTGGGCCTCGACGCCAAGCAGCAGCTCATCGAGGCGAACCTGCGTCTGGTGGTTTCCATCGCCAAGCGCTACGTCGGCCGCGGCATGCTGTTCTTGGACCTCATCCAGGAAGGCAACCTGGGCCTCATCCGCGCGGTCGAGAAGTTCGACTACACGAAGGGCTTCAAGTTCTCCACGTACGCCACGTGGTGGATCCGCCAAGCCATCACCCGCGCCATCGCCGACCAGGCGCGCACCATCCGCATTCCCGTGCACATGGTGGAAACCATCAACAAGCTCGTGCGCATCCAGCGCCAGCTGCTGCAGGAACTCGGCCGCGAACCGACCCCCGAGGAAATCGGCGAGCAGATGGGCCTCACCGCCGAGCGCGTCCGCGAGATTCAGAAGATCTCGCAGGAGCCCGTTTCGCTCGAGACGCCCATCGGCGAGGAAGAGGATTCCCAACTCGGCGACTTCATCGAAGACGACGCCGCCGTGGTGCCGCCCGATGCCGCCAGCTTCAGCATGCTGCAAGAGCAGCTGACGAAGGTGCTCGACGGGCTGGCCGAGCGCGAGCGCAAGGTCATCAGCCTGCGCTTCGGCCTGGAAGACGGCCATCCGCGCACGCTCGAGGAAGTCGGCCGCGAATTCGGTGTTACGCGCGAGCGCATCCGCCAGATTGAAAGCAAGACGCTGGCCAAGCTGCGCCACCCGTCCCGTTCGTCCAAGTTGAAGGACTACCTGGAGGACTAACGTTCCGGCTGCCTGACGGCGGCCGGAACCGCTGACGCTGCGCGGTGCCCAGGTGCCCCGCCTTAGCTTTCAAGTCTGCGCTTGCGTACCGAAGTACGCGGCGCTTGTCTTTCAAGCCAATGCGGGGCACCTGGACGCCGCTCGCTACGTTTACTGTCAGGAGAACGTTTTGGAGTTGGAGTTTTTCGCGAGCTGCATCGCCGGGTTGGAAGGCGCGCTCGCCCAGGAATTGAAATCATTTGGAATCGAACGCGTGCGTCCCCTCGGCGGGGGCGCCGCGTTTTTCTGTGGGCCCGAGTTGGCCCTTCGCGCATGCCTGTGGTCGCGCGTGGCTTCGCGCATCCTGATGGTGGTGGGGCGCGTGAACGCGGGCGACGCGGCGCTGCTGTACGCGGGCGCCTACGATTTGCCGTGGGAAGACGTGCTCGCCGACGACGCCACCATGGCGGTGCGCGCACACGGCACGAACGACGAGCTGCGCAACACGCGGTTCACGGCGCTGAAGGTGAAAGACGCCATCGTCGACCGCATGCGCTCGCGCCGTGATGCGCGCCCTTCCGTCGACACGGTGGCGCCGCGCGCGGTCATCGACGTGCGCGTGCGCGACAATCGCGCCACCATCTCGCTCGACTTTTCGGGCGAGGCGCTGAACCACCGCACGTATCTTTCGCCTGACGACAAGGAAGACGCCGCGCTTTTCTGCTCGCTCGCGGCGGGCGCGTTGGCGCTTTCCGGATGGGAGGCGCTGGCCGCCGAGGGGGCGTCGTTCATCGACCCGGCGTGCCGTGACGGCATCATGCTCGTCGAGGCGGCGCTTATGGCATGCGATTGCGCGCCTGGCCTGCGCAGGAAGAAGTGGGGCTTCACCGGTTGGGCGCATTATGACGAACGCATGTGGAACGGTCTTGTCGCCGAGGCGGACGAGCGCTTCGAGGCGGGGCTTGTGCGCGTGGGCGGGGCTGCGGCGGCCGAGATGTTGCCCAACGAGCGGCCCGATGCCGACCGCGTGCGCTTCGTCGGCGCTTCCACGTCATCGCCGCTGATTACGCGGGCGCGCAACCATGTGCGCCACGCGGGCGTGCGGCCCGTCGTCAGCATCGAGCTGGGCGACGCTTCCGGCATGAACGAGCTCGTGCGCGGCCACAAGGCGATTTCCCATGCGCCGCTTCTCATGGTGGCGAGCAACGTCGACGCGGCTTCGCGCGCCGATTCGCCTGCACACGTGCAGGCCGACGAGGCCGCTTTTGCAGCTGCGTGCGCGAAGGCGCCGCACGGCTCGAAGTTCGTGGCGGTGGGCGCGCAAGACGTGCAGTCGCGCTTCGGCGCAGCGCCAGCCGAGCGCTTCAAGCTGGGCCGCGGCCGCGTGGAGACAGCCGTCGAGGTGTACGAAACGGCGCCTGCGGGCGGGCGCGTCATCGAGGTGCCCGACTTGGCGGGTGGTGCGCCCCATGCGGTCGAGGTGCTCGAAGAGGCGTCCGACCAGTTCGCGGCGCGCTTGCGCAAGGTGTTCAAGGAGCGTCGGAAGTGGGCGGCCCGCGAGGGCGTCACGTGCTACCGCGTGTACGATTCCGACTTGCCCGATTACGCCGTGGCCATCGACTGGTACACGGGTGCGGCCGACGCGCGCGGCAACGATTACCTGCACATCGCCGAATACGCGCCGCCGGCATCGGTCGACCCCGACAAGGCGCGGCGCCGCTTTTCCGACGTGCTGGCCATCGCGCCGGTTGTCTGCGGCGTTCGCCCCGATCACGTGTTCTCGAAGACGCGCGTGCGTGAGAAGGGCGGCGGCCAGTACCGCAACGCCGGCCAGCGTGCGTACGTTACGACCGTGCAGGAAAACGGGCACCAGTTCGAGGTCGACTTGGCGGCCCGGCTCGACACGGGGTTGTTCCTCGACCATCGTCTGACGCGCCAGCTTGTTGCCGAGCATGCCCGCGACACGCGGTTTTTGAACCTGTTCGCCTACACGGGCACGGCGAGCGTGTACGCCGCTGCAGGCGGGGCGCGCGAGACGACCACAGTCGACCTGTCGCAGACCTACCTCGATTGGGCGCGGCGCAACATGGCAGCGAACGGCTTTGCGGGCGCTGCCCACCAGTTCGAGCGGGCCGATGTCGTGAAGTGGATCACCGAGGCGCGCCGGTCGGGAAAACGCTACGACCTCGTGTTCGTCGACCCGCCGACGTTTTCGAACTCGAAGGCCATGGGCAAGCGCACGTGGGACGTGCAACGCGACCACGTCGAGCTGCTCATCGGCGTGTCGCGCCTGCTTTCCGAAGAGGGTCTTGCCATCTTCTCGTGCAACCTGCGCACCTTCAAGCCCTACATCGAGGAGCTGGAAAAGTACGACGTGGAAATCGAGGACATCTCGCCGAGCACGATTCCCGAGGACTTCTCCCGCACGCCCAAGATCCACAAGTGCTATCTCGTGCGTCACGTGTAGTTTCTGGTGCATGGCACGATGTTAGGCTAGAATAGTCGAGCGCACGCGCCCATAGCTCAATGGTGGAGCAGGGGACTCATAATCCCTGGGTTGGGGGTTCGAATCCCTCTGGGCGCACCATGTAACTCCTGGTCAATCGCTGTTTTTGCGGTTGGCCTTTTCTCTTTAGGGCTATCTATATATTAGGAATTCTCGTTTAAACGTTTAACTTGCTTCTCGAAATCGTTTTCGTATGACTCGTCCTGGATTCTTTGGAAAGCCATGAACTGCTCTTTAGCTGCGCGCTTTGCTTGATTTTGCGACCGCTTACTCTTTCCCGTTAGTACGCTTCGTCCGTTGAAACGTAGGAAATCGTCTACCAATTGTGCGCATTCGGTCATGCTTGTAAGCTGATGCCTGCGAGCCCTGTCTTCGACCACATCCAAAAACATGCTGACAAGCCTATTTAGGTCGTCGATCTCCACCTCTTCCAGGTAGTTCTTCGCTATTGTAACGTCGCTAGAATGAATTCGTCCTTCAGGAGAACCTTTCCACGACGTCAATCCCATGTTCGGCTTGCTTGCGTCGGCCCTTGTTGCGACTAGCTCGGCTGCGGTTTTTCCTGTAATCGCGTAATGCATCTTGTTCTGGATGGTTGCGAAGAACTCATGGGCTATGTCGCTGTTGCCATCGTAGTCGTAGCAGCATTCTTGGAACACGTCAGTTATCTTCAGCCAGAATCGGCGCTCGCTTGCGCGGATGTCGCGGATGCGCGCAAGCAGTTCGTCGAAGTAATCCTGGCCGAAGGGCGCGCCGTTCTTCAGCATGTCGTCGTTAAGTACGAAACCTTTTATGATGTACGCTTTGAGGGTTTTCGTCGCCCATTGCCTGAATCTTGTGGCGCGCATGGAGTTGACTCGGTAACCGACCGCGATTATCGCGTCGAGGTCGTAGTATGTCGTGGGGCGTCCTGCTGAACGAGTTTTTTCGGAAATTCCTGAAAAATTGGTTGACCTGGCCTTATCTAGCTCACCAGAGTCAAATATGTTCGTCAGATGCTCGGAAACAGTGGATACTGACACGCCGAACAGCTCGGCGATCGCCTTCTGGGAAAGCCAGAACGTCTCGCCTGAGAACGTCACCTCGACAGGGACGTTGGCCCCTTCTGACTGATATAGAATTATCTCAGCCCTAATCGGCTCGTTTTCGAGTGAATCCGCCTTCGCGACTTCGTCTGTCACCGGTGCTCCTTTGCAGAAAAGAACAAGTGTTCGCTAGTAGAATACACTTCAGCAAACGTGACGTCAATCAAATAAACACGCTAAGCGCACGTCAGCAAACAAGGCGCGGCAAGCCCTAGCCAGCGCTTTCCTACGTAGTTACGCCTTCGCGTAGACGAACATCGCCATCGATTCTTGGGCGATGAATCCCGGATCCCAGGTTTGCGACGAGTTGATGACCGAATAGGGGTCGTTCACGATGACCTTGCCATCGTCGGTCAGGCCAGCCAGCACGAAGAAGTGCCCGCCCACGGTGAAGAAACCCGGCGCGAGGTTCGCGGCGATGACGTGGCCTTCCGAGAGCTCTTCGCGGATGTTGTCGGCATCGGGGTACTCTTCCCAGCAGTCCAGGCCCAGATCGGGCGCAAGGTCGATGAACATGGCGCTGTCGGTGCCGTTGTATTCGGACATGTAGCCACGCTCCTCGGCCATGACGGCGATGTCGTGCGGCGTGCGGTCCGTGGTTCTGTTCAGGCCTTGGTAAACCATCGCGAGCGTAGTCGGGCCGCAGCCGGTCAGCCCGAACGTGGCCGAGCTGTACATGGTGTATGCCCAACGGCGATCCCACTGGTACAGGTGGGGAATCGGCGTGGTGGGCACGCTGTCCGAGGGCGAGGCGACATCCATCGCCAGGTCCCTGTCGGCCACGGCGTCGGCCATGGGGTACTTCGCGGGGAACTCGCGCACGTACGGGATGGCGGCGGGCTCGTCGGCGGCGAGCTTCAGGATCTTGTACTGGATCTCGATGCCGTCGAAGGCGTACTCGTCGACGTGGGCGGCGATCCACAGCGCGTCGGGATTGGTCTTGGCTTGCGAAACGAGCTTCGCAGCCTCCTCGTCGCCGAGCAGCGACACGAGTGCCTCGATGCTGGTGTTCGACGTCTCGAGCGAGCCGACCTGATTCGCGGTCTCAACTTCCGTCTGCTTGGCCTTTTTGACCTGCGCCACCTCGCTGACGATGCCTTGCGGTTCGGCGGCGGCGCTGCTTTGGGATGACGCGGCGGTTTGCTGCGCGGGCTCTTCGGTTCGCGAGCAGCTCGGCACGAGCACGCCGAATATCAGCACGAGCACCACGACAAGCCCGATGACGGCCACGCCGATGGAAACGATGTTGCCGGGAAGGCGGTCGAGCAACGATGCTGCCGTCGATGGTGCTTGGCGTTGGGGTTGACGACTGCGGGAACGGTCCGGCTGCCGACGGTTCCCCTGCGAAGGACGCGGTTGCTGCCGGTAACCGCGGCCAGATGAAGAAGAAGCTTCCCGCGAGCGCGCATCGTACGGAGCGCGGCCACTTCGATCGCCCGCGTATCGGCGCTGCGCGGGCGATGCTTGCTGCGGGCGGCGCGAACGCTCTTGCTCGCGCGATGATTGGCTGGCCTGCCGCGGTGCCTGGCGCGAATAGCGCGTTTGGGAAAGGTGCGCGGAATCCTGCCGGGCGCGGCCGTACGAATCGGTGGAATTGGGGTATGACGACGAACCGCCATAGCGGTTCACGCGCGCTTGCGAACGCTTGCGAGCGGTACGACGTGCTGCGTCGTCGTTCAAAGGCATGCTTCGTTTCTCCTGGTATGTGTGCCCATCAGACGAAGTGTATCAAATGAATGGGGGATTATTGTCGAGATACCGTGGTGAAATATAGCGCGTAGGCTGGTTAAGATGACTTTTTAACCTGTCTATTTCTGGCGCGCCACCTTCGCTACGAAAAAGCCCTCGTATAAATCGGTGGGGCACAGGGCCAGGCATCCTTCGAGCGTTACGGGAAGCATCGGCATGTCATCGGCGCCGGGAAGCTCGATTGGCTCGATCTCGTACGATGCGCCGCGTGGGGTGCGGCTCAGGCATTCGCGCACGATGTCCTCGTTTTCGCACGTGAGCACCGAGCAAGTGGAATACACCAGCGTGCCGCCCGGCTTCAGCAGCGCGAGCGCTTTGCCCAGCAGCGCCCGCTGCGCTTTGCGCGACTTCTCGACAAGCGTCGGCGTGAAGCGCTTGTGCAGGTTCGCGTCGCTTGTGCGCAGCGTGCCCGAGCCCGAGCAGGGCGCGTCGAGAAGGATGCGGTCGAACGAGAAGAAGTCGTCGAGGCGACGGGCGTCGGTGCGCATGACATTGGAGTTCGCGGCTCCGAGCTTGCGCAGGTTGTGCTCGAGCTTCTCGGCGCGCGGGGCGTGCATCTCGCAAGCCATGACGAGCGCCTTGCCGCCGGAAAGCGCGGCGATCTGCGACGTCTTGCCGCCAGGCGCGGCGCACATGTCGCACACGTCCTCGCCGGCGCGCGCGCCGAGCACGAGCGCGGGGATCATCGACGAGAGGCTTTGCAGGTACAAGCCACCGTCCTCGTAGGCGGGAAGCGCCCGGATGGCGTCTTCGCGGGCGCCTTCGATGACGAATGCGTCAGCGTACCAGCTGACGGGCTTCCAACGGATGCCCGCGGCGTCGAGTTGCACTGCGATGTCTTCCCGCGTTGCCTTCAGCGTGTTCGCGCGCAGGGTGGCGGCGCGGCGCACGTTGCAGCCGGCGATGATGCGCTGCACGTCGGAGGCGCCGTACTGCTCGGCCAGTAGCGGCTCGAAAAATGTGGGCAGTGTCATGGTGTCGCTCATGATGTCCCATTGTACCCATATCAGGCGATACAATGAGCGGAGTTATTAGACAAGCAAGGGGGCGCTCATGCAAGGCCAGAACACGTACGACGTCGTCATCATCGGCGCGGGCATCGTGGGGTGCGCGATCGCGCGCGAGTTGACGAGGTGGAACGCGAGCGTGTGCGTCGTCGACCGCGCGTCGGACATCGCGGCGCTGACCACGCGCGCGAATTCGGGCATCGTGCACGCGGGCTTCGACGCGAAGCACGGCTCGCTGAAGGCGCGTTACAACGTCGAGGGTTCGAGGCGCTATGCCGCCTTGTCCGAAGAGCTCGGGTTCACGTATCGCAACAACGGCAGCTTGGTGCTGGCGTTCACCGAGGAAGAGCGCGAAAGCGTGCACGCGCTGCTGGAAAACGGCCGCGCGAACGGGGTCGAGCAGCTGCGCATCGTCGACGCTGCCGAACTGCAAGAACTCGAGCCGAACGTCTCGCGCGAGGCGCTGTGCGCGCTGTACGCGCCGACGGGCGCCATCTGCAACCCGTACGAAGCTGCGCTTGCCTTCGCCGAGAACGCCCTGGACAACGGTGCCGAGGTGCCTCTGAACACCGAGGTGCAATCGATTAGCCGTGCCGCCGATGGCTTGGGTTTCGAACTGGGCGTGCACGACCTGCTGGAAGATGCCGACTATACGCTGAACGCGCGCGTGGTCGTGAACGCTGCGGGCGTGTTCGCCGACCGCATCGGCGCGCTTGCCGGATGCGAGCTTCCCGAAATCACCGCCCGCCGTGGCGAGTACGTCATTCTGGATAAGCGCCGTGGCGACGCGTTCAACGCCACGATGTTCCGCGCGCCGTCGAAGGTGGGCAAGGGCGTGCTCGTGTCGCCGACCGCCGACGGCAACCTCATCGTCGGCCCGAACGCGCACGCGGTGGAACGCGACGCGCGCGACACCACGGGCGAGGGCATCGCCGAGGTGTTGAAGAAGGCGCACGACCTGTGGCCCGACCTGGACGAAAGCGCGGTCATCGCGCGGTTCGCGGGCTTGCGCGCCACGCCGGCGAACGGGGATTTCACAGTGGGCGAAGCCGAAGGCCTGCCCGGGTTCTTCAATGCGGCGGGCATCGAGTCGCCGGGCCTGACGGCGGCGCCGGCCATCGCCGCCGACCTGGCCGGGCGCATCGCCGAGCACCTGGGCGCAAGCCGAAACGAAGACTTCAAGCCGCATCGCGCCGCCACGCCGCGCTACGCGGACATGACCGAAGAGGAACGCGCCGCACGCGTGAAGGAAGACCCGGCGTGGGGCCGCATGATCTGCCGCTGCGAGCAGGTGACCGAAGCCGAGATCCGCGCTGCCGTGAACGCACCGATTCCCGCGTGCACGCTCGATGCCGTGAAGTGGCGCACACGCGCCGGCATGGGCCGCTGCCATGGCGGCTTCTGCAGCCCGTACGTTACGCAGATCATCGCGCGGGAAACCGGTTGCGCCATCGACGAGGTGCGCAAGGGCGACGTGGGCACGCGCGTGGCCGCCGAACACGGTGCCGTGAAGAACGGTCCTTTGGGCACTGCGGCCGCTCATGGGAGGACATCGGGTTGTCATCCAGAGCGCAGCGAAGGGTCTTCAACGCCGCGGGTTTCGGCGACCAGCGACGGGGGAGATCCCTCGCCTTCGGCTCGGGATGACGGCAAGGCTAGCTACGATGTGCTCGTGGCGGGCGGTGGCGCGGGCGGCATTGCAGCTGCGCTGGCGGCGCGGGAAGGCGGCGCCGGGAGCGTCGTCATCATCGACCGCGAAGACGAGCTTGGCGGCATCCTGAAGCAGTGCATTCACCCGGGTTTCGGGCTCGACCGCTATAACGAAGAGTTGACCGGCCCCGAATACGCCGCGCGCGACGAGGCCGATTTGGCTGCAAGCGGCATCGACGTGCTGAAGCGCACGACGGTTTCGGGTTTCGAGCCTGCTGATGGCGGCTATCGCGTGGAAGCCATCGGCCCCGAAGGCGCTTACAGCATGCAGGCGAAGTCGGTCGTGCTGGCTACGGGATCGCGCGAGCGTTCGGCTGGCCAGGTCGACCTGAACGGCGACCGTCCCGCCGGCGTGTACACGGCGGGTTCCGCGCAGAACTTCATGAACCTCATGGGCGTGTTGCCCGGGCGCGAGGTCGTCATTTACGGCTCGGGCGACATCGGGCTTATCATGGCGCGTCGCTTGGCGTGGGAAGGCGCACACGTGAAGGCAGTGGTGGAGCGCGCCAAGCGACCGAAGGGCTTGCGCCGCAACGTGAAGCAGTGCTTGGAAGACAACGACATTCCCATCCTGTTATCGCAATCGGTCGTGCGCGTGTTCGGCAAAGAGCGCGTCGAAGGCGTGGAGATCGTGCACACCGACCGCGAGACCAAGAAGCCCATCCCCGGCACCGAGTACCGCATGGACTGCGACACGCTGCTGCTGTCGTGCGGTCTCATTCCCGAACAGGATCTGCTCGCCGAAGCTGGCGGCGCGCCTATCGAGCGCGGCAGCTGCGAAACGACGCTTCCCGGCGTGTTCCTGTGCGGCAACGCCAGCCAGATTCACGATATCGTCGACGCGGTGACGGAGGAAGGCGTGTACGTCGGCGCATGCGCTGCGGCATATGTGACCGGCCAGCCAGCACCCGCGCCCATCGAGCGCGCCGACGAGGGGGCTGCTGCCGCGGCGACGGCCGCCATCTTCGACAGCCTGCCCGAGGGAACCGAGCAGATCACGTGCATCTGCTGCCCGAAGGGCTGCGAGATGCTCGTGTCCGATGCTTCGAAGGCCCCGGCTGACCTCACCGACAAGGAACGCAAGTTCCACATCATCGGCGACTACTACGTGGAAAACAACATCTGCAAGCGCGGCCTGAACTACGCGCTCGAGGAGAAGACAGCCCCGCAGCGCACGCTCACGTCGATCGTGCGCGCCGCCAACCGCCTGGAGCCGGTCAGCGTGCGCACCGACAAGCCCATCGCCAAGAGCGCTATCCCCGCGTGCTTGGAAGTCCTGCGCGACGTGGAGGTGGACGGCTCTTTCGACGTGGGCCACGTCATCGTCGAGAACATCTGCGACACCGGCGCCAACATCGTCGCCACCAAGCCGCTGCGCTAAGCGCGATTGGGAGTGATGCACGGGAGGGGAGCTGGTGCATCATCTTTTTGGAATGGACAACGAGCGAGGAATCTCTTCGGAAAATGATGCACCAGCTCCCCTCCCGTGCATCACTCCGGCAGTCTCATCGTCGCAGACGAGGTATCATGATCGTATGAATGATTCTGGGAAAAAGACGCTGCTGATCGCCAACCCCGCTGCACAGCGCGGCAACGGCATGGAAGCAGCGCGCATCGCGCACGGCTTGCTCGTCGAATGGCTCGGGCAGGACAACGTGGGTTTCCAGCTCACCGAGAAGCCCGGACATGCAGCTGACCTGGCCGAAGCGGCGCGCGGTGCCTACCAAACCGTCATCGCGCTCGGCGGCGACGGCGTCGTGCACGAAACCGTGAACGGGCTCATGCGCATACCCTCCGACGAGCGACCGCGGTTCGGGCTCGTGCCCGTCGGGTCGGGAAACGACTACGCGCGCACGCTGGGCATGTCGGAAGTCGTGCCCGACGCGGTGGTGCAGTTTCTGGAAGCTGCCGAAGTGGCGGTCGACATCGGCTGCTGCAACGGCGAGTACTTCGCCGAAACGCTGTCGTTCGGCCTCGATGCCGCCATTGCGCTCGACACGGTCGAACGCCGCAAGCGCACAGGCGAGCAGGGCACCATCCTCTACCTGAAAAGCGGCATCGGTCAGCTGTTTCATCACCTCGACACGTTCACGTTCACGGCGACGCTCGACGGCGAGCGCGCGCTTTCGGCGCCCATTCACATGATGACCGTGCAAATCGGCCAAACGTACGGCGGCGGTTTCCGCATCTGCCCCGATGCCGATCCGACCGACGGGCTGTTCGATATCTGCTATGCGGAAGCGCCCATGAGCATTCCCGAGGCGACGTTCAAGTTCCTGCGCGCCAAGAACGCCCATCACACGAAGTTCAAGAACATCTTCTTCGAACGCGCCGCAACCATCGAGCTGTCGTTCGACAAGCGTCCGCCGTGCCAGATCGACGGCGAGGCGCACATTGCCGACTCGTATTCCATTTCGATTGAGAAGCAGGCGCTGCGCGTTCTGGCGCCGGCGCTGGGCTAGGGGAGAGCATGGCTGACGGAAGGCGCGAAACGGACGGAAACGGGCGTCGCTCACGCGGCCAGGGCTACTATTCGAGCCGGTTGACCTCGGCTGAATCGTACGAGCGCCAGCGTCAGCGGGAAGGCCAGCCGAACCGCAGCAGGTCCGCGCGCGCATCGTCGCAGGCCTCGCGCTCGACTGCAACGCGAAGTGACCGCGCCCGCGCCGACCGCGCCCGTTCCGACCACACCCGTTCCGACCGCGCCCGCGCCGACGGCAATAGTCCCGCTTCCACGCGCAACGCTTCGGGCGGCACCGCGCACCGCTCGTCTTCGAGACGCGCTTCCTCGAACAACGCGGTTCCCAACATCCCGCTGCAAGGCGGTTCCGGTTCCCTGCTCGGGGGCAGGATCGACCTGCGCTTCGTCGTGCTGGCGATAATCGCCCTCGCGCTCATCGTGATCGTGGGGATGACGGTGTCGAACTGCGTGCGGGGCGGGGGAGAATCGTCGAGCGCCGAAACAGCGACGAGCTCGCAGGCTGCAAGCGCCATGGGCGCCGTTTCGTCGGCGGCCGCAGATGCATCCTCCACGGCGGCTTCGGCTTCCGAATCGGCAGCTTCATCCGAAGCCGCAACGGCGCCTTCGACCACAGGTGAATCGTCCGATTCAGCTGCATCAACTTCAACAGCAGCTCAGGTCATTCCCGCCGAGCCAGGCGATGCGACCTACATCGTCGCCCAGGCGGCCAAGCTCGCGTACCGCGACTACGATTTCGCGGTCGACCCCAATCGCCGCAACTGGAACTTCGACAAGACGAACGGCCACAAGACGATATACCTGACGTTCGACGACGGCCCTTCGGCCAACACGGCGCGTGTCCTCGACATCCTCGACCAGTACGACGCCAAAGCGACGTTCTTCGTCACGGGGCAGGACCCCGATTACTTCCCGCTGATCAAGGAAGCGTACAAACGCGGCCACACCATCGGCTTGCATTCGATGACGCATGACTACGAAACCGTGTACTCGTCGCCCGAGGGCTTCTGGCAGGAATTCGATGCCATCGGGCAGGTCGTGAAGGACCAGATCGGGTACGTGCCGTGCTTCATCCGCTTCCCCGGTGGCGTGTCGAACACGATTTCCGCCAACTATTCCGAGGGCATCATGACGTACCTCGACCAGGATGTGCAGCAGCGCGGCTACCAGTACTACGATTGGGAATTGTCGTGCGGCGATGGCGCGGTGCTGTCAACCGAAGAGACCATCGCGGCGGGTTGCGAGCCGACCGATTCCGAGAACGTCACGTACCTGCTGCACGACACGGCGGCGAAGGATTCGACGGTCGAGGCGCTTCCCACGATCATCGAGTACTACCAAGCGCAAGGCTACACGTTCGAAGCGCTCGACCGCAGCTCGCTCGTCTACCACCATGGCATTTCGAATTAGCCGACAACACGAAGGCGCCCTGACGTTACGTTAACCTGCAGAGCACCTTTCCGTTGCCTTTTGTCATCCCGAGCCGCAGGCGAGGGATCTCCCCCGCTAGGAGCGCTGGAGATTCTTAGCTAACGCCCATAATGACAACGAAGGCATAGTGAGCCGGGCACCCTGATGCCCACGTTATTTCAGGATATGCCCTCTTCGCAAGATGACGACGGCGATGGCGCACAGCACGGCCGATAGCACGATGGGGAACCAGAACCACTCGGTAACCGGCAGCCCTTCCACGTTCATGCCCCAAAAGCTGAACACGATGGTGGGAATGGCCAGCACCAGCGTGATGACGGTCAGGGTGCGCATCGTGAAGTTCAGGTTGTTGTTGATGACGCTCGAGAACGTGTCGGTGATGCCGTTCAGGATGTTCGTGGAAATGGTGCACATCTCGGTGGCCTGGCGAATCTCGATGAGCACGTCGTCGAGCAGCTCGCGGTCGTCGTCGTACAGGTCGAGGATGCGCCCATTGCCGATGCGCGACGCGGTGGATTCCAGGCCTTTCAGCGACGTGTTGAAGTACACGAGCGACTTTTCCAAGCCCAACATCTTCATGAGCTCGCTGTTCTGCATCGACTTGCGCAGGTTGCGTTCGTAATCGCGAATCTGGCGGTTGATGGAACGCAGGCACACGAGGTAACGCTGGGCCACGCGCAAAAGCATCTGCAGCAGGAAGCGCGTGCGGCGGTCGGTGTACACGTCGCGGTGCTTGCCGTGCGCGAACACGGCGACCGTCTCGTTGCGGCGCAGGCTGAGCGTAACGAAGTATTCCTTCTCGGGAAGGAAGATGAAGGTCAGCGGGTGCGTGTCGTACTGTACGATGTTGGCGTCGACCGCTTCGCTTTCGTCCTCGACGAACGGGCAGTCGACGATGACCAACACTTGGCCGGTGTCCTCGTCGAGGTCGACGTGCGCGGTCTCTTCGTCGTCGAATGCGGACGACACGAATTCGGGAACGATTTCCAGCTCTTGCAACAGCCATTGACGCTCGGCGGCGGTGGGCTCGAGGATGTCGACCCAGCAGCCGGGCTCGATGGCGTCGATCTGGCCGACGCGGCCATCTTCCGACTTGAAATACGAAATCATTTGTCCGAACCCCGTTCAGCCGCTCTGGCCATCACCGCTTTCGTAGAGATAAGAAGGGAGGTTTGGGCACCCCCAAACCTCCCTGATAACTCTGGCTCCCCGGGTAGGATTCGAACCTACAACCCTCCGGTTAACAGCCGGATGCTCTGCCGTTGAGCTACCGAGGAATACGTGCGCTTTTCCGAGTGCGCAAGGAAGTATTATAGCGAAACGCAACTCGCGCGCAAGGGCATTTCCGTGTAATCGACGTGAAGGTAGTATCATGTCTCGTAGCCGAAGGCGCCCTGCGCGAACGGCTGTCGGAACGGAGTTTCATGGCCGAGCATTACCACATACCGGCGCGGCTGAACAAGAAAGGCAAGCCGAGCATCATCCATTGGCGCGGCCTGTTGTGCGCAACGGGCAGGCGCAACCGCGTCATGGTGTTCGTCATCCTGATGATCGTCACGCTTGCGCTCGCATTCACGCAGTTCGGTTTCGTGGGGCTCGGCCCAAGCGGCGCCTTCGCCGGATATGGCGTCGTGCTGCTCGCCCCCATCGCCGTTGCCGCGCTTCTGCTTGGCGTGTGGCAGGGCACGTTCTTGGGGCTCGTGGCAGGCGGCGTCATGTACCTGCACGCCCGTTTCCAGCCGCTCGATTATTTCGAAGTCAATTTCGTCACGCCTTCGACGGCGATCGTCCTGTTCACGATCACGGCGTTCTTCCTCAGCCTGCTCATGGCCGTTGCCCTGCGAAAGGATCCGCCATTGTGGCGGCGCATCGTGTACCTGGCAATCGTGCTCTTCGCCGTGTCGGGCTTTTTCTCCGCCGCCTTTGCGGTAAACGTGTTCATTCAGACGGTCTTGCAGGTGGCGGCCGACATGGCGCTGTCGGGCACGGACGAAATCGATCGGCAGATGCTGAACGTGTACGCCATATCGATGGCAAGCGAAATGGGCGACGTGTTCTTGCAGCTGCTGTTCGACGCCGCCCTCATGCTCGTCGCGTGTGTGGTGGTCGACCTTTCCGTCCGTAGGGCGCTCAGCATGCAGGGGATTATCGGCCTGCGCACGAAATTCCGCGGGTGGCTGCTGCTCGTGGTAGCGCTGGCGTTCATGCTGACGGCCGGGTTCAGCTTCGTCGTCATCACGGAGCAGGCGAAGGAGTCTGCCCAGGTCAGCATGCAGGACGAATGCGGCTACCTTATCAGCCAGCTGAAAGCCTACGACGAGCGGGCAGAGGGCCTTGCACACTTCATCGCGGGCGATTCGGCTTCTGAAAAGGCCCTGAGCGACGAGGAATCCGACAAGCTTGAATCGATCTTCTCGATGGAAGACATCTTGTCGGGCTACGACAAGGAGGCCGACGGCACCATCGTGGTGTTCAAGCGCGACGCGGATGCGGGCGGTTCGGGCGACGCAGGCATGGACGGCTCGAGCAACGCGGACGCAGGCGACTACGCCGTCCTGCTTTCCGACGATCCCGAATACGAGGTTGGAACCAAGGCGGCCGACTACATCGGAAACGGCTTCTTGACCGACGCGCTCGGCGCCGATGCGCCGCAAAATTGGGGCATCGTCCAGCGGACGTACGACGAGCACTTGCTGGTCGTGGACGACTACGACATGGACGATGTGCTCGACGGCGATATAACGATGCAGATCGTGTACATGTACTGCGAGAAGTACAACGACTACGCCGTCCTCATGATCACGCCGGCTAGCAAAGTGTTCGCGAACCGCAACGCCACGATGGCGTGGACGTCGCTTTCGGCGCTTGTGCTGTTGTTGGTCGTGTTCGCGCTGGTGTCGCGTTTGCTCGGCGCCATCGTGGTGCGCCGCATCGACGAAACGAACGGCGTGCTCGGCGAAATCACCGACGGCAACCTCGATGCGCGCGTCGACATACGCGACAGCCGCGAGTTCTCGTCGCTTTCCGACGGCGTCAACACCACGGTCGACGCGCTGAAGGGCTGGATCGCCGAAGCGGAATCGCGTATGGACGCCGAGCTGGCCACGGCGAAGGCCATCCAGGAATCGGCCTTGCCGCGCATCTTCCCGCCGTATCCCGACATCCTGAAGTTCGACATTTACGCCACCATGCATGCGGCGAAGGAAGTAGGCGGCGACTTCTACGACTTCTTCCTCATCGGCGACGACGCAGGCGCCGACGCTGGCAAGCTCGGGTTCGTCATGGCGGACGTGTCCGGCAAGGGCGTGCCGGCGGCGTTGTTCATGATGAAGGCCAAGACGCAGCTGCGCGACTACCTGATGAGCGGCATGGAAATCGGCGAGGCCGTGGAAAACGCCAACCGGCAGCTGTGCGACGGCAACGACGAGGGCATGTTCGTGACGGCGTGGGTTGGCGTGCTCGACTACGCCACGGGGCGCGTCGACTACGTGAACGCCGGCCACAACCCGCCGCTTTTGTGGAGCAAGGATGCTGGTTGGCGCTGGATGAAGCAGGCATCGGGCATGCCGCTTGGCCTGTTCGACACCTTCTCCTACGATGCCTATTCGGTGGAATGCCAGGTGGGCGACCAGTTCCTGCTGTACACCGATGGCGTGACCGAGGCCATGAACGCCGAAGGCGAGCTGTACGGCGAAGAGCGGCTGGAAACGCTCGTGAACGCGGACTTCACGTATCACCCGCGTGCGCTCGTCGAGGCCGTGAGGCGCGACGTGGCCAAGCACGCGGCGGGTGCCGAGCAGTCTGACGACATTACGATCCTGGCGCTCGAGGTGGGCGTGCCGCCCGAGGTCACGGCGACAATCGTGGTGCCAGCCGACGATGCCATGCTTCCGATCGTCAACGAGTTCATCCACACCGAGCTCGACCGGCGACTGTGTCCCCTGCGCGCGCAGAAGCAGCTCGACATCGCCGTGGAGGAGCTGTTCGTGAACGTGTGCCACTACGCATACGGCGGCGAGTGGAACAAGAGCGATGGCATGGTGCGCGTCAGCTACGCCTACAGCGCCGATCCGCCTTCCGTGAAGGTCGCCATCGCCGACGACGGCGTGCCGTACGACCCGCTGGCCAAGCCCGATGCGGTCACGCCCGACGACATCATGGAGGTTCCCATCGGCGGTTTGGGCATTCTCATGGCCAAGAACAGCGTCGACAACATGACCTACGAGCGCGTCGACGGCAGCAACGTGGTGACCATCGAGAAGAAGTGGTGAGGTTGAACCGATGGCGGGTTTGCGTTATTGCCAGGCGCCCGTGAAGTGAAGGGTGGTGCCGCCCTTTTCCACCTTGAGGTCGTTGCCGAACCGGGATACCTTGCGCTCACCCGTCGGAGCGACAAGCTCGAGGCTTACCTCTGCGCTCTCGTCGAACCCGAGGGCGCTCAGCTCTTCCAGCGTTTCTTGCAGCGTCTTCTGCTCGAAGTCGTCGCTCCACGTAATCACGAGCGTGGGCCGCGCGCCTTCCGCTTCCCGTTTCTCGAAACGCACGCCGGCGGTTCCGAAATCCCATTGCGGGCCGCGCTTGAACAGGCCGCCCGATTCCGAATCGCGGTCGAGCACGAACTTCAGGGGCAGGTCGAACGCCGCCTGGCGTCGCAGCACGTCGATGATTTCCGCGAGCGGAATGCGCTTGCGGAATTTGCGCTCGTAATTGTTAGCCTGCCTAAGCCCGGCGTTGGCGAACTTATCGCTGGAAAATGCCATGGGACCCCTTCTTCCTGTGCCTCGATGGTAACGTAACCTGCATGCCGCGGCAAGTTCGCAGTTATGGGTCGAAAGAGTCAGCTTTCGCCGTATACTTGTGTCATCGTACATCCCAAGGAGAGGGGGCGCCATGGCGCTTGACACGTCCAAGATCAGCAAGCTCGGGTTCGGCTGCATGCGCTTCGAGGGGCGCGCCGACGACACGATCGACATCGCGCAGGTGTCCGAGATGGTCGACTGCTACCTCGAAGCCGGCGGGAACTACTTCGACACTGCCTGGGCTTACCCGAACAGCGAGGCGGCGCTCGGCAAGGCGCTGTGTGCGCGGCACCCGCGCGATTCGTATTACATCGCATCGAAATGCGTGGCGTGGAACCATTGCGAAAGCACCGACGACCTGGAAAAGCAGCTGCAGGAAACGCTCGACAACCTGGGCGTCGATTATCTCGACGTGTACCTCATGCACAACCTGGGCGGTAGGCGCACGGCGGCCTTCCAGAAATACAACGCGTGGGAGTTCATGCGCTCGGTGAAGGAACGCGGCTTGGCCAAGCACATCGGCTTCTCGGCGCACTGCACGCCGGAAGAGCTCGAGCAGTTCCTGGCAGACTACCCCGACGCCGAGCTGGTGCAGCTGCAGATCAACTACCTCGATTGGGAAAGCCCCTCGTTCCGCGAGCGCGAATGCGTGGAAATCGCCCAGGCCCACGGCATCCCCGTCGTGGCGATGGAGCCTGTGAAGGGCGGCATCTTGGCCGAGCCCTCGCAGGCCGTACGCGACGTGCTCGATGCCGCGTTCCCGAACGATTCGTACGCCACTGCCGCGCTGCGCTTCGCCGCGAGCGCCCCGGGCGTGTTCTGCGCGCTTTCGGGCATGAGCACGATAGAGCAGGTGCAGGACAACTGCCGTGCGTTCGCCGATTTCAAGCCCCTTTCCGATGACGAGCAAGCTGCCATCAGGCAGGCTCAGAAGGTCATGGCGGAAAGCGGCGCCATCCAATGCACGGGCTGCGATTACTGCGCGAAGGTGTGCCCGCAGGGCATCGGCATCTCCGGGTCGCTGACGGCGCTGAACTACCTCATCAACTTCGGCGATCCGTACAAGGCGAATTACCAGCTGGGCTTCGTCGTGCGCTTCAACGGCGGCAAGGCCATGCCAAGCGAGTGCATTCGCTGCGGTGCCTGCGAGGAAGCGTGCCCGCAGAACATCCCGATCCTGGAATGCTTCGACCGCATCGCCGAGGAAATCGTGCCGTTCAGCAAGCCGACCGTCCTCATGAAGCCGTAATGGCGCCGTGCGCGCCAAAGTGGCCAGGCCAGTTTGGCGCATTCTGAGGTAGACTAATCGCAACATCCAACGTGAAAGGAGAACGTCATGGCTTCATTCACCAACATCTTGGTTCCGTTCGACGGGTCCGACGCCGCCAAGCGGGCGCTCGATGCCGCTGTGGGCATCGCCGCCGAGAACGCAACCATCACCCTGCTGCAGGCTGCTGACCAGCCTTTTGCCGCCGACCCGACCGCGGTCGTGGCCGAGCGCATGGCCGGCGTCGTGCGTAGCGAGGAAGAAACCGAGAAGGACATCGCCGCCTATTGGGAAAACGTCGAGGCGTCGCTCGTGCGCATCGCCGAGGAGGCGCGTGCCGAATCCGGCAAGGACGTGAAGATGGTCACCGCCGCCGTCGAGGGCAATCCTGCGGCCGTTATCACCAACTACGCCGAGAAGAACGGCGTCGACATCATCGTCATGGGCCGCCGCGGCCTGGGTTCGGTCCGCTCGATGCTCGGCAGCGTGTCGCAGCGCGTAGCCCACGAAACCGACCTGCCGCTTCTGCTTGTGAAGTAAGCGCAGCCGGCTTGCTGAACTTGAAACGCCGCCCGCATTGCGAGCGGCGTTTTCGTTTGCCGATAATGCTGCAGGTAAACCGTAGGGGCGCTCTCCGAGCGCCCGTGCCCGCAAGGGCGCATGAGCGCAGCGCATCAACGACGGTTGGATGTGCCGCCTTCGGCCGGCGGGCGCTCGGAGAGCGCCCCTACGGTTTACAAGCAATGCTATTCCAGCTCGAATGTCAGCAACACGGGGTTGTGGTCGCTGTAGGCGAAGCCGGTGTCGATGTTTTGGGCGGTCGCCTTCACGTTGTCCGACACGACGAAGCCGTCGACCGTCACCGTGTAGGTGTAGCCCTTCTCGTAGGGCACGTCGTTGTTGCGACAGGTCGGGACCGTTTCGATGTTGTCGGCGCGCACGATGGAAAAGCCCGCGGGCAGAAGCGATTCGTCGAACGTCGACACCCAGGGCGGCACTTGGAAGCCCGATTCGTACATGTCCTCGCTGCCGCACAGCGCATGGTTCCAGTCGCCTCCCACGATGACGTAATTGCCCGCGGCGGCTTCCGTTTCCAAAATGCCCGTGAGCAGGTCGAGTTGCTGCGCGCGGATGAGCCCGCCCTCGTCGTAGGCCGACATATGGTTGTTGATCAGCACGAGCTCCTTGCCGCCTTCGACGGGCAGTCGCTCCACGAGGAAGCAGCGGTCAAGGTCGAAGAACTTGGTGGGGAAGGACTCGTCGATGGGGTAGCTGCGGCGCGTGGCCGAATCGACATGCGCGTCGCCGAGCGCGAGCAGGCCCGCGTTCACGGTGCCATGCGGATCGCCGAACGGGTAGGCGAGGTAGCCGCTGTGGAAGTTCGGTGCGAACGCCGAGCTGAAGTCGGGAAACGCACCTTCCATCGCGGCTTTCTGGTTCACCTGGTAGCTGCGGGTCGAATCGGTGTCGACCTCCTGCAGCAGCATGAAGTCGGCGCCGAGCCCCCGCAGCGTCTCGATGGAGCCGTTCGTGCAGGCTTCCACGCTTTCGCGGCTGACTGCGGTCGAATGCTCGCCGACCGTTTCGGTGCCGTCAGCCAAGATGCCCTCGTCCATGAAGAACGTGTAGTCGGGGGTGTAGGCGCCGAACCCGATGTTATACGTCGCGGCCGAATACGCGGTGCCGGTCTTCAGCGTTGCGCTCGGGTTGTTCTCGACTTCGACCGTCGTATCGTCGGCGATGCGGTAATACGTCGTTTCCAGGTAGACGAGGTAGCCTACCACTACCACAATCGCCGCCACCAGCACGACGCCGACAACCTGCAGGATTCGCTTCACCGCTTTAGGCATGTCCCCCCCCATTCAGGTAATCAATTTCCTCGGAGGAAATTGATTATCGAATTCCCCTGGACCGATGTCCCAAATTCTACTTCATACGGTGCAGCTTGTGCGAGTTTGCGCTACCCTGTGCTTGTCTCCGAGGGAAGGGAAGAATATGAAACGTTTCATGACGGGTGTGTTTGCCGTGGCCTGCGCTGGTGCGATGTGCATGGGGCTTGTGGCATGCGGCGGCGGTTCTTCAAGCGGCAGCGCTTCGGCCAGCTCGGCTAGCGCCAGTGCCAGTGCTTCCGCCTCATCCGCGTCCGCGTCGGCTTCGTCCAGCTCCGCTTCGGCGCTGAATCCGGACAACCTTGTCGACCCGGCCACGATTAACCCCGGCTGGCTTGATAGCGGCGTGCGCACGTCCGACGTGTGGTTCCTGAACGGCGATACGTCCGCCGAAGGCATCTTCTTCACGAACGCCGCGAACGACGCCGGCCTGTCCTACACCAAGGTCGACGCCAACGACGAGGAAACCGACAGCGAGTTCGACCTCGTCATCACCGAGGACCTGCACCTGCGCACCGCCGGCACCACGGCGCCCAAGATCGACATCGTCTTCGACGACGATATGAACTGCTACGACTACGTCACCGGCAACTTCTACAGCCGCGGCGACCTGCAGGAGCTCACCAACATGGTCGCGGGCAAGACGTTCGCCGACCCCGACCGCCAGATCGAGATGACGTTCTTCGAGGACGGCACTTACACCGAGACCGTAAAGGGCGAATCCGAGAACGGCACGTGGAAGGTGGCTGCCTCGACGGTCGTCGAAATGACGTACGATTCCGACGGCTACGTCGAGGAGTACCGCCTGACCATCGACGACGGCGCCGTCACCCAGATCATGGACAGTGGCTGGAAGTACTACACCCTGAAGAAGTAGCCCGAAGGGGCACTCCCCATTAGGCAAAAGGCGCCCGGGTTGCAATTGCACCCGGGCGCTTTTTCGTCCCGCCAGCTGCTACATGAGTTTCGGAAGCTGCGTGATCAGCAGCACGACGGCCACGATGACCACGACGATGACGGCAATCGCCGCCCAGTTCTTGCGTGCGCTGCCCAGCTGTTCGATGCGCTGCTCGGTGAATTGGGCTTTCTGCTCGTCGGTCAGCTCGTCCGATTCCATTGCGATTTGGTAAGCGACGTGCTTGCAGGCGTTGTCGAAGTTCGCCTCGTCGTCGGCGATGCCGGGTATGCGCGTGAACATCTCGTCGAGGCGCATTTGGAAATCGGCGAGGTACGATTCGAGTTCGCCGGGCGTGCGCCCTCCAAGGCTCGTTCGCAGGTACGCCATCTGCTTCTCGCAGTAGGTGCGGTAATTCGCTTGCCTTTGTGCAGCCTTGCTCATCGGTCGCTCCTTTGCGCATCGACGCCGTGCATGCCCATTGTAACTTGAAGATGTCCTCTTGGTGCACGGTCGGCAGCTGGTGGTTAGCACTGCTGTCATAAAAGCGCGCTCATCTGGTACTATGTGTTTCGAAGATTTCGCAAGAGGGGCATGACAAAGTTCTTGGACATAGTAAAACGGTTCGTTCGCTGGCTGGGTTTCGGTCAGTCAATCGATGAGCACAATGCTGTAGCTCGCCGAAATGCGCCCATTATTGCTGTTGGCGGCATCGTGGCTGCCTTGTTCACGGGCATGCTCCTGTTTTATCTGATTACCGGTGCGCCATGCCCGATTAACGGGTTCGACAACGCACTGCAAGAATCGCCTGCCGCGCGTGGGCGCTACACCGTGTTCTGCGCGGTTGCGACTGCTATCATGCTGGCGCTTTCCGTTTTCTTCATACTGTACGTGCGCCGTTCGTGGCGCCGGCCGGGTATTGCCGCCATCCTGAGTTTCGTGTTTTCGCTCGTGTTCGTCATGATATGGGGCGTGGCCGACTCGGGTCGTCCGCCCGATAATCAGGTGCTTATCTTCGCGTCCATTCAATTTCTCATCGCGGGCCTCATAATCCTCCACCCAATCGAGTCGGTGGTGTATTTCGTCGTATCGTTTTCTCTATTCGGGCTTATGCTCGGGCTGTACGGCGAGGCGGAAGGCCACGGTATCGACGAGCTTTCGTACCTTGCAACGCTCGACATCGTCGTCAGCTGGATCGTGTACGGGCTGTTCCAGCGGGGCGTGCGCCGGGAACAGGTCATCGCCGACATGTCGCGGCGCGATGAGCTGACCGGCGCGAAGAATCGCCATTACCTGCGCGACGACTTCGACAACATCATCGGCACGCAGCATTTCGTCATGCTGTGCGACATAGACAACTTCAAGCATTACAACGATGATATGAGCCACGAAACGGGCGATAGGTTGCTGCGCGATTTCTTCTTCGCGTTGCGCGAGGCGTTCGGCGATGAATGCACGTACCGCTACGGTGGCGACGAATTCCTCGTCGTTTCGCCCGATTTCGATGAGGAAGAGTTCCTTCAGAAAATCGAACGTTGCAACAAGCAGCTGAAACACGTCATGGCGGGCGAGGAAAACGCCGAGCTTACGTTTAGCGGCGGGTACACGTACGGCGTGCCGCAGCGCGGTGAGGATTTCCGCATCATGCTGCGCCGCGCCGACGAAGAGCTTCTTGCCGTGAAGCATTCCAGTAAAAAGCGCGTCAGCGGCCACGCCTACGTCGCATAGCCTTCAAATCATCCAAACAGCCTTAGGCCGTTTGGATGACCAACGTTAGTACACCATGGACATCGCTTCGCGCACTTCGTCGAGCGTGGTGTTGGCGATTTCGTTCATGCGGCGGTTGCCTTCGTGCAGCACGTCCTTCACGTAGTCGAGGTCTTGCTCGTACTTCGCGCGGCGCTCGCGATGGGGCGCCAGGTACTCGTTCACGCTTTCGGTGACGATGCGCTTCAGCATGCCCGCACCGCCGTCGCCGATTTCGGCGGAGATGTCCTGCTCGGTGCGTCCCGAGCAGAGCGCAGCCGTGGTCAGCAGCGCCGACACCTCGGGGCGGTTTTCCTTGTCGTAATAGATGTTGCGGTCGGAATCGGACTTCGACTTCTTGATGAGCTTGGCCGTTTCCTCGGCGGTGGCGCCGAGCATGATGGAGTTGCCGTAGCTCTTCGACATCTTGCGCCCGTCAAGGCCCGGAATCTCGATCGCATCGGACAGGATGCCGTCCGGCTCGGGGAATACGCGGCCGTAGCGGTCGTTGAAGCGGCGCGCGATCTGGCGCGTCTGCTCGATGTGCGGCAGCTGGTCCTTGCCGACGGGCACGATGTTGCCCTTGCAGAACAAGATGTCGCACGCCTGGTGCACGGGATAGGTCAGAAGCAGGCCGGTCAAAGCGTGGCCCGACGCCTCCTGTTCGGCCTTCACCGTGGGGTTGCGCTGCAGTTCGGATTCGCTCACGAGCGACAGGAACGGCAGCATCAGCTGGTTGAGCGCCGGGATGGCCGAGTGCGTGAAGATGGGCGTCTTCTCGGGGTCGATGCCTGCGGCCAGGTAGTCCATCACCATGTTGTACACGTTGTCCTGAATGTGCTCGGTCGTGTCGCGGTCGGTGATGACCTGGTAATCGGCAATCAGCACGTAGCACTGGATGCCCAGGTTCTGGTATTCCACGCGATGCTGGATGCTGCCGAAGTAGTGGCCCAGATGCAGACGGCCCGTGGGGCGGTCGCCTGTCAGCATCGTGTACTTCTCGGGATGCTGCGGCAGGTCGGCGCGGATGTCGTCGGAGCGCTTCTTGCTCGCCATAAAAGTATCGGAATATTCAGCCATTATGCTTCTCCTCGGTTGAAAAACGCATACCGTCCAGTATAGCGGTTGTTGCAGTACTTGCGGCGATTTTGCGAAGCCATGTTGCGCGCCGTGGTATGCGGCGCTAGAATACAAGTCACATCGGACGCTTGGCTCAGCGGGAGAGCATCGCCTTCACACGGCGGGGGTCACAGGTTCAAATCCTGTAGCGTCCACCACCAACATACGAGGTCAGGGGCTTAGCCGCTTCTGGCCTCTTTTCACGTCCAGGACGGTTTGTAAGCAGTTTGTAAGCAGGTGCTAAGCTGCATTGAACACGGTGGCGTCAAGCTTGACGCTGGCATTGGCGCGGATATCGGGCATCAGGTGGCCATAACGGTCTACCGTCGTGGTGATTGACGAATGGCCCAACTGCTGCTGCACGTACTTTAGATTCTCCCCTTGGTTGATGAGCAACGAGGCGAACGTGTGCCGGAGGTCATGTATGCGGATGCGGCGAAGCCCCGCCTTATCAAGCGCCGGATTGAACACCCGGTTTCGGAGGTTCGATTTATCGAGGAAACCGCCTGCTTCATTGCAGAACACGAGGTTCATGTCGCTATAGGACGCGACAAGACGCCAGTCCCGTAGCACCTTCGCTAAGCTGGGGGCCATCCCTATGGCGCGATACGAGGCGCGCGTCTTTGGCTCTTGGAACCTGCCGCCCCAAACGCTCCGGCGCACGTGGATGGTCGAGCTGTTCCAGTCGATATCTGACCACTGCAAGGCCATCAGCTCACCAAGACGCATGCCCGTGAATATGGCCGTATGGAAGAAGGGCTTCCATTCATCATCGAGCGCGTTGAGGAATGCGCGTATCTCGTCGGGTTTCAGGAAGTCCATTTCTTCGCGTTGCTTGCGTGGCGGCTTCACCTTCTCGGCGGGGTTCTGTGCGAGGTAGCCCCACTCGACTGCCCATTTGAACATGGTTTTCAACAGGGTGAGCGCCTTGCTGGCTGTTGCGGGCGCTCTCCCTTCCTCGATGCGATGGGACACGTACCGCTGGACGTCCTGCGTGGTAATCGAAGTGAGGGGGACGCTGCCAAAGAACGGGATGAGCGAGCTGTTTATTACGCTCTTCTGGTTGACGAGCGTTGAATCCTTCACTTGCAAGGCTGCGTAATCCCTGAGCCACACCTCGCAGTACTCCGGGAATCTGATTTTGGTCAGCTCCCGGAAGGTGTTCTCGTTCACTTCCTTTTGCTTTGCGACGAGGAACGCCTCGGCGTCCTTCTTGCGGGATCCCACGGCTTTGGCGTGCTGCTTGCCCGCGCGGTCGCGCCAGTAGGCGTACCATACCTCCCCTCGCTTCTTCACGAAACCACGTGCCATGCTACTGCTCCTTTCCCTTCAAAAGCCTGTTGACGATTCTCTGGACAAGCCTCCTGTCCTCCTTCGAGAGGTCCAGCCATCCGTCAGGGCCGGACGGCATAGGCTCGCTTTTCAAGTAAGCTTGGACGGCCATCTGCGCTTCGCTGCTGCGCTCAGCAAGGAGAAGCAGCTTGTTGAGCTGGTCAGCTGACAAGCCGATATCCGCCAACATGGGCATGACGGCGTTTACTGCTGCAAGGCCTTCGTCCGTAACCCTGCCGTCAGATTCGTGGGAGCTTAGCTCTGGGAAGCCCATGCCCAGAACAGCCATAATCTTCATCAGCGTTTTGTCCGAGGGCTTCTTTGAGCCAGACTCGACCTGTGAGATATACGGCCTTGACAGTCCTACGGCGTCAGCCAGAGCTTGCTGCGATATCCCCAAGCTCTCGCGCTTTGTGCCTATGGCCAAGCCAATTGTGTTGTCACCCATACGCAACCTCCAAACCGTAACCAAATACAACATGTAACATGTTGCCTTATAGGTAGCAAAATAGCACAATTGACACGTAGCTACAAGGCCTGAAAGCAAACGCGAGGAATGAAGGGAGGTGCTGCAAATGGCTGACGAGAGGATGGAGGCGCTGCAATTCATGGACGTGAAGCAGCTCTCCGAGTTCCTGTCTGTGCCGGAAACCTGGGTGTACGCCCGCACGGCCTCCGGCGAGATTCCGCATGTGAAGCTGGGGCATTACGTCCGGTTCCGGCCGTCCGAGGTCATCGAATGGCTGGACGGCTGCGGACGCGCGGCGCGAGCGTAGGCCGCTCGCTGCGGGTTGCGAAAGCTCCCGCGCGACGGCCTGCGCCGCCCGCGAGGACGCGCCCGCTGGCAATCGTGGCGCGAAGTCGGGGCTAGTATTACCCCCGACTTCGTGCGTGTGACAAATGAAAGAAATGCCTGGTAGATGAATTGATGATGCGTCTCGTGAGTTCGTGACGCGAGAAAGGAGAATGAATGGTAAATGATTCAACATCGCGGTCGTGGTTTTGCGTGTTCAACCATCCCGAAGAGCACGGATACGAGGGCATGGAGCCTCAACAGGTCATCGAGGCGATGAAAAACAAGTGGACAGAGCTGCATCCGAATGGGGCATGCGCGTTGACGTACTGCGTAACGGCTGCCGGATTGCAGCATGTGCACGCTGTTTTAGAGGCAGAGCAGCCCGTGAGGTTCGCTGCGGTGCGGAAAGCATTTCCCGGTATGCACATCGAGCCGACGAAAGGCAGCAAGGCCGAGGCTGAGGACTACATCAACAAGGAAGGTAAGTACGCCGAGGCGGGCGAGGAAGTCCTGTGCAGGGCCGGGTACGGCGTGATACGTGGGCAACAGGGGAAGCGCAAGGACTGGGATGCCATCGATGCGATGCTGGCGGCGGGGATGACTCCGGAGCAGATTTACTCCCAATCAGCACGCTTCCGAAGGTACAGCAAGGAGATACGAGAGCATTTCATGGCGCAGCTTGTGAATGAGCATCCGTACACGAAAGACGTGCAAGTCTGCTATCACGTTGGGAAGTCTGGGACGGGCAAGAGCTTCACGCAAGTCGAATTGAAGAAACAGCACCCAGGAGACGTGTACGTGATGACAGACTACAGCGGAGGCGGACTTGACCGCTACAACGGCGAAAGCATCTTGTTCCTAGACGAGTTTAGAGGTCAGCTAAAGTACAACGACTTCCTTACAATGCTCGATAAGTATCCGGTGCAACACCATGCAAGATACGCGAACGTCATTGGCGTATGGACAGAAGTGCATATCACATCGGTGCTACCTCCGGAAAAGGTCTACTGCCAGATGGTTACTGCTAACCGGGACAGGGACACCCTCGAGCAGATGATGAGGCGTATAACAACGGTCAGATACCATGACCTTATCGATGGGAGGTACCTGACATACGACAAGCCGGGAATGGAGTACACGACGTACGAAGAGCTAATGCTCGAAGCCTGCTACGAATGGAGCCGTGACTAGGCTCTCCACTTTTCCACGGCCGAAGGGCCCTCAAAAGCCCTTCGGACTGTGGGAAAGTGGTGAGGCGTAGCCCCTGATTCAACATTCGCACCTGTAAGCAATTTGTAAGCAGAACGAGCCGAAACGTCCGAAATTGAGAAGTACTGAGAAGAAACGTTTATAATAGATTTCCCAGATAAGAGGGAACCAGATGGACTGCTCGGGAATGAGCCAGTCACTCCCGAGCAGGTTCACACGGCGGGGGTCACAGGTTCAAATCCTGTAGCGTCCACCACGAATTCGGGGCCGACCTTCGGGGCGGCCTTTTTGATGCAAAGGGCTTGGCGTGATTTTGCAGCTCGAACAGATTTCCAAATCGTTTGGCGGGCGCGTGCTGTTCGCAGGCGTGAACCTGCGCTTGGAGCAGTACGACCACCTGGCGCTCGTCGGCCCGAACGGCGCGGGCAAGACCACGCTTCTGCGCATCATCTCGGGCGAGGAAGACGCCGACGAGGGCCGCGTCGTTCTGGCGAAGGACGCGCAGATCGGCTACCTCGAGCAGGAAGCCATCGAGATGGGGGAGAACCCCGTTTTCGAAGAGGTGTTGTCGTCGCAAACCGAGGTGCTGGAAGCCGAGCGCCGGCTGAAGAAGCTGGAAGCCGAGCTGGGCGCCAACCCGACCGAGGCGCAGCTTGCCGCCGCGGGCCGTGCACGCGACAACTACGAGCTGCTCGGCGGCTACACGCTGGAATCGAAGGTGCGCGCGGTGCTTTTCGGCCTGGGCTTCAAGGAAGCCGATATGCAGCGCCTGACCACGGAATTCTCCGGCGGCTGGCAGATGCGCCTGGCGCTGGCGAAGCTACTTGTGCGTAACCCCGAGGTGCTGCTGCTCGACGAGCCCACCAACCACCTCGACCTCGAAAGCGTGCGCTGGCTCGAGTCGTTTTTGCGCGGCTATGCGGGCACGGTCATCGTCGTCAGCCACGACCGCGCCTTCATGGACAACATGGTCGACCGCGTGGCCGAGATTTCGAACGGTCAGGTCGTGCTGTACAAGGGTAATTACTCCGCCTACGAGCGCGCCCGTGAAGCGCGCATCGAGCAGCTGAAGGCCGAGCATGCCCAACAGCTGCAGGAAATCGCGCGATTGGAAGCGTTCGTCGAGAAATTCCGCTACAAGGCCACGAAGGCCCGTCAGGCGCAAGACCGCGAGAAGAAGCTCGAGCGCCTGCGCGAGAACCTTGTCGCCATTCCCGAAGAGCGCAAGTCCGTGCATTTCAACTTCACACAGCCGCCGCGCACGGGCGACGAGGTCGTGAAGGCGCGGGGCCTCGTGAAGGCATACGGCGACAACGTGGTATACGACGGCGTCGACTTCAACCTGTACCGCGGCGACAAGGTGGCCTTGGTCGGGCCGAACGGCGCGGGCAAGTCAACGCTTCTGAAGATGATCGCCGGCGCGCTGGCGCCCGATGCGGGTACGGTCGACTACGGCGTGCGCGTGACCAAAACCTACTACGCCCAGCACCAGCTGGAAGAGCTTAATTCGGGCAACACCGTGTTCGAGGAACTCGATCGCGTGGCGCCGGGTTGGACCATCTCGCAGGTGCGCACGCTGCTGGGTGCATTCCTGTTCAACGGCGACGACGTCGACAAGAAGGTCAGCGTGCTGTCCGGCGGCGAGAAGAGCCGCCTGGCCCTGGCGAAGATGCTTGTGGCGCCGACGCCTCTGCTGTGTCTGGACGAGCCGACGAACCATTTGGATATCACGAGCGCCGACGTTTTGGAACAGGCGCTGCTGCACTTCGAGGGCACGATTTTGCTCATCACGCACGACCGGCATCTCATTCGCTCGGTTGCCAACCGTATCGTGGAAGTGAAACCCGGCCAGCTCACCGATTTCGCCGGCGATTACGATTACTACCTGTTCAAAACCGGTCAGGCCGACGAGGACCGCTCGGTGGTCGATGAGTCGAAGGCGGCCGGCGGCGGGAAGTCCGGCACGCTGGCGAACAACTCGACAGCGACGTCGAGCGTGACCAGTGGGAAGGCGGCCGAGAAATCATCGGGCACGAACGTGACAGTGCGCCGCCATCGCGGCGAGAAGCAGCCGGTCGCGACCGCTGCGCCCCTGACGGCAGCCAAGGGTTCGGCGCCCAAGTCGAAGGAGCAGAAACGCCGCGAGGCCGAGGCCCGCAATCGTGCGTATGCCGCCTTGAAGAACCACCGCAAGCGCATTGCCGAGCTCGACGCGCAGCTCGAGCGCGACAACGCGCGCATGGAAGAAGTGCTGGCTTTGCTTGCCGACCCCGACTTCTACACGAACGAAGATAGCACGACCGACATCATCGCCGAACACGCCAAGCTGAAGCAGCGCATCGAACAAGCCGAGATGGAATGGCTCGAGCTCAACGAAGAGCTCGAAGCCGAAATGGCCCGGCAGGCTGCGACTACTGGGACGAGGTCGACATCGTGCGCTGGTCAATCAAACCCATCCCGCCGAGCAGCTGTAGGCGCACCCCCTAGGCCCCGCCCGCAGCCTGCCGGGCCATTTCGGCTTTGCCTCTTCTCTCGCATTGGGAAAGGTGGGAATGTGAATATTGTTCTGATTGAACCAGAGATTCCGCAGAACACGGGCAACATCGCCCGTACGTGCGCATGCGTTGGTGCGACGCTTCACCTCGTGGAGCCGATGGGCTTTCGCCTGACGCAGCGCAACCTGGCGCGCGCCGGCTGCGACTACTGGGACGAGGTCGACATCGTGCGCTGGTCGTGCGCCGAAGAATTCCTAGAAGTGCATGGCACCGACGAGCTTCACCTGTTCACGGGCCAAGTCGATCGCTGCTACACCGAAGTAACGTACGGCGCGGATGCCTTCCTGCTGTTCGGCCGCGAAAGCGCCGGCATCGACCCTTCCATCTTGCAGCGCTTCGCCCACCGTTGCGTGCGCATTCCCATGCGCGAGGGCCTGCGTTCCCTCAACCTTTCCAACGCCGTTGCCATCGCCGCCTACGAGGCTTTGCGTCAGCAGGCGTTTCCCAACCTCGTATAGTTTGGGCGTCATTGCAAATTGCCTGAAACTATCGCTTTTGAGGTTCAGAACCCGCAATCTTGAACATTCAATGTTTCAAATTGCGGGTCTTGCACCCCAAATTGGGTTTCTGGCGCATCTAGCTTCAGTATTTGCCCAGGTCAGCAAAACTATGGTAAGAATGCTCAGGTTCAAAACCCACAATCTCGAACATCGAGTGTTCCAGATTGCGGGTTCTGCACCCGACGTTGCCCCAGATTGCGGGTCTTGCACCCCATGATGTTCCAAATTACGGGTTCTGCACCTTTGCAAACCGCAAGCGTTCGAAAGCAGCTTCCCGAAGGCCGTGTAAATTAAAGCGCCCCCGTTATCGGAGGCGCTCCAACATGCGAATGTGAAACCGGCTTTACAGCGACAGGGCTTCCTTCACGTCGGCGTACACCACGTTCGGGTCGCGGTCGCCGTCGATGGTGACGAGCAGCTCGCTGCCGCGGTAGTAATCGATCAGCGGCGCCGTGGACTTCTCGTACACGTCGAGGCGGTTGCGCACCGTGGTCTCGTTGTCGTCGTCGCGCTGGTACATCTCGCCACCGCACTTGGGGCACGAGGCGTCGGCTTCGCTGCCGATGAAACCGCACTCGCGGCACATACGGCGCGAGCACAGGCGCTTCACGATGACCTCGGGATCGACATCGATGAGCAGGGCGGCATCGAGCGGGCGTTCCAGCTTGCCGAGTTCGGCGTCGAGGGCAACGGCCTGAGCGGACGTGCGCGGGAAGCCGTCCAGAATGAAGCCGGCGTCGGTGTCGGGTTCCTGCAGGCGGTCGATGACCAGGCCGATGATAACGTCGTCAGGAACGAGGTCGCCGGCGTCCATGTACGACTTGGCCTTTTTGCCAAGCTCGGTGCCAGCGGCAACGGCTGCGCGCAGCATGTCGCCCGTGGAGATGTGCGGCGTCTTGAATTCCTCGACCAGCTTGGCAGCTTGCGTGCCCTTGCCAGCGCCCGGACCACCCAACAGTACGATGTTCATAATCGGGTTCCTTTCGTTGACGAACGTAACGCTTGGTATTGTATCACCTGCCCGCCGCGCGAACGCTGACGTATTAGCCATGCGGAAGCGTTCTTGCCGCAAGAGTGTGATTACATCAGCTTCGACTTCTCGACGCGTTCGACGAACTTGGGAACGATGAGCCCGAGGGGCTTATGCAGCACGAGCCCTATAAGGGCAAGCGGAATCACGAATAGCAGCAGTTCGCCGAGTTGCACCCAGTAGTCGGCAAGGTACATGCCGAACATGGCGGCGCGCATGGCGCTTACCGCATGGGTTATCGGCAAAAACGGGCTGACGTTCTGGAAGAACGAGGGCAAAAGCTGCAGCGGGAAGCTTCCGCCGCCGCCGGCCACCTGCACGATGAGCAGCACGACGCCGAGCGCTTTGCCCAGGTTGGCGAACAGGGCGACCATCGTGTAGATGATGAACGCGAACACGAGCCCCGACACCCAGAAGCACAGCACGTACAGGAACGGGTGCGCGGCTTGCACACCCAAGAACAGCAGGTTGCCAAGCGATAGGCACGTGCTCTGCATGAGCGACACGAACGCGATGGTGAGGAACCGCCCGAGGAAGATCTCGCGCGCAGTCGGGTTGTCGAGTTCGCGCAAGGATCGTTGCGAGGGGATGACGCGCAACGTCACCATGACGAGCAACGCGCCGATCCAGAGTGCCAGCGTCGTGTACAAAGGCGACATGGCCGAACCGAAGTTCTCGACCGGGTACACCGCATGGCGCTCGAGTTTCACCGGCGCCGCGATGGCCGTGGCAAGCGCCGCCGGGTCAGACCCGATGATGGTGCGCAGCTTCTCGACGTCCTCCGATGCCAGCGCATCGGCGATGCCCTTGCTGAGGTTGTTCAGCTTGGTGGCCGAGTCGCGCATGTCGGCAATGGCAGCATCGAGCTTGCTGCGCGAGTTGGCGAGCTGATTGGAAATCGAGCTTGCCGAGCCCGTAAGGTCACCGGTCGTCGCGTCGAGCGTCGATGCGGCGGACGAAATCGATGCGCTCGCCTCGGAAACGACGGCGGCGAGCTGCTCGAGCGCGGGTTTCAGGTTCTCGTCGTAGCTGGCCTTCGCACTGGCAAGGTCTTGTCGCGCTTGGCCGGCGAGCTGCTGCGTTTCCGCACGGGCGGCTTCGGTCGACGCGCTCGCGGCGGCGATGTCGTCGGCTGCGGCGCGCAGCGCTTGGGCGCGTTCGACATCGCCGGCGGATTCGGCCACGGCAGCTTGGTCGCGCAACAGCGCCGCAGATTGCGCGGCGGAGGCGGCAGCTTGGTCGAAGGCGCTGCTGACCGATGCTGGCACGCCGTCGTAGGTTGTGGCCGACGAGTCGACGATGCCGTCGAGCTGCGACGTCGCATCGCGCATGGCGGCGGCAGACTGCTCGGCTGCGTTTCGCGCTGCGGCAACGGCGGCGGCTGTGTCGCCAGCTGCGCCCTGCGCTTCGGTGATGAGCGAGGCCGTTCTGCTGACGAGGTCTTGCGCAGAGCCGAGCAGGGCGGAATATGATGAGAGCGTCGAGGCTGCTTGCCCCATCTGGTTGCCGAGCGATTCCACATGCGCGGCCAGTCCGCCAATGCGCCCGCTTGCGTCGGCGTCGTCGGCATACGAGAACAGCGTCGATGAAATGGCGAGCGCGATTTCGGAAATGGTCTCGGCGAACACCTCGTTCACCTGGGCCGACACCTGGTCGGCTCCCTGGTCGGTAATCTTAGGGGCGATGGCGCCTTTCTTCTGGTTCGAATAGTAGGTGATGGAGGCATGCACCACGTCGTCGGAATAGAACGACATCATGTCGGAGCTGAAGCTGCGCGGGATGACCACCGCTGCATAGTAACGCCCCGACCGAGCGCCGTCGATGGCGTCTTCTTCGTCGGTGAACACCCAATCGAGCTGGTCGTTTGCGCGAAGCGCCGACGTTATCTGCTCGCCGATGTTGATGCGCAGCGGCACGAGGTCGCTTTCGTAGCCCTCGTCGGAATTGGCGACGGCCACGGTCAGGCTACCGGTGTTTCCGAACACGTCCCAGCAGGCGATGATGTTGTACCACGAGAAAATCGACGGCAGCGCCACCAGCCCCAGCACGGCGATAATCGTGACCACGTTGGAACGCAGCCGGGCGAGGTCGCTCTTGAAGAGGCGCCAGACGTTATTCATCGCCGGCCTCCTCTTCACCCGCGTTAGCCGAGGGTTCGGCGGCTTGCGCGGTTCCGCTTCGCCAGCCTACGATTGTGCTGACTGGCGTAGTTGCGCGTGGGCTTTCCGCTGAATCCTTCGCCAGACCTTTCCCGAAGCCCCTGATAATGGGCTGCACGCGCGTGAACTGCTCGCGCTGAGTGTAGGCGGCGCGCATTTCCTCGTAGCTCATCGACTCGAGTGAAACGAGGTGGCTGAGGTAGTCGAACAGGTATTCCACGATGACCAGGTAGGCGACGATGAGCGCGAACCACGCGAGCCACGTCGTCAGCACGACGACCTTGTCCACGCCGAGCGCAGCCAGGATGGCCGTCACCACGACGGGTGCCGCAATGCCCACGACCAGCGCGCCGCGTTTCAGCTGCGGGTACAGCAGCATGAAGCGGGCGACGCGTGCTTCAATGGCGTCGCGGTACTCGTCGTGGTCGGAAAACGCGCGGATCATCTGCGAGATGGGGTAGCGACGCGCCGGCAGCTGCACCGATTCGCCGATGATGATGTCGCTTTCCTCGATTTCGCGCGCGAACAGGCGGTTCAGGTTGGTCATGTAGGGTCGGGCAATCGTGCCGATGGCCACGAAGGCAATCAGGAACGCAAGCAACATGCCGATGTTCGAGACCCAGGCGCCGTCGTAAAAGCCGCAAATCGACTCGCGAATGGCGTTGATGCCGTACGTGAACGGGAACAGCGGATACGCGTACTGGAAGAAGGTCGGCGTCATCTCGATGGGGTAGAGGCCCGTGGCACCCGGAATCTGCACGAACACGAGGATGACGCAGAGCGCCTTGCCCACATGTTGCAGCGTCGTGGACAACGTGTACTGCACGCCCAGGTACGCGAGCGACGCCATGATCGCCGTTAGGTAGAAGAGGGGAGTGCTGGCGGTTTGCACGCCCAGCATGAGGCAACCCGTGCAGCATACGACGGCCTGCAGTGCCGCCAGAATTGCCAGCAGCAAGCCGCGGCCGTGGGTGCGCTGCGCGACGGTCAGGTTCTCGATGTCCTCGTCGTCGACTTCCAGGCGGATGATCACCATGAGCATGAACACGCCGATCCACAGCGTCAGGTTGATGAACAGCGGCGCCATGGCCGAGCCGTACGCGTTGATGGGGTAGAGCTCTTCGCGCTGAATCTTGGTGGGCGACATCATGAAGTCGGCGACCTTTTCGGGGTCGACGCCGTCCTCTCCGATGATGTCGGCAAGCGAGTTTGCGCCGGCGAGCGCCGCAAGGTCGGTCTTCACGGTGGTCAGGTCGCCGGCAAGCGAGGCAAGCGATGCGTCGGTTTGCGCCAGCGCATCGGCTGAAACCGCCAAGGTGGAATCGAGCTGGTCGAGCACCGACGACGCTTGGGACACGATCGTGCCGAGGCTTGCGAGCGCCGCCTGCACGTTGCCCGTGGTGGAGGCGATCTGCGCGATGCTCGCGCTGATGGCGGGAATGGCAGTGGTCGCCACGGAGGTGCGGTACTGCGCGGCCGTGTCGAGCGCCTGGTTGACGAGGCTGCTCACGGGGTCGGATGACTGGTTGGCCGCCTGCGCTGCGGCATCGAGCTGCTCGGCGAGCTCGCGCCAGTCGCTCGATACGCTGGGGGCGTCGGTGAGCGCCTTGATGGCCGTTTCGATTTGCGCTTTCTGCTCGTCGGTGGCGTTTGTCTCGAGGCTCTTCAGCAGCGCGATCAGCTCGGTGTAATCGGCCTTGGCCAGCGCCTCGCCAGCAGAGGGAATGCCGAGCGCGTTGCGGGCCGCCTCGATGGCCGTCGCGGTTTGCGCCACAGCCAAGCCCGTGTCGGCGGCCACGTCTGCCAACTCGCCCGCGCTTTCGTCGAGCGCTGTCGTGATGTCGCCCGAGAAGGCGGTAAGTCCCGTGTTCGCCTTGCCGAGCAAGTCGCCGATTTGTCCGGTGTGTTCCTGCGCTTGGGCGATGTCGGTTTTTGCGTCGGAAAGCGTGCCCTGCGCCGTCTGCGCCTTGGCCCGCGCATTGCCGATTGACGCGGAAAGCTCCGCCAGCGAGGCGCGCGTGTCGGCGATGCCTGCAAGCGCCTTGTCGATGCGCACAGTTGCCTGCGCCTTGGTCGATTCGACTTGCAGGCGCGTCGCGTCGATTTCCTCGTTGAGCAGCGAGGCGACCGTAGAGCTGACGGTCGAGAAGAACGCGTCGTTGATGGTGGTGTCGAGCGCGTTCGCGCCCGTGTCGGTAATCTTGGGCGAGACCGGGCCTGTCTTCTCGTTCACGTAGTATTCGAGCGTGGGCTGTATGAACTCGCCGGTCGTCAGCGTGGCGATGTTGGCGCTGAAGTCGTGCGGAATGACGAAGGCGGCGTACGCCTCGCCCGAGTCGACTTCGCTCATGGCCTCTTCACGGTCGACGAATTGCCAGCTCAGCTGGTCGTTTTCCGCCAGTTGGTCTGTAACGAGCCCACCGACGTCGAGGTGGCCCAGCAGCTCGTTGTCGACGCCCGCGTCTTCGTTCACCACGCACACGCGCAGGTTTCCCGTGTTGTCGTACGGATTCCAGAACGCGGCCACGTTGAACCACGTGTACAGCGAGGGCAGAACGACGAGGAACAGCACGACCGACCACGCCGCTGGCGTCTTCACCAGCCGCTTGACATCACGTCGAAACACGCGCATGACGTTCCGCATCAGTTCGCCCCCTTTCAACAGGCTTTTTTCACAACCTTACAGTTTATATAGTTCCCACTTGAAAACGGAAACAACATTTAATCCCCAACTGGGTATTAATCACCAAATCGCCATTTACCCAAACGAAAACGCGTAGCTTGTTTGACGGCGAGGGGGTCGAGGGCGATTCCGCAGCCGGATATGGCAACAAGCTCCCTTGCTCATGCGAGTGAGGACAAGCCCGAGGCCCTCCTGCCGTCAAGCAAGCGGACAGAAGGACAAGCGTTGCCTGACAAATACTCTTTACGGGTCGTGCAATCAGACTTGCAACGGGAATTCTCCTCGTGAGCGGCTGATAGAATTCTCGTCGTAACCAGCAAGAGGGAGGTAGCGCTATGGCGATGGCAATGAGCTTGGAGACGAAGGTGCTTGCAGAGACCGAAGGCGCCATCGTGCGCGGCGTGTATTCGAGGCCCGAGGGTCCGCGTAAGTTTCTGGCCAGCCGCGGCGTTCAGGAGGACGTCGACTATTACTCCGCCGACGAAGTAGAAGAGCTCATCGCCGAAGCCGACGCGAAGCTCGCTGACAAGGTGGGCGAAGGGTGCGAAATCACCGTGAAGAACCTCGACACGCTTGTTGCCGCGCTCGAAATCCAAGCTGCGCGTGACGCGGCTGGCGATGCCGACGAAACGCCTGTGCTCGTGCTGAACTTCGCCAACGGGTACGCGGCGGGTGCAAACGCGCTCATCGGCAAGTACGCGCAAGAGGGCGAGCTTTGCCGCCGTTCCACGGTGTATGCATCCATCACGGCCACGGAGGCGCACCCGTTCTACGATGCCAACAACGAGGCCGACGGCAACCTGTACACCAACGGCTTGCTCGTTTCCCCGCATGTCGAGGTGTTCCGCGAGGTGGGTTACCTCACGATGGAAACGCCGGTCGTCGTGTCGGTTGTCTCGTCGCCAGCTCCGTATGTGGAAGCACTCGAGGCCATGGACGAAGAAGAAGCGCACGGGCTGCTGACCACGCGCATCAAAGGCATCTTGGCCCTTGCAGCGCGAGAAGGTTACAAGCATCTGGTCCTTGGCGCCTGGGGTTGCGGCACGAACTGCAACAAACCCGCCACCGTCGCCCGCGCGTTCAACGACGCCCTGAGCACCCCCCTTGCCAATGCCACGTATGCCGATCTCTTCCAAACCATAACCTTTGCCATTCTCGATCTCGGCACTGCCGCGAATCTCGCCGCCTTCCGCACCGAGTTCGAATAAAGGTAGCCCCTGGAGGCGGGCAAGCCTATAACCGCTCGGCGCGATAATTCAACCGTCCCCCAACTCGCCTGCCTGGTCGTTCCGTTCGCCATGACGCCGAAGGTGCGAATCGGCGCGCCTTGGTACCATACGGTTTTATGAGAGGCTCCGATTAATCCGCGAGGAGGGTTTTATGACGAGATCGTTCAAATCCATGGACGGCAACAACGCCGCGGCGTACGTGTCGTACGCGTTCACCGAGGTGGCAGGCATTTACCCCATTACTCCGTCGTCGCCGATGGCCGACTACGTCGATCAGTGGGCTGCGCAGGGCAAGAAGAACATCTTCGGCACGACCGTGAAGGTCGTCGAGATGGAATCCGAGGCGGGTGCCGCGGGCACCGTGCACGGTTCGCTTGGCGCTGGCGCGCTGACCAGCACCTACACGGCCAGCCAGGGCCTGCTGCTCATGATTCCCAACATGTACAAGATCGCCGCCGAGCAGCTGCCGAGCGTCTTCCACGTGTCGGCGCGCACGGTCGCCACGCACGCGCTGAACATCTTCGGCGACCACTCCGACGTCATGGCCTGCCGCCAGACCGGTTTCGCCATGTTGGCCGAGGGCAACGTGCAGGAGGTCATGGACCTGTCGGCCGTCGCGCACCTCGCGGCCATCAAGGGCAAGGTGCCGTTCCTGAACTTCTTCGACGGCTTCCGCACCTCGCATGAGATTCAGAAGATCGCCGTGTGGGACTACGACGATCTGGCCGAGCTGTGCGACATGGACGCCGTGAAGGAGTTCCGCGAGCACGCGCTGAACCCGAACAACCCGGCCATGCGCGGTTCCCACGAGAACGGCGACATCTTCTTCCAGCACCGCGAGGCGTGCAATTCGCATTACGACGCGCTGCCGGCGGTCGTCGAGGACTGCATGAAGGCCGTCAACGCCAAGCTGGGCACCGATTACGACCTGTTCAACTACTACGGCGCGCCCGACGCCGACCGCGTCATTGTGGCCATGGGCAGCTTCTGCGACGTCATCGAGGAAGTCATCGACTACCTGAACGCCAACGGCGAGAAGGTGGGCCTCGTGAAGGTGCGCCTGTACCGCCCGTTCGTGTCCGAGAAATTCGTCGAGGTGCTGCCGGACACCTGCAAGAAGATCGCCGTCATGGACCGCACCAAGGAGCCGGGCGCCGAGGGCGAGCCGCTGTTCCTCGACGTGGTGAACGCGCTCGTGAAGGAAGGCCGCATCGGCGATTTGAAGGTTGTCGGCGGCCGTTACGGCCTGGGCAGCAAGGACACGCCTCCGGCCAGCGCCTTTGCCATCTACGAAGAGCTCGCCAAGGACGAGCCGCGCCGCGAGTTCACGGTCGGCATCGTCGACGACGTCACGAACCTCTCGCTTCCCGAAGACCCGAACTGCCCGAACACGGCGGCCGAAGGCACCATCGAGTGCAAGTTCTGGGGTCTCGGCGGCGACGGCACGGTCGGTGCGAACAAGAACTCCATCAAGATCATCGGCGACCACACCGACAAGTATGTGCAGGCGTACTTCCAGTACGACTCGAAGAAGACCGGCGGCGTCACCATTTCGCACCTGCGCTTCGGCGACAGCCCCATCCGCAGCCCGTACTACGTGAACAAGGCCGACTTCGTGGCGTGCCACAACCCGTCGTACGTCACCAAGGGCTTCCGCATGGTGCAAGACGTGAAGCCCGGCGGCACGTTCATGATCAACTGCCAGTGGAACCTCGAAGAGCTCGAGCATCATCTGAACGCCGAAGCCAAGCGCTACATCGCGGCCAACGACATTCAGCTGTACCTCATCAACGCCATCGATTTGGCCGTGCAGGTGGGCATGGGCAAGCGCACCAACACCATCCTGCAGTCCGCGTTCTTCACGCTTTCGGGCGTGCTGCCGCAGGAAGAGGCCATCGGCTATATGAAGGATGCGGCCACGAAGTCCTACATGAAGAAGGGCCAGGACATCGTCGACGCCAACCACAAGGCCATCGATGCCGGCGCTACCGCATTTATGAAGGTCGACGTTCCTGCGAGCTGGGCTGACGCAACCGACGAAGCTGCCGGTGACGCGCCGGCGGGTCGCGAAGAGCTCGTCAAGCAGGTCATCAACGTCATGGAGCCGGTCGGCCGCATGGACGGCGACCGTCTGCCCGTGTCCGCCTTCACCGATTACGTCGACGGCCAGTGGCAGCTCGGCGCCTCGGCCTACGAGAAGCGTGGTGTTGCCGTGCAGGTGCCCACGTGGAACGGCGATGAGTGCATCCAATGCAACCAGTGCGCGTTCGTGTGCCCGCATGCTACGCTGCGCCCGTTCGTGCTGACCGAGGAAGAGGCCGCCGCTGCGCCCGATTCCATCAAGCTCATCGACGGCAAGCAGAAGGCCGCCGGCATGAAATACACCATGTCCGTCTCGCCGCTCGACTGCATGGGCTGCGGCGTGTGCATCGGCCAGTGCCCGAAGGGCGCGCTGACCATGGTGCCCGCCGAGGGCGAGCTTGCGCAGCAGGCCGCGTTCGATTACTGCGTCGAGAAGGTGGCCGACAAGCCCGAGCTGCACGGCACCACGGTGAAGGACAGCCAGTTCATGAAGCCCTTGCTCGAGTTCTCCGGCTCGTGCGCGGGCTGCGCCGAAACGTCGTACGCGCGCCTGGTCACGCAGCTGTTTGGCGACCGCATGTACGTTTCGAACGCCACCGGCTGCTCCTCGATCTGGGGCAACCCGGCCGCGACGTCGCCCTACACCACGAACGCCGAGGGCCATGGCCCGGCGTGGAACAACTCGCTGTTCGAGGACAACGCCGAGCATGGCCTGGGCCTGCTGCTGGGCCACGAGGCCGTACGCAACAAGGCGCTGTCCGACACGCTCGAGCTCATCGCGGCTGAGGTGTCGCCCGAGCTCACGGCTGCAGCGGTGAAGTGGATCAACAACCGCAACGACAGCGAGGCCTCCAAGGCCGCTGCTGACGCCTATATCGCCGAGCTTGAAAAGGCAGCCGACAACGAGTTTGCCGCTGCGGTGCTTGCCAACAAGAACTACCTGACGAAGAAGTCGGTCTGGATCTTCGGCGGCGACGGCTGGGCTTACGACATCGGCTACGGCGGACTCGACCACGTGCTGGCTTCCGGCGAGGACGTGAACGTGTTCGTGTTCGACACCGAGGTGTATTCGAACACGGGCGGCCAGGCCTCCAAGGCTTCCAACATCGGGCAGGTTGCGCAGTTCGCGGCCGCCGGCAAGGAGATCAAGAAGAAGTCGCTGGCTGAAATCGCCATGGCGTATGGGTACGTGTACGTGGCGCAGGTCGCCATGGGCGCGAATCCCAACCAGACGATCAAGGCCATCGTCGAGGCCGAGGCGTATCCGGGACCGTCGCTGATCATCGGCTACAGCCCCTGTGAGATGCACGCCATCAAGGGCGGCATGGTGAACGCCCAGGCCGAGATGAAGAAGGCCGTCGACTGCGGTTACTGGAACCTGTACCGCTTCAACCCGGCTGCCGAGCCTGGCAAGAAGTTCACGCTCGACTCGAAGGAGCCGAAGGGCGGCTACCAGGAGTTCCTCATGAACGAGGCCCGTTACAACCGCCTGACCCGCGAGTTCCCCGAGCGCGCCAAGGAGCTCTTCGCCCGCAACGAGGCTGCCGCCATCGAACGCTACAACCACCTCGTGAAGCTGAAGGACTTGTACGCCGAGGCGTAAAGTCGCCGGTTATACATGACGAAACGGCCGCCCAAAACGAGGGCGGCCGTTTTTTTGTTGCGGGGCATACGTCGTTTTACAGCTTCACAAACGCATACTCGATTTCCTGTTGAAGGCGAGTGCGGGTTTCCTCGATGCGGTCCTTTTTCAGCTCGCATTCCCAGATGTCGATGACGTTCCAGCCGAGTTCTTCCAGCTCGGCGCGTACGCGGGCATCGCGCTCCTTGTTGCGGCGGAACTTCTCTTCCCAATACTCGGAATGCGTGCGCGGTTTGCTGGCGTACTTGCAGCCCTCGTGGTCGTGCCAGAAGCAGCCCATGACGAACACGCAGGTCTTGCGCCCGGGATAGGCGATGTCGGGGTGGCCGGGCGCCTTCTTCCAATCGAGCCTATAGCCTGGGTAGCCCAGCTCGCGCAGCATGTGCCGAACGACCAGCTCGGGCTTGGTGTCGCGCCGCTTGTTGCCCTGCATAGATTTGCGCACGTGCTCGTTCGAAGCCGGAGGTGCGACCATCTTGGCAGGAACCTCTTCCGCCTGAAGGCGCTCGGCTTTCGCCTTGCGATTGGCTGGCTTCTTCTCGTTTTTCTGAACAGCTTTCTTCTTGCCCATGCGAGCGATTATAGCCGCACTGTTTCCGTTCGGCGAAACATTCGCGGATGTGTTGGCTCACTTTAGCGTGCTAAAGCTATAATGACGCCTTGCAACTAATAGGGGAGGAACGTGTATGTTTGAAATCAGTTCGGGTGATGCGCTGGTCTTGGTGGCCATTCTCATCTACTTCATCGTCGTGCTGACTATCGGCTTCGTGTATGCGAAACGGTCGAATTCGTCGGCATCGGAGTATTTCCTGGGCGGGCGCAAGGTGAACCCGTGGTTTACGGCGCTGTCGGCCGAGGCGTCCGATATGTCGGGCTACCTGCTCATGGGCATGCCGGGGCTGGCGTATTTCTGCGGCGCATCCGACGTGGGCTGGACGGCCATCGGCTTGGCCATCGGCACGTACCTGAATTGGCTGCTCGTGGCCAAGCGCCTGCGCAAGTACTCGGTGAAGGCGAACGATTCCATCACGCTGCCGGGCTTCTATTCCAACCGTTTCCACGACGACAAGAACATAGTCGGCACCATCGCGGCCATCATCATCCTCATCTTCTTCTGCGTGTATTGCGGCAGCTGCTTCGTCACATGCGGCAAGCTGTTCAACAGCTTGTTCGGGTGGGACTACACCGCCATGATGGTGCTCGGCGCGCTCATCGTGTTTTTGTACACGATGGTCGGCGGCTACCTGTCGGTTGTGGCGACTGACTTCGTGCAAGGTTGCCTCATGTTCTGCGCGCTTGTGGTCGTGCTCGTTGGCTCCATCACCATGGCCGGCGGCGTCGACAACACCGTGGCATTTTTGTCGGATATACCCGGATACCTCTCGATGACCAGCATGGCGGTTCCGGTCGCAGATGTTGACGGCCTGCAAGTCGTGCAGAATGGCCAGCCCCTGTTCGAGGCAGATCCGACGCCGTACGGCCTGCTGACGATCGTGTCCACGATGTCGTGGGGTCTCGGCTACTTCGGCATGCCGCAGGTGCTCGTGCGTTTCATGGGCATCCGCAGCGAGGACGAAGTGAAGACGTCGCGCCGCATCGCCATCGTGTGGGTCATCATTTCCATGTTCAGCGCCGTTATGATCGGCCTGATTGGCCGCGCCATCCTTCCTGCCGAGCTTCTGACCCAGTCTGCAGCCGAAAGCATCTTCATCGTGCTTTCGCAGATCATGTTGCCGTCGTTCTTCTGCGGCTTGGTCGTGTCAGGCATTCTGGCGGCTTCGATGTCGTCCGCGTCATCGTACCTGCTGATTACCGGTTCGTCGGTGGCGGAGAACATCTTCCGCGGCGTGTTCAAGAAGGACGCGACCGACAATCAGGTGCTCATCGTGTCGCGCATTACGCTGGCAGCCGTGTTGCTGTTCGGTATCTTCGTGGCGTGGGACGAGAACTCTGTTATCTTCAACGTCGTGTCATATGCATGGGCAGGCTTGGGAGCGAGCTTCGGGCCGCTTACGCTGTTCGCGCTGTATTGGCGCCGCACGAACAAGCAGGGCGCCATCGCCGGCATGATTACGGGTGCTGCCATGGTGCTCATCTGGCATAACCTGATAAAGCAGCTGGGCGGTGTATTCGGCATTTACGAGTTGCTGCCGGCGTTTTTGTGCAGCTGCATCGCCATCGTCGTGGTGTCGCTGCTCACCAAGGAACCCGAGCAATCCGTTCTCGACGAGTTCGACCACTACATGGACGACGACCCTGTCGAGCGCAACCTCGAAGTGGTCCTAGAAGGCGAAACCCCGCTGTAGTAACCAACCTGCCACGAGAGGGGGTCTTGCGGCAGGTGCGACAGCGGATGTGCCACGAGACCCCCTCTCGTGGCAGGTTCGAGGGGCGCAGACCCTGCGTTCGCGTCGCGAAGTAGCGTGTCTCGGCGAAGGCAGTGCTTTGCGGGGATGCGTTTGATTGGCGGTTAGCCGAGCAGCTTTTCCAAGTACGCCAGCTTCACGCAGCAGACGAAGACGTCGAGCGCTTCTTCCAGTTCCTCTACGGGAGGAAGGGAAGGGGCGATGCGGATGTTGCTGTCGTGGGGGTCGTTGCCATGCGGCCAGGTGGCACCGGCGCCTGTCATGGTGACGCCAGCCTCCTTTGCCAGCTGAACGATGCGCTTAGCGCAGCCGTGAGGTGCGTCGAACGACACGAAATAGCCGCCGCGCGGGCTTGACCACGAGCATTCGCCCACGTCATTCAGCCCTTCGGCGAGCTTTCGGTCGACCAGTTCGAACTTGGGGCGCAGGATGGCCGCGTGTTTGCGCATGTGCGCCGCGATACCCGCGCCGTCGTGCAGGAACTTCACGTGGCGCAACTGGTTCATCTTGTCGCCGCTGATCGAGCTAATGGTGAGATGCGCCTTGAAATCGGCGACGTTGGCAGGGCTGGCCGCCATGGCGCCAATGCCAGCGCCCGGCAGCGTAACCTTGCTCGTCGAGCCGAATTTCACGTAGCGATCGGGGTTGCCAGCCTTGCGGCACGCAGCGCCGATGTCGAGCAGCTGGTCCTGCTCGGCTGCATCGTCGAACAGGTGATGCACCGCGTAGGCGTTGTCCCACATGATGCGGAAGTCGTCAGCCGCGCACTTCATGCTGGCGAGGCGCCGCACGACTTCGTCGGAATACGTGACGCCGCTGGGGTTCGAGTATTTCGGCACGCACCAGATACCCTTCACACGCTCGTCGGAAGCGGCGATGCGCTCGACTTCATCCATGTCGGGGCCGTCGACGCCAAGCGCGACCGGAATCATCTCGAACCCGAAATGCTCGGTGATCGCGAAATGGCGGTCGTAGCCGGGCACAAGGCAGATCCATTTCACGGAATCGTACTCGCGCCACGGTTTCGAGCCCAGCGAACCGAAGGCCCAGAACCACGACACCGTGTCGAACATCATGGTCAGCGACGCGTTGCCGCCGACAATGACGTTTTCCGGCTCGTCGTCGAGCAAATCGGCCATCAGGCGCCGTGCCTCGGGCAACCCTTCAAGCACGCCGTAGTTGCGGCAATCGGTGCCGTCTTCGGCGATGCAATCGGCAGGAGATGCCAAAAGCGACAGCATGGGCATCGACAAATCGAGCTGGTCGGCGCCGGGCTTTCCGCGCGCCATGTTCAGGCTGAGGTTGCGGGCTTTCGCCTCGGCGTAGCTTTGGCCTACGCGTTCTTTCAGGCTCTGAAGCTCGGCTTCGCTCAAATCTGCGTAGGTCATGCTGGTCTCCGTTCTAGTCCTTACTCGTCGTCTTCGTAACTCAGGAAGTAGAAGTTGCCGTCAGCGTCGATGAAGTAACTTGTGCCATCGTCGTTGTGGATCAAGCGGCTGCCTTCTTCGTCGAGATAGTGAATAGTTCCATCGTCTGCAGTAATGTAGGCACGACCCTTATCATTCGAGGTGTTGGTGCTGGTGTTGGTGCTGGTGTTGGTGCCGTCAACGGTAGCCGTAGGCTCGATTACGGTTGGAGTCGTGGTCGTGGTGGGCGTTTCGACCGTCTCATAGTAGGTGCCGCCAGTCGTTCCACCAGCGCCAGTATTGCCCATGTCGTAATAAATCATGCCATCATCGCCGATTTCGGTGACGTAGTAAATCTGCCCGTCGTCGCCAACGATGTACATGCGCCCATTCTCGTCGGTCTTAATGCCCGACTGCTCCGCGACATAGGCGTCCAAATCAGGCCATTCGGGAAGCGTGGTCTCGTCGTAGTTCGAGAATTCGTACGTTTGGCTCACTCGATACGTTGGCGTGCCGGTCGTGCTGCTCATGAGGCGCACGGTCTTGAAGCGATCGTCTGAGTCGACGGTATAGCTGACGACCATGGTTGCGATCTGCGTCGTTTCAGGAAGGGATGACTCGTCGACTGCCTCGGATTCGATGAGTTTGTCCTTATCGATTGTGACGGTGACCGTCGTCTCGTCTTCGCCTTCCTGGATTTTCAGGTTCGATGCCATATCGAGCATCGAGTCGATTTCGTCGGCGGACATGATGCTCGTGACGGAGTCGGCATATGAGTTCAGCATTTCATCGGTCATCGCATCGACGTACAGTTGCTCGTTTTGGCTGACGATGAGGTTGTCCTTGTCGATGAACATCTCGTAGGTGGTCTTGCCGAGCTCCATGTTCGATTGGGCTTCGTAGCTCATGTGAAGCTTGGGCTTTTCGCCGCCCTTGTCGAGTTGGCCTTTCATGCTCGTGCGGATGGTCTGCGTTATCTGCTGGCCGTTTGAGCTCGCGCCGGTGGCGGTTGTTTCGGTCTTCGTTGCGAAGGTGATGTTGCTAAACGTGGTTTCAGCCGCCTTGTGCAGGATGTCTTCCACGTCTTCGCGCGCCACCGCATGCTCTTCGGCGGCTTCGTTTTCTTGTGCTTCGGCGGAACTGCTTGCGGCTGATGCGTTCGAGCATGCGGAAAGCGCGAACGCAAACAAGGCTGCCATGCATGCGAGGACTATGATTCGTGTGCGTTTGGCCATGTTCTACCTTCTTGTCGTGAAGACGCAACTTCTATGCGACAGCCTATCGTAGAAACGCATATGCGGCTGTTTCTGTTTCGCGAATGTCATTCATGGTACCTCAAAAAGGCGTTTCTCAGCCTCCTTAACTCGCAAAACTCAGGTCCGATACGTATAATCGGGGCGAGTTAATCATCGAGTGCCGAAGAGGGTGCGCCTCATGTCAATCATCTTGCTGTTTGCCGCGCTGCTGCCTGCCGCCGTGCTCATGTGGTACGTGTACCACAAGGACACGGTGGAAAAAGAGCCGGTTGGGCTTGTTACGCGGGTGTTCTTGCTAGGCGCTGTGGCAGGCCCGGTCGCCGCTATCTTGGAAAACATTCTGTTCGGCGTGTTCGAGGCCCTAATTCCCCAGGGTGCGCTGCTGCTCGTCTTGGAGTATTTCATCGGTGTGGCTGTCGTCGAGGAGGCGGGGAAGTACGCCGCCTTGTCGACGGTGCGCAGGCATCCCGAGTTCAACTACGTGTTCGACGGCATCGTGTACGCCGTGGCAGCCGCGTTGGGCTTCGCCGCTTTGGAAAACGTGCTGTACGTGTTCGACGGCGGGCTTGAGGTGGCCATTTCGCGCGCCATTTTCTCAGTGCCTGGCCACTGCGCCGATGGCGTGGTTATGGGATGTTTCTTCGGCCTTGCGCGACAGCGCGAGCTAGCCGGGAACAAGGTGGGTGCGCGTTCGTACTACTGGCTGGCGTTTCTGCTGCCTGTCATCGAGCACGGTTTCTACGATACCGCGCTTTCGACCGAAAGCGACTTCATGGTCTTGGTTGCCCTTGCCACGCAGATTGCCTTCACCGTTTTTGCCATGGCGCTCGTGAACCACGTGTCGAAGCGGGATGTGCCGCTATCCGCGAATTCCGCGTCGGCGCCAACGCCAATGCCTACCATGCCGCAGCAGCCGGTTTACCAGCCTCGTGTCATGCCTGTTCCCACGGCGGCGAACTGGATTTGCCCCCACTGCGGACAGCCGAACGCGGGCAAGTTCTGCGGCGAATGCGGTAACCCCCGACCAATCAATCACCTCGGAGGAAATTGATTCGCCTTCTTCCGTTTAAATGTAATTCAGGGGATTAACCGCTACGCCATCGACTTCCACTTGGAAGTGCAGGTGGGCGCCGTAGGCTTCGCCGGTTTGGCCGACCAGGCCGATGTTTTGGCCGCGCTCGACATACTGGCCGGGCGACACGAACACCGCTGACGAGTGCATGTACTTTGTGACGATGCCATTGCCGTGCGCGATGACGACCCAATTGCCCGCGCCACCGTTCCAGCCGCCGTCGTACGTGGCGTACAGGACCGTGCCGCTGTCGGCGGCGTAGTACGGCGTGCCCTCGGGCGCTGCCATGTCGAGGCCCTTGTGGAACGAGTTATCGAACGTGCGGTAGCCGAAACCGCTGGAATTGTAGGCGTCGGGGCAGGGGTTGGTGAAGTATCCGCTTCCGACGAGCATGCTGCCGCCTGCGGTGCCGCTCGCAATCATTTCCTCGCGTTGCTGGCGGGCGAGCTCAGCCTGGCGTGCAGCTTCGGCTGCGAGCTCTTCCTGGGCGGCCAGCTCGGCGGCTTCCGCGTCGAGCTTCGCGGCCTCGGCGGCCAATGCGGCCTGCGTCGCTTCGATTTGCTCGCGCTTCACGTCGGCGTTCTTCATTTCCTGCTCGGCGCGCTCGCCCTGCCTTTCGTAGGTGATCTTTGCGGCCTCGAGCGTCTCACGCGCTTTTTTCGACTCTCTGATCAGGGCCGATCCGCGGTTGGAAATGGTCGTGCAGACATCCCAAGAAGTAAGGAACTCCTCGAACGACGTCGACTGCAAGATGACGTCGAGGAACGAGCCCGTTCCGCCCTGTTTGTACATGCTGACAGCGAAGCTGGAAAGTTCGTCCTGCATCCGTTCGATGCGCGCCGTTTCCTCTTCGATCTGCTGGGCTGCCTCATCGCGCAGCGCAACAGCTTCTTCATAGGCGGTCTGCGCTTCGTTGTATTCGGCCATGACGTCGTTCAGGCTCGTTTGCAGCGAGTCGATCTGCGCGTACACGGCATCCGCCTCAGCCTGTTTTTCGGCAGCGGTTACCGCGTGAGCTTGCCCAACAGGCAGCACAAGGGCAAGGGCCAACGCGCAGCAAGCCGCAAAGGCCATGAATATGAATGTGTGCTGGAATGCCCTGGATGGCAAGGCTGCCGTCATGTGAAACTCCGTTTAAGCGCCGTTGGGGTGCCGAGCACCGCTCGTTTCGTACTACATTTAGAAGTGCTGCCGCTTATGGTACCAGCAATGGGGGCTTGCCTTGTTGAAATATGATGATGAGCACAAACAATCTATCGTGAACCGTAGAGGGCGTTTCACCTGGGAAAACGGAGTATTGATGAAGACACGCCCGGGGGCGTGTAGGCTGTTGACAGCGGGTTTCGGGTAGCGTATTATTCTCCTGCTCACATGCGCGAACAGCGCTTGCGAGCAGGCAGCTTGAAAAGTTCACATGATACAAGCGACCAGAAATGGGCGTGTGCCCGAGTGGTTAAAGGGGACGGGCTGTAAACCCGTTGGCTCTGCCTACCTAGGTTCGAATCCTAGCGCGCCCACCATTTCTCGCCCGTGTAGCTCAGTCGGTAGAGCACTTCGTTGGTAACGAAGAGGTCACCGGTTCAAGTCCGGTCGCGGGCTCCACGAGTACCTATTTCGTCCCATGTGAAAAGCTTGTTGTTGAATTGCAGGTTGGTTTTGAGCCCGCCACATGCAATTTGACAAGGAAGCGCAAGCGATTGCGAGGGAGCGGCCTTCGTGCCGTGACCGAGTAATCGACGCCGCGCTGACGCAGCTCAAATCGCATGTGGCGGAGTTCAAAACGGCGGCGTAGCTCAGTTGGTCAGAGCACACGGTTCATACCCGTGGCGTCACTGGTTCAAATCCAGTCGCCGCTACCAGCATTTTAGACAGGGTTTATATGGTGAGTGCAGTTGGCTTGAGAGTTCTGCGGAGCTGAGCTAAGCGGCCTTCGTGCCGTGTGCGAAGCGAAGCAGGTTTCGAAAGCCAAATGTGCCGCCATATAAAGCCTGAAAGCATCCTTCCGAGGATGCACTTTTATATATAGTGGTAATAAATCGCAGGCATTGAATGCGATTGAAACAATGAGGAAGGGTGATTTTCCATGTCCAAGGAAAAGTTTGATCGCTCCAAGCCGCATGTTAACATCGGCACCATCGGTCACGTCGACCATGGCAAGACCACGCTGACGGCCGCCATCTCGAAGACGCTGTCCGAGAACGACGGTAGCCACGGCACCGCCCATGCTGACTTCACGGCTTTCGAAGACATCGACAAGGCTCCCGAGGAGCGCGAGCGCGGCATCACGATCTCCATCGCTCACATCGAGTACGAGACCGACAAGCGTCACTACGCTCATGTTGACTGCCCCGGCCACGCCGACTACGTCAAGAACATGATTACGGGTGCTGCCCAGATGGACGGCGCCATTCTGGTTATCGCTGCTACCGACGGCCCCATGGCCCAGACCCGCGAGCACATCCTGCTCGCCCGTCAGGTCGGCGTTCCCTACATCGTCGTGTTCCTGAACAAGTGCGACATGGTCGACGACGAAGAGCTCATCGACCTGGTCGAGATGGAGACTCGCGAGCTGCTCGACAAGTACGAGTTCCCCGGAGACGACACGCCGATCATCCGCGGTTCCGCACTGAAGGCCCTCGAGGGCGACAAGGAATGGCAGGAAAAGATCTGGGAGCTCCTGGACGCTGTCGACGAGTACATCCCCACGCCCGAGCGTGACACCGACAAGGACTTCCTGATGGCCGTCGAGGACACCATGACCATCACCGGCCGCGGTACCGTTGCCACCGGCCGTGTCGAGCGTGGCGTCCTGCACCTGAACGATCCGCTCGAGATCGTCGGCATCAAGGAGACGCAGTCCACGGTCTGCACCGGCATCGAGATGTTCCGCAAGCTGCTCGACGAGGCTCAGGCCGGCGACAACATCGGCTGCCTGCTCCGCGGCATCAAGCGCGAGGAAATCGAGCGCGGCCAGGTTCTCTGCAAGCCGGGTTCCGTGACCCCGCACACTGAGTTCGACGCCCAGATTTACATCCTGACCAAGGAAGAGGGCGGCCGTCACACCCCGTTCTTCGACGGCTATCGTCCGCAGTTCTACTTCCGCACCACGGACGTCACGGGCGTTGCTCACCTGCCCGAGGGCACCGAGATGGTCATGCCTGGCGACAACGTGCTCATCCATGCTGAGCTCATCCACCCGATCGCCATGGAAGAGGGCCTGCGCCTGGCTATCCGCGAGGGTGGCCGCACGGTCGGCTCTGGCCGCGTCACGAAGATCTACAAGTAACGACGGCTGCAAACGCATCTGGTACGGAGCCCGCCCAAACAGCGGGCTCCGTTCATGCAATCATGTGACTTTGAAGCGAGCAAGAGCAAAAGAAGCTAGAGGAGTTTTCTAATGCGTACGTTGGTCACCTTGGCGTGCACGGAATGCAAGCGCCGTAACTACACGACCAAGAAGAACAAGCAGAACAACCCCGATCGCATCGAGATGAAGAAATATTGCAAGTGGTGTGGTCATCACACCCTGCATCGCGAAACTCGATAATATAGGGGAGAAGCAAGCGTATAGGCCAGTAGTTCAATTGGTAGAGCGTCGGTCTCCAAAACCGGAAGTTGAGGGTTCGAGTCCTTCCTGGCCTGCCGAGCAGCTTGTGTTCAATTTGCTAGAACTAGCAACTTGAAGTCAGGCTGCTTGTTTAGCGTTATAAGCAGAAAGTTTGCGAACAAGAACTGAGGTCAAACATGGCCCACAAGTCGAAAACACAACGTGCGAAGGCCAGCGCTGCCAAGGCGAACAAGAAGGAACGCCAAGAGCGCGAGGCGCTCGCTTCCGAGAACGTAGAAGCCGCCGTCGAGGAAACCGCCGAGGAATCCAAGGGCGGCCTGTTCAAGAAGAAGGAAGCGAAGCCCGAGGCCAAACAGCAGCAGACCGCTGCCGCCGTTAAGAAGGAAGAGAAGAAGCCCAAGAAGAAGCGCTTCCAGTTCTTCCGCGATGTCAAAGCGGAAATGAAGCGCGTCACGTGGCCGTCCCGCACCGACGTCATCCGCTGGAGCGGCGTCGTGGTGGGCGCTTTGGTGTTCTTCGGCGTGTACGTCGCGCTGCTTGACAACGTCATCGTCACGCCGGCGCTCGTGGCGCTTTCCGGGTTGGGTGCATAAGCCATGGCGAAGAAATGGTATGTGCTGCATACGTACTCGGGCTACGAGAACAAGGTGAAGCAGAACCTGCTTCAGCGCGTCGAGGCACTTGGTCTGGAAAACAAGGTTTTCAAGATCGAGATTCCTACCGAAACGGTGACCGAGATCAAAGAAGGCGGCAAGCGCGTCGAATCCGAGAAGAAGGTTCTTCCAGGTTACGTGCTCGTTCGCATGGAACTCGACCCTGAAAGCTGGACTGCTGTGCGCAACACGCCCGGCGTCACCGGCTTCGTCGGCAGCCAGGGGAACCCCGAGGCGCTGACCCGCGACGAGTACAACAAGATCATGGGCGTCGGCAAGCCGCGCCCCGGTGTTCCGAAGAAGGCTACCACCAGCATCGAAGTCGGCCAGACGGTCAAGGTCGTGTCCGGCCCCTTCGTCGATTTCGACGGCACGGTGGCCGAGGTCATGCCCGACGCCGGCAAGGTGCGCGTCATGGTTTCCATCTTCGGGCGCGAAACCCCCGTCGAGCTGTCGTTCGACCAGGTGGCAAAGGTATAAGTTAGGCGATATCGCGCGTGCGTGCCCGCGTGGACCGGGGCTTCTCACGGACGCTAGCGACATAGACGAGTGAAAACAGGCGCAGCTCGCACTTGTCATCCCGAGCGAAGCGAGGGATCTCGGAGCAAGTGAGAGAGGCGCTGATGAGCAACCGAAAGGATTTGAAATATGCCTCCCGCGAAAAAGGTAACTGGTTTCATCAAGTTGCAGATTCCCGCCGGTGGTGCGAACCCCGCTCCTCCGGTTGGCCCGGCGCTCGGCGCCCAGGGCGTCAACATCATGCAGTTCTGCCAGGCGTTCAACGCCCAGACGCAGGAACAGTCCGGCACCATCATCCCTGTCGAGATCACCGTTTACGAGGACAAGTCGTTCTCGTTCATCTGCAAGACCCCTCCGGCGGCCGTGCTGATCAAGGAGAAACTCGGCATCGAGAGCGGCTCCGGCATCCCGCAGCTGCGTTTCGTGGGCACGCTCACCGAAGATCAGCTCCGCGAAATCGCCGAGACGAAGATGCCCGACCTGAACGCCAACACGATCGAGGCGGCCATGGAGATCATCGCCGGCACCGCTCGTTCCATGGGCGTGCGCATCGAGGGTCGCGAGATGAAGAAGAAGTACGTCCCGAGCCGTAAGCTCGCCGAGCAGCTGAAGGCCCTGGGTCAATAATTCGCATCGGCCGCTTCGCGGAGATTCCTCGCTTATGCTCGGAATGACAAACTTGTTGTCATCCTGAGCGGAGCGCGAAGCGCGGAGTCGAAGGGTCGGTGATGCTCGGAATGGCACGCTTGTTGTCATCCTGAGCGGAGCGCGAAGCGCGGAGCCGAAGGATCTCCGCGAAGCGCAACTAAGGCAATGACGCGGCTGTTCCGCGTTTGCAAGATGGGAGAGTGCCTGCGGGCATTCGCTAACAACCACGAAGGAGAGAACAATGGCAAAGAAATCGAAGGCTTATCGCGCCGCAATCGAGAAGATCGGCGATAAGGAATACGCCCCGTTCGAAGCGTTCACGATGCTGAAGGACGTCGCGTCGTGCAAGTTCGACGAGACGGTCGAAGCGCACTTCCGCCTGGGCATCGACACCCGCAAGGCCGACCAGAACCTGCGTGGCACCGTGGCCCTGCCGAACGGCTCGGGCAAGACGGTCCGCGTGGCCGTGTTCGCCGAGGGCGACGCTGCTCGCGCCGCCGAGGAAGCTGGCGCTGACATCGTCGGTTCCGACGACCTGGTTGCCGACATCCAGGCTGGCAAGATCGACTTCGACGCCGCCGTGGCCACGCCCGACCAGATGGGCAAGGTTGGTCGCCTGGGCAAGATCCTCGGCCCGCGCAACCTCATGCCGAACCCCAAGCTCGGCACCGTCACGCCCGATGTCGCCAAGGCCATCAACGACCTGAAGGGCGGCCGCGTGGAGTATCGCGCCGACCGTTTCGGCATCGCCCATGTCATCATCGGCAAGACGAGCTTCACGCCCGAAGCGCTTGCGCAGAATTACGGCGTCGTGTATGACGAGATCGTCCGCATGAAGCCGTCCACCGCCAAGGGCAAGTACGTGAAGTCCATCACCGTGGCTTCCACCATGAGCCCGGGCATCAAGATCGACCCGAGCATCACGCGCAACTACGATCAGCCGCAGGAAGAGGTTCCGTCCGCCTAACGGCGGCCGGAAGCAGCCGACGCTGCGCGGCGCTGATGCACGCCATCTAGCCGTTCAGAGCCCGCCTCGCGTACCGCTGTACGCGTCGGCGGGCTCTTTCGTCTATCTGGCGCGCCTCAGCGCTGCTCGCTGACTTACTAGCCAACCTGCGATAAGGGGATTGAGATGGCGGTCATTAAGAAAACGCCGGCGGAAATCGAGGCGATGAAGGAAGCGGGGCGCCTGTCGGCGGCGGTGCTGCGCGAAGTCGGCGCGCGCTGCGTGCCGGGCGCATCCACGCTCGAGCTCGATGAGTTCGCGGAAGACTACATCCGCAGCCATGGCGGCATTCCCACGTTCAAAGGGTATGGCGGCTTTCCGGGAAGCATCTGCGCTTCGATCAACGAGCAGATCGTGCACGGCATTCCGTCACCTGCGGTGAAGCTGCAATCTGGCGACATCATTTCCATCGACGTGGGCGCGACGGTCGACGGCTGGGCGGGCGACAATGCGTGGACGTATGCCGTTGGAACCATCTCGCCCGAGAAGAAAAGGCTGCTCGAAGTCACCGAGAAGAGCATGTGGGCGGGCATTTCAGCTGCGCGTGTCGGCAACCGTTTGGGCGATATCGGCCACGCTGTGCAGTCAGTCGCCAAGAAAGCCGGACTTGGCGTCGTGCGCGACTACACTGGGCACGGCATCGGCCGCAACATGCACGAGGATCCGAACGTGCCGAATTACGGCATCCGCCACACGGGCATGAAACTCGAAGCGGGCATGGTGCTTGCCATCGAGCCCATGCTCACGCTCGGCACGCACAAGACCCACGTTATGAGCGACGGTTGGCTCGTGGTGACGCAAGACGGCAAACCTGCCGCGCACTTCGAGAAAACCGTTGCCATCACGGAAGACGGTCCGATCCTGGTGTCGGTCGAGCCCGATCGCGAACGCCCGATTTAATCGAAGAACGTGCGCGCGATTTGCTTGTAGAAGCTTTCCTGGCGGCGGGTGAGCAGAGTTATGGGGTGATCGCCAGCCGACACGACGATCGATGAGATGGGGCGTGCGAACTCGAGCGCGTCGCCATCGGCGAACAGCGACACTTCGCGGGCGCTCGCCGACCCTTCCTCGAACGTCACTTCCACCACGTCATGGTGCTCGGTTACGACGGCGCGCGTGTTCAACGTATGCGGTGCCAAGGGCACGACGATGAGCCCGCGATGGCTCGGCCCCACGAGCGGTCCGCCGGCCGACAAGGCGTAAGCGGTCGAGCCGGTTGCGGTGGAAACGATCACGCCATCGCCGCGCATGGTCGCCACGCGGTCGCCCGAAATGTCGAGGCTGAAGTCGACGATGTGGCCCATAGCGCCACGGGCAATCGCAATCTCGTTCAGCACGAAGAACTCGCGCGGCTCGTCGATTCCCTCTTCGTCGTCACCTTCGCATGCAACCTGAACGCGCAGGTCGATGCGCTCTTCCCGGATAATCTCGTCGGCCAGCGCATCGGCGATGAGCGGCACGAGCCCGTCTTCGGCCCCGTTTGCCAGGAAACCTAGATGCCCGAACTTCACACCTAGAATCGGCGCGCCTGCCGCGTAGGCAATGCGCGCGGAATGCAGGATCGTGCCGTCGCCGCCAAGCGTGATGATGAGATCGATCGGCCCCTGTGGCACAGCGGCAAGCGTGCGGCCGCTATAGGGAAACGCCGCGTCGGGCAGGTCTTCCACGTCCATTTCAACGTGGTCGATGCCCTGCGAGTCGAGGTATGCGACGATCTGGAACAGCGCGTCAATCGTCTTGGCGTTCTTTCTGTTCGCGACGAGCAAAACCCTCATGAGCCTACCGTCCTTTTCGGGATTTCAGGTGAATCGGCCATCCGCTTCTTTCGGTTGATACATTATATACAAGTTGGAAAACACCACGGATGTATCGGTCTTGCCTGGTCACTCTGACGCATGGGAGACATGCCAGAGCGACCAGACAAGCCCGGCCCATCCGCAGCGGGAAGGGACAGCGTGGCCGAAGCCGGAAACACTCAGGCGGTTGACCAGCAAACGCACGAGTCGGTGGCGAAATCGACGGCGCTCATGTCGGCGGCGACGCTCATCTCGCGCGTGACGGGGCTCGTGCGCACGTGGGTCATGGCCTTCGCGCTGGGCAACACGCTCGTCACGAGCGCCTACCAGGTGGCCAACAACATGCCCAACGTCGTGTTCGACCTGGTTGCGGGCGGTCTGCTCGGCGCTGCGTTCATTCCCGTGTTCATGCTGGAAAAGGAGAAGAAGGGCGACGCTGGAAGCAACGAGTTCGCCTGCAACTTGCTGAACCTGACCGTCGTGGTGCTTGGCGTGCTGACGTTGCTTTCAAGCATCTTCGCACCGCAGCTCATCGCCACGCAGACGTTCACGGTTGGCGAGACCGACGAGGTCGTCGAGCTGTCGGTGGCGTTCTTCCGCATCTTCGCGTTCCAAATCGTGTTTTACGGCATCAGCGGCATCTTAACCGCGGTGCTCAACGCCAACCGCGTGTTCTTCCTGCCGGCAATCGCGCCGGCGCTCAACAACGTGTGCGTTATCGTGTCGTTTTTGGCCTACATCCCGCTTTCGGGCGTCGACCAGCAGCTTGCCATTGTGGTGCTCGGCGTGGGCACGACGCTTGGCGTGGCCGTGCAGGCGCTCGTGCAGATTCCCGCCATGATGAAGACGGGCTTCAAGTACCGCTTCTTCATTCGGCTGAAGGACCCGGCGCTCATCGAGGCCATGAAGATCGCGCTTCCCACCATGCTTTACATCGTGGGCACGCTCGTGGCGTTCTCGTGCCGCAACGCGTTTTCGCTGCAGGTTGGTGATAACGGCCCCTCCACGCTGCTGTACGCCTGGACGTGGTTCCAACTGCCGTACGGCGTGGTGTCGGTTTCGCTGTCGCGCGCGCTGTTCACCGAGATGGGCGAGGCGTCGGCCAAGGAAGACTACCCGGCGCTGCGCGAACTCGTGCGCACCGGCTTGTCGGGCAACCTCATGCTGATCATCCCCCTTGCGGGCATCATGATCGCGCTCGCCATTCCGCTGATGGAGCTGTTCCGCGCGGGCGCCTTCAATGCCGGAGACGTCACGTACGTTTCGACCGTTCTCGCGGCGTGGCTGTACAGCCTGCCGTTTTACGCGGTGATGTTCTTCTTGTACAACGTGTTCGCTTCGATTCGCCGCTTTCTGACGTTCGCCGTGGTCAGCTGCCTGATGGTGGTCGTGCAGTGCGTGCTGTACTTCGTGCTGTGCACCCCGCAAGCGCTCGGGCTTGTGGGCGTGCCCATTGCCGACTTGGCATACTACGGCGCATGCTGTGTCATTTTGATCGTGCTGTTGCGTCGCATGATCGGTGCGTTCGACTTGAAGTACGTGCTGTGGCTTGCCGTGCGCGTGCTCATCGCCACGGCGGTTGCCACTGTGCTGGCCTACTTCATCTCGGTGTGGCTGCCGGTGGGCGAGGGAATGGTCGGCGGCTTCACTCGCCTGGTTGTGGCTGGCGGCATCGGCTTGGTCGTGGCCTATGGCCTCTGCGCCTTGTTCCGCATTCCCGAAATGGCCATCGTCACCGGCCTCGTGGGCAAAATCGCCGGCCGATTCAAGCGCTAGGGAATGATGCGCGGGAGGGGAGCTGGTGCATCATTCAAGCCTCCAAGCACAATGATGCGCCAGCTCCCCTCCCGCGCATCATTCCCTATTAACCTTGGTAGTAGCGGTGCTGTTCGTAGCGCGGCTCGCAGCAGACGTTGATGCCGAGCGAACGGTACAGCTGCTCGTCGTCAGACGAGATGATGACCGAGAAGTACGCATCGCACCCGCGCAGCTGGCTCGCAGCCTTGATGGCGGTGGCGGCCATGGGGCTCGTCAGCGATGACGTGGAAAGCGCGATCAGCATCTCGCGCGGATGCAGCCGCGGGTTTTGATGCCCGAGCTGTTCGGTGCGCAGCGAGCAAATCGGCTCCAAAGCCGCATCGCTGATGATCATCATGTCGTCGTCGATGCCGGCTTGGGCTTTCAACGCGTTCAACAACACTGACGAGGCGGCGCCCAAAAGCGTCGACGTCTTGCCGGTGATCACGCGTCCGTCGGGCAGTTCCATGGCGCCCGCCGGGCCGCCGGACTGCTCGGCCTTTGCAAGCGCTGCCGCACGCGCGGGCGAGTAATCGGGCCCGATGCCCGCCTTCTTCATGAGCATCTCGGCCTTCGCCACGTTCTCGTCGCCGATGCCCGTGCGCTTGGCGGCCGTGGCCGTCTGGAAGTAGCGACGCACGATTTCGCGGTTCGCGGCGTCGCGGCACGCCTCGTCGTCGCAGATGGCCAGCCCCGCCATGTTCACGCCCATGTCGGTGGGCGACTGGTAGGGGCTCTCGCCCATGATCTTTTCCATCATGGCGCGCAGCACCGGGTAAATCTCGATGTCGCGGTTGTAGTTCACGGTGGTTTCGCCATAGGCCTCCAGATGGAAGGGGTCGATGGCGTTCACGTCGGAAAGGTCGATGGTCGCGGCCTCGTAGGCGATGTTCACGGGATGGTCGAGCGGAAGGTTCCAGATGGGGAACGTCTCGAACTTCGCGTAGCCCGCGTTCACGCCGCGCTTGTGCTCTTGGTACAGCTGCGACAGGCACGTGGCCATCTTGCCCGAGCCGGGGCCGGGTGCGGTGACCACCACGAGCGGACGCGTCGTTTCGATGTAGTCGTCGGCACCGTAACCCTCGTCGCTGACGATGCGGTCGATGTCGTACGGATAGCCCTCGATGGGGTAGTGCAGGTAGCTCTTCACGCCGAGGCCCGCGAGGCGCTGGCGGAACGCGTCGGCTGCAGGCTGGTTGCGGTACTGCGTGATGCACACGCTGCCGACGTAGAAGCCGAGTCCTTGGAAGATGTCCATCAGGCGCAGCAGGTCCTCGTCGTAGGTGATGCCCAGATCGCCGCGCACCTTCGAATGCTCGATGTGGTTCGCGTTGATGACGAGGATGATCTCGATGTCGTCGGCGAGGCTTTTCAGCATGCGCAGCTTCGTGTCGGGCTCGAAGCCGGGCAGCACGCGCGAGGCATGGTAGTCGTCGAACAGCTTGCCGCCGAATTCCAGGTACAGCTTGCCGCCGAACTCGTTCACGCGTTCGCGGATGCGCGCCGTCTGCAACTCGATGTACTTGTCGTTGTCGAAACCGATGCGGCGCGTCATGCTTCCCTCTTTCCCTCGCTAAAACATCGTCTCCCCGTAGGGGCGCACTCCGTGCGCCCGCCGACGATGGTGGTCGGGCGCACGGAGTGCGCCCCTACGGGGAATACGAACCATGAAATTATAGCCCAGCCCCTTGCGTTAAATCTGCGTGAAAGAACAAGTGGTTGTGGATTGCCGAGGATTGCTGGGGATTAGAATCGAGCCGTCGAAGGGAGCTTCCATGGCCAAGCACATTTTCGTAACCGGCGGCGTGGTGTCGTCGTTGGGAAAGGGCATCACCGCTGCGTCGCTCGGGCATCTGCTGAAGGCGCGCGGGTACAAGGTGACCATGCAGAAGATGGACCCGTACCTGAACGTCGACCCCGGCACGATGAGCCCCTTCCAGCACGGCGAGGTGTTCGTGACCGACGACGGGCACGAAGGCGATCTCGACCTGGGCCACTACGAGCGCTTCATCGACGAAAGCCTGTCGCGCGAGTCGAATTTCACGCAGGGCTCGATTTACCAAACGCTCGTCATGCGCGAGCGCCGCGGCGACTTCCTGGGCGGCACCGTTCAGGTCATTCCCCATGTGACCGATGCGATTAAGGAACGCGTGCTGCGCGCCGCCACGCAGACCGGCGCGCACATCGTCATTTCCGAAATCGGCGGCACCATCGGCGACATCGAGGGCCAGCCGTTCATCGAGGCCGTGCGCCAGTTGCGCCACGAGCTCGGCCCCGACAACGTCGTGTTCGTGCACGTCAGCCTGGTTCCCTACATCGCCGCCGCGCATGAGGTGAAGACCAAGCCCACGCAGCATTCCGTGAAGGAGATGCGCAGCATGGGCGTGCAGCCCGACTTCATCGTGTGCCGGTCCGACCACGAGGTCGACGACGCCGTGCGCGCCAAGATTGCGCATTTCTGCGACGTCGACGTCGACTCGGTGATGAGCTGCGTCGATGCGCCGAGCATTTACGAAGTGCCGCAGATGCTGCACGAGCAGGGCTTCGACGCGAAGGTGTTGCAGCGCCTGAAGCTGCCGGAATGCGAGCTTTCGCAGGTGCCGATGAGCGCGTACGTGGAAGCTTCCGCATGCTGCGAAGGCGAGGTGAAGATCGCCATCGTGGGCAAGTACACGAGCCTGCCCGACGCTTATTTGTCGGTGATCGAGGCGCTCGGCCACGCTGGCGTGGCGAACGGCGTGTACGTGGACGTGAGCCTGATCGACGGCGAGGCTCTTTCCGAGGCTAATGTGGCCGAGGTGCTCGGCGACATGGACGGCGTATTGGTGCCGGGCGGGTTCGGCCAGCGCGCCTTCGAGGGGAAGATCGCCGCCGCGCGCTACGCCCGCGAGAACAACGTGCCGTTTTTAGGCATCTGCCTGGGCTTGCAGGCGGCGGTCTGCGAGTTCGCACGCCACGTGGCGGGGCTTGCGGGCGCGACGTCTTCCGAGTTCGCCGACGAAGGTGCGGTGGGGTTGGAAGGCGTGCCGTTCGTGATCGACCTCATGCCCGAGCAGGAGGACGTGGAAGACAAGGGCGGCACCATGCGTTTGGGCGCTTACCCCTGCAAGGTCGTGCCGGGCACGCATGCGCACGAGGCGTACGGCGCCGATCTGATATACGAACGCCACCGCCACCGCTACGAGGTGAACAACGCCTACCGCGAGCAGCTTGTGGAAGCCGGCCTCGTCGTTTCCGGCCTTTCCCCTGACGAGCGCCTTGTCGAGATGATCGAGCTGCCCGATCACCCCTGGTTCGTGGCGAGCCAAGCGCACCCCGAGTTCAAGAGCCGTCCCGGCAAGCCGCACCCGCTGTTCAATGGGTTTATCTCAGCTGCCAAGTAGCAAAATGCGATAATGGCACCATGCGAATTGAACAGGCCATCGACGAGTTTTTGGCGCACCTGCGGGTGGAGCGGGGAAGCTCTGCGCATACGGTAGAAGCGTATGGCGGCGACTTGGCCGATTACGCGTCGTTTCTCGCCGAAGCGGGAATCACGCTGCTCGAGCGCATCGACCGCGATGCCGTCGTGGCGTATGAAGCCGATCTGGCCGAGCGCGGCTATGCGGTCACGAGCATCGACCGGCACATGTCCGCCGTGAAAAGCTTCCACAAGTTCTGCGTGCGCGAGGAGTTCACGAAGGCGAGCCCCGCGGCGAACGTTCATCTTCCCGCCGCACCCGACAAGCTTCCGGATGTGTTGACGATCGAGCAGGTGAACACGTTGCTCGAGCGCCACGACGGAACCGATCCCACCAGCCTGCGCAATCGGGCGATTCTCGAGGTGCTGTACGGTTGCGGTCTGCGCGTGAGCGAATGCTCGGGCCTCGACCTGGGCAATTGCGCGCTTGCCGAGGGGTACCTGCGCGTGGTGGGGAAGGGCGACAAAGAGCGCGTTTCGCCCATCGGGGGCTGTGCGCTCGATGCGCTCACGGCATATCTCGAGCGGGGGCGCGGCGCGTTTGCGAAGCCGCACAAACCCACGTCGGCTGTCTTTCTGAACAGGCGCGGCACGCGGCTTTCGCGCCAGAGCATTCATGCCATCGTGGCGAAAGCGGGAACCGCCATCGGCGTGGAGGGGCTGCACCCGCACACGCTGCGCCATTCGTTCGCCACGCATATGCTCGAAGGAGGCGCCGACCTGCGCGTCATCCAGGAGATCCTCGGCCATTCCGACATCGCCACCACGCAGATCTACACGCACGTGAACCGAGCGCACATCCGCGAGGAATACCTCAGCGCCCATCCCCGCGCTTAATTGGGTGCGCCAAAAGACCCTCTTCTTGTCGCACGAAAAGTTGTATATAATCAACATTAGGCGTTAAGCAATTGATGAGAAGGCCGCATCATGATTATCATCAACCTCGACAGGCTGCTTAGTGAGCGGAAAATGCAATCGGCGGAACTCGCCAACCGACTCGACTGCACCGTGCAAACCGTATCGCGCATCAAGACGGGCAAGATTCGCGCCATCCGCCTTTCAATGCTGAATGCCTTGTGCGAGCAGTTCGACTGCCAGCCCGGCGATGTTTTAGAGTACGTTTCAGAAGCCGAAGCAGTAAAGCGTTACAGCCAAGCGTTCGTAGACGAGTACAACCGATTCCACTCAACGGGGGAATGATGCACTAGCTCCCCTCCTGAGCATCACTTCCGAATTGTGCCCGAACAAAAAGCGTCCACAACATTTTGTGGACGCTTTTTGCTGGTATTCGAAAAAGGCCGCCAGATGTGGGAAAAGTGCTGCCGAAGTGCAAAAAAGTGTTGCTAAGTGGGGGGTGGTGGGATAGAATGTCAACCGTTCGATTAGATTAGGCGTGAACTAGGCGAAGGGAACCGATGGAAGAAGCGCGTAACACCGTTGACCTCAACGGCTCGTATCGCTTCAAGACGGACGCGAAGGGTCGCGTGTCCCTGCCTGCCAAGTTCCGCAAAGTCTTGTCGGAAGACCTCGTGGTCACGTGCGCGCTCACCGGCGACCATCTTTTGGTGTTCGACGGTCAGGACAGCTTCAACGCATGGGTGGACGGCATCTTCGTCGACAAGTTCGGCGGGTTCAATTCCACCAATCGCGAGCAGCTGTACTGGCGCAGCGCGTTGAAGGGCAACGCCTTCGACGTGCAACCCGATTCGGCCGGCCGCGTTCTTTTGCCGGCTGACCTGCGCGAGCAGGTGGGCATCGACAAGGAAGTGGTCATCGTGGGCAACACGGGCTTCTTCGAGGTCTGGAGCGAGCAGCGTCGCGGCGAAGTGGTCGAGAAGATCGACTTCTCCAGCCTGCTGAGCTAAGGCGCTACCTTGACAAACGAATATCGGCATATCCCGGTCCTGCTTACCGAGTGCCTCGAACATTTAGAACTCCAACTGCAGAACACGTTCGTGGACGCAACGCTCGGTGGCGCGGGACATTCCCTCGAAGTTGCCACGCGACTAGGGCCTGAGGGCACGCTCATCGGAATCGACCAGGACGAGACAGCCTTAGCTGCCGCGTCAGAACGCCTAAATGCCATACCCGATGATCAGCGCCCCAACCTCGAACTGGTCCGTGGCAACTTCGGGGATATGGATGAGCTGCTCTTGCAGTGCGAAGTTCCCGGCGTCGACGCGTTCCTGTTCGACCTGGGCGTTTCGTCGCCGCAGCTCGACACGCAGGCCCGTGGCTTCTCCTTCAAGGAGAACGGCCCCCTTGATATGCGGATGGATCCGGGGAAACAAACCCTAACCGCAGCAGAGGTCATCAACACCTACAACGCAGCAGACCTCACTCGGATCATCCGTATGTACTCTGACGAGAAGTGGGCCAGCCGCATCGCCGACTTCATCGTGAAGCGTCGCGAACAGGCGCCGATCGAAACGAGTGCCGAGCTAGTCGACATCATCAAGGCAGCCATTCCCGCCAGCGCCCGGCGCGCCGGCGGGCATCCGGCGAAGCGGACGTTCCAGGCAATCCGGATCGAAGTCAACTCGGAGCTAACCGTGCTTAAACGAGGCATCGAAGCTGCGGTTCGCTGGCTTAATCCGGGCGGCAGGCTGGTGGTCATCTCGTACCACTCGCTGGAAGACCGCATCGTGAAAGAGGCAATGGCGGCAGGTGCCAACAGGTGCACCTGCCCGCCCGACTTCCCGGTCTGCGCCTGCGGGAGAAAGCCGATACTCGAAGTCGTCACGCGCAAGCCCATAACGCCTGCGCTTGACGAAGTGGAACGGAATCCGCGTGCGCGCAGTGCGAAGCTACGCGTTGCGCGCAAGCTATGAGTAATGGGGCCAGGTGAGATTGCTCATTGCGCTGAAACGCAGTGAGAAACGAACCAACCCCAGGGCAATGAGCAATCTTCACCTGGCCCCATTACTCACCAAACGACACCTGTGCCACGTCGGCACGCAACGATAAGGAAGGGAGAGGGCGCGATGGCATCTGCCGAGCGAGCATACCGCTACGATGCATATCCCGATTACGCGCCCGAGCGGTCGCGCCGCAGCAGCGTGCGCGCGATTCGCACCGGCTCTCCTTCCGCAACCGAAGCCAATGCGTCCCTGCTCGTCACCGCTGCCAAGCTGGCAGCGGTCGTGCTCGTGTTCGTCGCGGCGTTGTGCTTCGCGCGTATCGCGCTGACGAACGCCGCCGTCACCACCATGATCGAAAGCGATGCGCTGTCCGCGCAGATTTCCGAAGCCCGTTCGTCGGGTGTCGGCCTTGAAATGGAACAGAGCGTCCTTTCCAGCACGTCGGCCCTGAACGCGGCTGTGAAGCGTCTCGGCATGGCGGCCCCCGCCGAGGTGGGCGCGCTCGTGCTCGATCCCGATGTAGTCGCCACCGACGCCAACGGCGAGCTTTCGCTTTCCGATTCCGTCAAGAACGTCGTCGGCGCACGGAGCTAGCCCGTGGCTGGCCAGAGCCGCACTCCGCGCAACGACCGCGGCGGGCGTTCCACGGCGCGCTTTACGGCGAACTCCGCGGCTGATTCCTTCGAACGCTACGTCTCGCGCGGCAGCAACCGTGCGTTCGTCGTCGTGGTCGTGTTCTTGGCGTTGGCCGCGCTGTTCTTCGTGCGGCTCGTGTACCTGCAGGTCATCATGGCGCCGCAATATTCTGCGCAAGCACAGGAGTCGCGCACGATCGGATTCGTCGTCGAGCCGCGGCGCGGAACCATTTACGATCGCAACGGCCACATTCTCGCCATCAGCGTCGACGCGACGACGGTGTACGCCAACCCGTCCGAAATCAAGGAACCGGGCGCCACGGCGCGCGCTATCGCGGAGGTGCTCGGCGGCACGGCGCAGGACTACCTCGACGCGCTGTCGCAGGGCGAATCGTCCACGTTCACGTTCGTCAAGCGCAAGGTCGACAACGACTTGGCCGAGCAGCTGCGCGAACAGGACCTTCCCGGCATCTACTTCATCGAGGAGACGCGCCGCGAATACCCCTATGGCCAGACGGGCGGCCAGGTCATCGGCGCGTGCAGCATCGCCGTCGACGAGGAGAACAACCGCGAGTACTACGACGGCATCTGTGGCCTCGAGCTGTACTACAACACCATCCTGTCGGGCACGCCCGGCTACTACGAAGCCGAGGTCGGCGCCGACGGCACGCCCATTCCCGGCGGCGTGCACGAATCGAAGCACGCGATCGAAGGCCAGGACATCGTCGTTTCCATCGACATCGAGTTCCAGGCCGAAGTGGAGCAGGCGCTGAAGGAAGGCGTGGAACGCGTCGGCGTGAACAAGGGCTCGGCCGTGGTCATGGACGCCGACACCGGCGAGATCTTCGCCGCAGCTTCCAGCCCGTTCTTCAACCCGGCCGACCGCAGCAAGGTCGAGGAAGGTTCGATGCAGCTCACGGCCATGACGAACCTGTTCGAACCGGGCTCCATCTTCAAGACCGTGTCGGCGACCGCCATCTTGGAAGAGGGGACGATGACGCCCGATACGGAAGTGGTCGTTCCCGAGTACATCGAAGCTGACGGTTACATCGTTTCCGACGCGCACGACCACGAGCAGGTCACGTGGACGCTGCGCACCATCATGAACGTTTCGTCGAACATCGGCATTTCCCTGTCGGTCGAGAAATACCTGGGCTTCCAGAAGTTCTACGACGCCATCCTGCGCTACCGCTTAAACGAGCTGTCCGGCGTCGATTACCCGGGCGAGCAAATCGGCTACCTGCTCGATTTCGACTACTGGTCGCGCGTTCAGGGCTATAACGTCACGTTCGGTCAGGGCATCTCGCTTACGCCTTTGCAGATTCTGAACTTCTACGCCGCGCTCGTTGCCGACGGCGTGCAGCCGACGCCGCACTTCCTGTTGCGCAAGCCGCAGACCGGCGAGGTTCCGGAATACGAGCACTACCGCATCATCGACAACACGCAGGCCATCGCGCCTGTGACCAGCATGTTGCAAACGGTCGTCACCGACGGCACGGGCACCGATGCCGCAATCGAAGGCTATGACGTGGCGGGCAAGACGTCGACCGCCGAGATCTTCGAAGAGGGCGGCGGCTACCGCGACGATGCCGTGAACCTGGGATTCGCCGGGTTCATAGCGAATTCGAACAGCCGGTTCGTGTGTTTTGTGGGCGCCAACGAGGTGCCCGCCGACCGCAAGGTGGGCTCGATATTTCACGATATAATGAGTGCGGCCATAAGCCGTTACAACATTGTATCTACCGCAAGTGACGAGTGAGGCGACGCGCGATGACGGTCTGTTCGGAACTGTTCGAGGGAATGAAATGCACGATCATCGGCGAGGCGGCCGCCGAAGTTGGGGGGTTAGCCTATCGCAGCGACCGCGTTAAGCCCGGCGACATGTTCTTCTGCATCGTGGGCCTGAAGGTCGATGGCCACTCGTTCGCGCAGGACGCGATCGACCGCGGAGCGAAGTTCCTCGTGGCCGAGCGGCGCCTGTACCAGGCCGACACCACCGACGTCACCGTCATTATCGTCGACGACTCGCGCAAGGCCATGGCGCATGTGGCCGCGCGTTTCTACGGCGCCCCGTCGGCCGATTTCGCGCTCGTGGGCGTGACCGGCACGAACGGGAAGACCACCACCACCTACCTGGTCGAGCAAATCGCGCGGGCGCACGGCAAGCGCACGGGCGTCATCGGCACGGTCGGCATCGAAGTTGCCGGCGTGCGCGAGAAAGCCGAGCACACCACGCCCGAATCGCCCGACCTGCAGGCCACGTTTGCGCGCATGCGCGATGCGAAATGCGACGTCGTGGCCATGGAAGTGTCTTCGCACGCGCTCGATTTGCAGCGCACGTGGGGCACGCAGTTCGCGGTCACGGCGTTTTCCAACTTGACGCAGGACCACCTCGACTACCATCACACGTTCGAGGCCTACTTCGAGGCCAAGGCGCTGCTGTTCTCGCGCGACTACCCGGCCAAGCGCGTCATCTGCATCGACGACAAGTGGGGCCGCGAGCTTCTGCGCCGCTGCTCGGCAGCTGACGACTGGGTCATTTCGTGCGGGTTCGACCCATCGGCCCAGATTCACCCGATTTCGGTGGAATACGCCGCCGACCACACGCACGTCGAGCTCGAGGTGCGCGGACGGCGCGTGGCGTTCACCTACCCGCTCGTCGGGCGCTTCAACGTGTCGAACATCATGTGCGCGTTCGGCATCGCCAAGGCGCTCGGCTACGAGAACGAAGACATCGCGCGTGCGCTGGAGGCCGCCCCGCAGGTGCCGGGCCGCCTCGAGCGCGTGCACGCAGGCTCGGACGGCGGCGTGTCAGTGTACGTCGACTACGCGCACACGCCCGATGCGCTGGCGAAGGCCATCGCGTCGATCAAGGCGCTGAGCAGCGGCCGCACGATCGTCGTGTTCGGCTGCGGCGGCGACCGCGACGCCTCCAAGCGCTCGATCATGGGCGAGGCGGCGCTTTCCGCAGATTACGCGGTGGTCACGTCCGACAACCCGCGTACCGAGGACCCAGCCGCCATCATCGAGGACATCGTCGGCGGCATGGAAAACGGCGCCGGCCGTTACGAGGTCGTGCCCGACCGCCGCGAGGCCATCGCGCGCGCCATTGCGCTGGCCGAACCGGGCGATGCGGTGTTGCTGGCAGGCAAGGGCCACGAAGATTACCAGATCATCGGCTCCGAGACGCGCCACTTCGACGACCGCGAAGTCGCCGCCGAGGAATTGGAGCGCGCGTTCGCATAGCCATGAAGCTTACTGTAGAGGAAATAGTCGAAGCTGTTAATGGCGAGATAACCCCTGCAGGGGCGCGATTCAGCGCGCCCGCCGCCGATGCGGCCGCCGTTTTCGCCACCGGCCTTTCCTGGGATTCCCGCGCGGTGCAACCGGGCGATTTGTACGTCGCCTTGCCGGGTGAGCGCGTTGACGGGCATGACTTTGCCGCCGCCGCGGTAAAAGCGGGCGCGGTTGCCGTGCTGGGGACGCGCGAGGTTGCCGTGGACGTGCCGGTTATCGTGGCAGCCGACGCCATGCAGGCCGTCGCCGATCTGGCTGCGTATTGGCGCAGCCGCCTGAAAGGCACGGTCATCGGCCTGACGGGCTCCACCGGCAAGACCACCACGAAGAACCTCGTGCGCGACGTGCTGTCGCGTGCGGGAACGGTCGTCGCCACCAAGGCCAACCAGAACAACGAGCTCGGCGTGCCCGCCACGCTGCTTTCCGCCGACGAGGACACCGATTTCATCGTCGTGGAAATGGGCATGCGCGGCCTCGGGCAAATCGAGGCGTTATGCGAGGTTGCACACCCCGATTGGGGGCTCGTCACCAATGTCGGCGAAAGCCACATCGAGCTGCTCGGCAGCCGCGAGAACATAGCCCGCGCAAAAGCCGAGCTTCTGGCGGCGCTGCCTGAAGGCGGCATCGCATTTGTGAACGCCGCTGACGAGCTTTTTGATAAGCTGCTTGTTTTTTCTGGTCTGGAATCACGCAGTGTTCAGGTTGTGTTTTTCGACGGCGGCGGTTTTCGTAGGGGCGCACTCCGTGCGCCCGCCGGCGAAGCCGGCACGAAGCAAGTCGAGTTGGGTTCCGAATCTGAGCGCCCTTCGGGCGCGGGCGCACGGAGTGCGCCCCTACGGGAAAACCTTGCAAATCTCGCATCTGTCTGGGCTCAAAATGCTGTGCTCGATGCCGAGGGCTGCCCGTCGTTTGACCTGTGCGCTGACGGCCAATCCGTTAAGGTGAAGCTGGCCCTGCGCGGCATGCACAACGTTTCCAACGCGTGCTCCGCCGCCGCAGTCGGCCTGGCCGCCGGCCTCACCCTTTCCCAATGCGCCGAGGCGCTTGCGGCCGCGCAGCCCGAGAAGGGCCGCCAGCAGGTGCTTCACACGGCGCAGGGCGTCACCGTCGTCGACGATTCGTACAACGCGAACCCCGATTCCATGCGCGCGTCGCTCAGCACGTTCGCCGCGCTCGAAGTGCCCGGGCGCCACATCGCGGTGCTCGGCGACATGGGCGAGCTCGGCACGTTCGCGCGCGAATGCCATGAGCGCGTGGGCGCCATGGCGGGCGAGGCGGGCCTTGACTTGCTCATCTGCATAGGCGAGCTGTCCGAGCACATTGCGCTCGCGGCAACCGACGCCGGCATGCCCGATTCGGCCGTGCGCCACCTGTCATCGGTCGACACGGCCATAAAGGAATTGAAATCCCTCGTCGAACCCGGCGACGCGGTGCTCGTGAAGGCGTCGCATTTCATGGAGTTCGACCGTATCGTGGAAGGGCTGGTGGGCTAGTGCTCTCTCCGCTGTTCTCGCAATACCCGACGTTTCTCGTGTTCATGGCCGTGTTCGTGGCCACGGCGCTCACCATGCTGTTCATGCCCGCGTGGATTCGCTTCCTGAAGTCGAGCCACATCGGCCAGCAGGTGCGCGACGACGGCCCCGAAACGCATCTCGTGAAACAGGGCACGCCCACGATGGGCGGCGTCATCATGCTCATCGCGCTGGTGGCGACGGTGCTGATCAACGGCCTGCCGAATCCCGAGACGTACGTGCTGCTCTGCGCCATCCTGCTGACCGGTGCGTTGGGCTTGTTCGACGACGCGTCGAAGGTCATCCACGAACGTTCGCTCGGCCTGACGCCGCGCGGCAAGCTCATCGGGCAGTTCGCCATCGCCACCGTGTTCGCGGTGCTCGCGGTGAACTGGTTCTACGTGCAGCCCACGGTCGAGATTCCCTTCATCGCGACCATCGACCTCGGCATCCTCTACACCGTCATCCCGGTGGGCGAGGGCGCCATCTACCTGCCGTGGCTCTACATCGTGTTCGTCGACATCCTGCTTGTGGGCATGTGCAACGCCGTGAACCTCACCGACGGCCTCGACGGCCTGGCGGCGGGCACGGTGATGGTGGTCATGCTCGTCATGGCGGCCATCGCGTTTCGGTCGAACATGCTCGAGCCCGCCATCGTGGCCGCTGCGCTTGCCGGCACGTGCATCGGGTTCCTCTGGTTCAACTCGTATCCGGCCGACATCTTCATGGGCGACACCGGCTCGCTCGCGCTCGGCATGGGCTTGGGCTGCCTGGCCGTGCTCACCAAGACCGAGTTCGTCGTCATCATCATCGGCGGCCTGTTCGTGGCTGAGGCGATTTCGGTGATCATCCAGGTCATGCACTTCAAGCGCACGGGCAAGCGCGTGTTCCTCATGGCGCCGCTTCACCACCATTTCGAGAAGAAGGGATGGTCGGAGACGAAGGTCGTCATCCGCTTCTGGATCATCTCGGGCGTGTGCGCAGCCCTCGGGTTCTCGCTCTACTTCGCCGCCGGCGTGCTGGGGGTCGCCTAACATGCGCGGCGCCGAGCATATCGGAAACGTCCTCGTCTTGGGCTTGGGCAAATCGGGGAAGTCGGCTGCGCGGTACTGCGCCGACCTGCTGGGCACGCGCGTCGATTCGCTGTTCATCGCCGCCGGCGCGCGCACCGACGACTCGGTTGCGTTCGTGGAATCGTTGGCAGAGGAAATCGGCCGCATTTGTCATCCTGAGCGGAGCGCGCAGCGCGGAGTCGAAGGATCTCCGCGAAGCGACGCCACGTTCTCCTACGCCTTCGGCGACGATGCGTTGGAAGGCGACGTCGGTCACTTCGACGTGTGCATCGCGAGCCCCGGCATCCCGTTCTGGCACGAGTTGTACGTGCGAGGCGCGGAACTATCCGACGAGCTGATCAGCGAAGTCGAGTTCGCCTGGCGTGAAAGCGACGAAGACAGCACCTGGGTGGCCATCACCGGCACGAACGGGAAAACGACGACGACTTCGCTTGCGGCGCACCTGCTGCGCGAGTGCGGGTTCGCGGCTGATGCCGTGGGTAACATCGGCGACGTGTGCCTCGACGCCGTTGCCGCTGGCAAGACGCAGGTCTACGTGGCCGAGGTCTCTTCCTACCAGCTGTATTCCACCATTCGGTTCGCGCCCGACGTGGCCGTGCTGCTGAACATCACGCCCGACCACATCCACTGGCACCAAACCCTGGAAGCCTACGCCGAAGCCAAGTTCAAGGTTTTTGCAGGAATGATGCACGGGAGGGGAGCTTCTGCATCTCAAAATGATGCAGAAGCTCCCCTCCCGTGCATCATCCTTGACGCGACGAACGACGTTGTGCGCGCGAAGGTGCGCGAGATGCGCGCGGCCGGGCGCGACGACTACATTCCCATGGGCACGGCCGACGGCATTCACGGCGACATGCGCGCGAAGTGCGGCGCGGCGAACGCGGCGTTCCTCGACGATGACGACATGCTGCATGTGGCATTCGGCGGGGAAGAGCACGTGCTGGGCGCAGCTTCCGACCTGCAGATAAAAGGCGAGCACAACGCATCGAACGCGCTGGCGGCTGCCGCAGTGGCCGTGGCGCTTGGCGCCGACGACGCTGCCATAGCCAATGCGCTTGCCAGCTTCAAGCCGCTCGTGCACCGCATCGAGCCGTGCGGTTCGGTTGCCGGCGTCGAGTGCTACAACGATTCCAAGGCCACTAACGTCGATGCCACGTTGAAGGCGCTGCAGGCGTTTCCCGGCAAGCGCGTCGTCATCATGCTGGGCGGCGACGACAAGGGCACCGACCTTTCCGAGCTCGTCGCGGCGACGCACGAGCATGCGGGCGCGGCCGTGTGCTACGGCGAAGGCGGTCCGCGGTTCGCCCAGGCGTTCGCAGATGCGGCGGCCAATGCGCCCGAAAGCTTCGCCTGCCTTACCGCCGAGCATATGGAAGACGCGTTCGACACGGCGCTTTCCACCGCGCGCGAAGGCGACGTGGTGCTCCTTTCGCCGGCGTGCGCGTCGTTTGACGAGTTTCGCTCGTTCGAGCACCGCGGCGACGTGTTCAAGCAGCTCGTGGCCGCGCGCGCGGAAGCGCAGGGCGCGTAACCCATGGCCCGCGAGCGCACATCACGCCCCGTTCCCGCACCTGACGCGAACGGCCCCAGGCTTGTATTGCTGCTGGTCGTGCTGGGCCTGACGCTGCTCGGCTTCGTCATGATCTACTCGGCCTCTTCCATTTCGGCCATCACCGAAGAGGGGAACCAGGTCAGCTACCTCACCGACCAGCTCGTGTTCGCGGTCATCGGCGTCGTGGCGGCATTCGTTCTTTGGAAAGTCATCCCGTATCACGTCTGGGCAGGCCCCGCCGTGTGGGTCGTCTGGGGCATTGCGGTCGTGTTGCTGCTGCTCACGGCGCTGCTCGGCTTAACGGCGCTCGGCGCGCAGCGATGGCTTCTGCTCGGACCCATCAGCTTGCAGCCGTCCGAGTTCGTGAAGATCGCGCTCATCCTCATGGCCGCCCGCCTGTTTTCCGACCTGCGCGCCGGCGCGGTCGACATGCAGACGTTCATCGTGCAGGTGATCGTGCTGGTCATCGCGCCGACGGGTTTCCTCTTCATCACGCAGTCCGACCTGGGCACGACGGCCATCATCGCCGTGGGCATCCTGGCGGTCATGTGGCTTGGCGAGGTGCCGCTGCGCACCATGCTCATCACGATTGCGGCGCTCGTGGTGTTCGCCGCGATCGCCGTGTTCGGGTCGTCGTACCGCGGCGACCGCTTCCTGTACCTGAACCCGTGGAACGACGGTCAAGGCGGTCAGGGCGCGGGTTACCAGATCATCCACTCGTACTACGCGTTCGCCGAGGGCGGCATCTTCGGGACGGGACTTGGAAACTCGCGCGAGAAGTACCTGTACCTGCCCGAGTCCGAGACCGACTTCATCTTTGCGATTATCGGCGAGGAGCTGGGGCTGATCGGCGTCTTGCTGGTCATCGCCGCGTTTTTGGTGTTGCTGTGGGCGGGCCTGCGCATCGCGCGCGCCGCAACCGACGACTTCGGCGCTATGATCGCCGGCGCGCTGACCATCATGCTGGTGTTCCAGGCGTTTTTGAACATCGGCTGCGCCATCGGCGTGTTCCCGACCACGGGCAAGCCGCTGCCGTTCATTTCGTCGGGCGGCTCGTCGCTGATCGCGTCGTTCATGATGGTCGGCATCATCATGGCCGTGTCCGAGGACTCCGGACAAGACGTCTTCGAGCGCCGCCGCGAGAACCTGCGCGTCGTGCGGAGGGCAGACTGATCGCTCGCCGCCGCTTCGGCCGGGGCCGGGGCAGCGGCTTGCGATCGAGATAGTAGGAGGACAGATGCTCGTTGTGCTTTCAGGCGGGGGGACCGCCGGTCACATCAACCCGGCTATTGCGACGGCCGAGGCGCTGCGTGCACGCGGCGTCGACGTGCGCTTCGCCGGGCGGCCTGTCGGCAACGAGAAGGAATGGGTCACGGCGGCGGGCATCCCCTTCACGCCGTTCGAGGCGGAAGGCTTCCACCGCGGGCACCCGACAACGCTCGTGAAGGGCCTGGCCATCGACGCGAAGAGCACCAAGCGCGCCAAGCAGTGGTTTTCCGAGATCAAACCCGACGCGGTCGTGGGTTTCGGCGGGTACGTCTCCATTCCCGTCGGCCGCGCGGCGGCGCAGATGGGCATCCCGCTGGTCATTCACGAGCAGAACTCGGTCATGGGCTGGACGAACCGCTACCTGTCGGGCAAGGCGCGCGCGGTGTGCCTGACCTACGAGCATGCGAAAGCCGGCGTGAAGGACGCGTCGAAGGTCGTGCTGACCGGCTGCCCCGTGCGCGAGTCGGTGTTCTTCACGACGCGGGAAGAGGGGCGCGACCTGCTGGGCATCCCCGACGATGCGCGCATGCTGCTCGTGACGGGCGGAAGCAACGGCGCCCGGCATCTGAACCAGGCGATGTGCGCCATGAAAGACGAGCTCCTGTCGCGCGAGGACCTGCGCATCGTGCACGTCACGGGGCCGAAAGAGCTCGATTCCGTCATCGACGCGCTGGCGCTCACGCCCGAAGAGCAGAAGCGCTGGCGCCTGCTCGGATACACGAACGACATGCCCGCCTGCATGGCCGCGGCCGATGCCATCGTGTCGCGCGCCGGCGCCTCGTCGCTCGCGGAGATTTCCGCCCGCGCGATTCCCGCCGTGCTGGTGCCGTTCCCGTTCGCAGCCGAAGACCACCAGACCACGAACGCCCGCGCGTACGTGGAGGCCGGTTGCGCCCACATGATCGCCGACGACCAGGTGGAAACCCCCGAGTTCGCGCGCTTGGTGTGCGAGCTCATCGACGACGCCTCCGTGCGTGCCGCCATGGCCGATGCCGCCCGCGCCCAAAACACCGCCAACGCCGCCACCGCCGTCGCCGACGTCGTCCTCAGCCTGTAACCAGTTTCTCATCCAAACGGCCTAAGGCTGTTTGGATGAGTTGCGGCGTCGGCTTCCGCATAATATGTGCCTATTGGCGCATGGGCGGCGTTCTCACTCTATAATCGTTCCAACACGACGAGACCAGGGACGGCTTATGAGCGAGAACACCATTCAATCAGTGCACTTCATCGGCATCGGCGGCGTGGGCATGAGCGGCATCGCGCGCGTGGCGCACGACCAGGGCATGCGCGTGACCGGTTCGGACATGAAGGAAAGCCGCTACACCAAGCAGCTTGCGGAAGCGGGCGTGCAGGTGTTCATCGGCGAGCACAAGCCCGAGAACATTCCCGGCACGGGTGCCGACGACGGCCCCGACGTGGTGGTCGTCACCACGGCCGTGCTCGAGAACAACCCCGAGCTCATCGCCGCGCGTGAACGCGGCCTTGCCATTTGGCACCGCGCGCAGATGCTCGCGCGCCTGGGCGTGGGCCTCGACACGGTGGCCGTGGCCGGCACGCATGGCAAGACCACCACGTCTTCCATGGTCGCCAGCGCTATGGACGCCATGGGCCTCGATCCCACGTTCCTCATCGGCGGCATCGTGCGCTCATATGGCACAAACGCCCATTCCGGCACCGGCCGCCACTACGTCGTGGAAGCCGACGAGTCCGACAAGTCGTTCCGCTACCTGTCGCCGGCTGCCGCGCTCATCACCAACATCGAGGCCGACCACCTCGACCATTACCGCGACCTCGACGAAATCCGTGAGAAGTTCGCGGCGTTCATCTCGATGGTTCCCGCAGACGGCCCGGTCGTCGTGTGCGGTGAAGACGAATCGCTCGTGGCGGTCACGCAATCGACCGGGCACGCGTACAAGACCTACGGTTTCGGCGACGGGTTCGACATTCAAATCGTGAAGTACGAGCCGCACGGCGTCGGCAGCGATTTCGCGGTGAAGCTTCCCAGCGGCGAGGTCGTGGAATCGTGCGTGCCGCAAAACCCCGGGCGCCACAACGTGCTGAACGCTGCGGGCGCCATCGGGCTCATTGACGCGCTGGGGTTCTCGGCGGCCGAGGCCGCGCAGGCCATGCGATCGTTCGGCGGCGTGAAGCGCCGGTTCGACCTCGTGGGCGAGGCTGCGGGCGTCACCGTGGTCGACGACTACGCGCATCATCCCACCGAAATCGCCGCCACGATCCAGGCGGCTTCCAAGCTGGGTTATTCCCACGTGCACGTGCTCTTCCAGCCGCATCGCTACTCGCGCGCCCCGCTGTTCTGCGAGGTGCTGCACGACGAGTTCGGCGCGGCGTTCGACGCGGCCGACACGGTCACGTTCATGGACGTGTACTCGGCGGGCGAAGCGCCCGTGCCGGGTGTCACCGGCAAGACGTTCTTGCAGGTCGTGCACGACCACGAAGGCCATCCGCCCACTCATTACGTGCCGCGCCGCATCGACGTGGTGCCGCACATGGCAGAACTGGCGGGCAAGGGCGACCTCGTCATCACGATGGGCGCGGGCGACGTGACGGCTATCGGCGGCCAGCTCGTCGCCGCCCTGCAGGAGCAAGCACGCTAAGTGGCGAACCGAAACGACAGGCGCACCCGTACGTCTTCGCGCGGCTCGGCCTCGCGCATGTCGTCTCGTCCGTCGTCACGTCGCGAAGCGGCTAAGCGCAAGCCGTCGCGCGGCAGCTCGGCCTTGCGCGGCGAATCCCAGCCTTCGGCGCGCACTTCTTCGCGACGCACGCGCGACAGCCGGCCGGAACGCACGCGCACGGCTTCCACACGCCCGGTCCCGAAACGGTCCGATACGAATCGTTCCACGCGCCCTTCAGCGCGCACATCTGCGCGTCCCATGCGCACGTCGAGCTTCGAAGACCTCCTCGACATCGAGAACGTCAATCGCCCCGCGCAAACCATGTTCGCCGTGCCCGGCGGGCGCTACGACGGCCCGACGCTCGAAGACGACCGGCAAAGCCAGCCCGAGTTCGTGTCGACGAGCGTGGGCGAGCTGCGGAGGGCCGAACGCACCGAGCGGGCGGCGCGCATCCGCAATTCGTCGCGGCGCTACCTCATGCGGTTCGTCATCATCATCGGCGTCATCGTGGTGCTGCTCGCCGGTTGGGCGGTTCTGTACAATTCCCCGGCCTTCTCGATTGAAAACGTGCAGGTCAACGGCGTCGAGCATCTGACGAGCGACGAGGTTTCCCAGCTTGCGAACGTGCCGGCTGGCGCAACGCTTTTGCGCGTCGACACCGAGGCCATCGCCGAGCGCATGAAGCAGACCGCATGGGTCGAAGACGCCGAGGTGAAGCGCGTGTTCCCGAACACGCTTGAAATCGACGTGACCGAGCGGCAAGTGCAGGCGATCGTCGAGATTCCCACGAGTTCCGGCAGCGCCGTGAAGAGCTGGGCGATTGCGGAAGACCACATGTGGCTCATGCCCATTCCCGAAGCCGGCTCCGATGCGGCGAAAACCACGAGCCCGAAGATCTACGAGGACGCCGAGGCGGTGCTGCACATCGTCGACGTTCCCTATGGCACGAAGGCCGAAATCGGCGAAATCTGCGCCGATGGCAACGTGAACAATGCGCTCGAGATCGTGAACGGCATGACGACCGAGCTTTCCGGGCGCGTGGTGAAGGTGTCGGCTGCCGGGCCCGCCGAGACGACGCTCATCCTCGACAACGGCGTGGAGATCGCGTTCGGCAAGGCCGAAGACATCCGCGACAAGGAACGCGTCATCCTGAAGATTCTCGAGGAAAATCCCGACGGCGTCGCCTACATCAACGTCCGCATGGTGGAAAGCCCCACCTGGCGCGCTGTGTAATGATGATGCGCGGGAGGGGGGCTAGTGCATCATTTTAAATGATGCACTAGCCCCCCTCCCGCGCATCATTCCCAATTTGGCATTTACATGCGTTTACGTTGCAAATAGGGTGGCTTCGTGTACAATCATCGTGGTTTTATATGACTTGTACTGAAATGCAGTTCAAAGACCATAAGAGTAGGGGAGTGCAGACATGCCTATCAATCTAGCGTCCGAGCATCTGGCGGTTATCAAGGTCGTCGGCGTCGGCGGCGGCGGCACGAACGCCGTTAACCGCATGGTAGAAGCCGGCGTGCAGGGCGTCGAGTTCATCGCCGTGAACACCGACCGTCAGGCGCTGCTCATGTCGGACGCCGACAAGACCATCCATATCGGAGAAGACCTCACCCGCGGTCTAGGCGCCGGCGCGAACCCCGAGGTGGGCGCGCAGGCAGCCGAGGAAAGCCGCGACGAGATCCGCCAGGCGCTCGCCGAAGCCGACATGGTGTTCGTCACCGCTGGCGAAGGCGGCGGCACGGGCACGGGCGCGGCGCCGGTCATCGCGCAGATCGCCCGCGAGGAAATCGGCGCGCTGACGGTGGGCATCGTCACCAAGCCGTTCTCGTTCGAAGGCCGCATGCGCCGCAACCAGGCCGACCAGGGCGTCGAGCTTCTCAGCCAGAAGGTCGACACGCTCATCGTCATTCCGAACGACCGCCTGCTCGAAGTCGTCGACAAGAAGACGAGCATGCTCGACGCGTTCCGCATCGCCGACGACACGCTGCGCCAGGGCATCCAGGGCGTCACCGACCTCATCACTATTCCCGGCCTCATCAACCTCGACTTCGCCGACATCCGCACGGTCATGAAGGACGCGGGCACGGCCATGATGGGCATCGGCATCGCCACGGGCGAAAACCGCGCCCTCGACGCCGCGCAGCAGGCCATCAACTCCAACTTGCTGGAAACCACCATCGCGGGCGCTTCCCGCGTGCTGTTCTCGATCGCCGGCGGCCCGGACCTCACGCTTGCCGAGGTCGACGCTGCGGCCCGCACGGTCGAGGCGTGCGCCGACGAGAACGCCAACATCATCTACGGCCAGATCGTCGACGAGTCGATGGGCGACGCCGTGCGCATCACCGTCATCGCCACGGGCTTCAAGGCCGACGCTTTCGAAAGCCGCCGCAGCACCTCGCGCAACGACCTGTTCGCAAGCACGGTCCAGGACACCGCCGCCAACGGCTCGGCTGCCATTTCGCAGGCTGCCGCCACCCCGGTCGCCACCCCGCAGCCCGCGGCTCCGCGCACGACCATCCCGGCCGGCGCGCGCCTGTCCGACGAGGATTACATCCCCGACTTCCTGAAGCGCCGCTAAGCGGGAAAAGCTTCCAGGCTGTCATCCTGAGCGAGCGAAGCTTCCACGATGTCATCCTGAGCGAGCGAAGTTCCAAGCATGTCATCCTGAGCGAGCGAAGTTCCAAGCATGTCATCCTGAGCGAGCGAAGCGAGTCGAAGGATCTCCGCGAAGCGGTAAGCTGAAGTGGAGGTCCTTCGTTTTTCGATGGGAAGGGGTGCAAGTGCCAACCTTGCCAATGCCGGTATTGATAGAACGTGAGCTAGGAAGCGTTTCTGCGCTCACTGACGAGGCGCTGTTCGAGGCGTGCGGCGTGCGCATTGCGTTCACGGGGCGCGATGGCGGCGTCAGCACGGGGCCATACGCGTCGCTGAACACGGGCGACCATGTGGAAGACGACCTTTCGTGCGTGCTGCAAAACCGCGCAATCGTGCTGGAAGCGCTTGGGTTTGCGGGTGCGCCGCTCGTGGTGCCGAAGCAGGTGCACGGGGTCGAAATCGTGAAGGTGGGCGCTCCAGATGACGTGCCAGGCGCGCAGGCGCAGGCTGCTGCCGGCGCCGATGCCGTGCTGGTGGAAGCACCTGGCGTGGGCGCGCTGCTGAACTTCGCCGATTGCCTGCCGCTGATCCTCGTGGCGCCAAGTGGACGCTTCGCGGTCGTGCATGCCGGTTGGCGCGGAGCGCTGGCGGGCATCGCCGGCAAAGCTGTGCGCGAGCTCGCGCAGGCGCAAGGCGAGGGAAGCGCAGCTGGGTTCAACGCATACATCGGCCCGCATATACGCTCGGAGTGCTTCGAGACGAGCGAAGATATCGCCGCTCGGTTCGCCGACGCATACGGTGCCGACGTGCTTGCCGATTCGCGCCACGTAAGCCTTGCGCGCGTCGTGTCGGTAGACCTTGCGCGCGCGGGCGTTTCCCATGACCGCATCGCAGATGCGGGCATTTGCACGGTCTGCAATTCCGACCGCTACTTCTCATACCGCGCCGCCGCCGGCAACTGCGGCCGTCATGCCGCAGTTGCAATCCGAAAAGGGGAGTGAGCATGAACGTCAAAGAACAGTATGCAGCAGTTGCCGCCGATGTTGTGGCGACGTGCAAGCGGGTAGGTCGTGCGCCAGAAGAAGTCACAGTCGTTGCCGTTTCCAAAACCGTGGGGCCGGACGAGGTGGCGGACGCTATCGCGGGCGGGGCGCGCAACTTCGGCGAGAACCGCCCCGACCAGCTTATGCTGAAAGCTGACCTATTCACCGATTCGACTTGGCATTTCATCGGCAATATCCAGTCGCGCCGCATCCGCGACATCGTGGGCCGCGCCGCGCTGATTCACTCGCTGTTCGAGGAGCGCCACGCGCGCAAGATCGACGAGATCGCGCGCGAACACGGTATCGTGCAGGACGTACTTTTGGAAGTGAACGTGTCGGGCGAGGAGAGCAAGTCCGGCCTTGCGCCCGCCGATGTGCGCGCCATGCTGGAAGCGTGCTCCGAGTTGCCGAACCTGCGCGTTTGCGGCCTTATGACCATGGCGCCGCTCGGCGATATGGAAACGGCGCGCGCGTCGTTTTCCGGCTTGCGCGAACTGCGCGACGAACTGCAAGCCGATTACCCCGACCTTACCGAGCTTTCCATGGGCATGACCGACGACTGGCCCATCGCCATCGAGGAAGGCGCCACCATCGTCCGCATCGGCCGCGCTATCTTCCAGTAAGAATGTGCCGGGAGGGTCGTCTTTGCGGCAGATGGTAACGGGAGGGATGCCCTCGCGTTACGTTCATGGGAGTTTTCGGCGCGTTGTGCTGCATGGCTGGCTATTCGGGTACTATATGTACAACTGATCTTCAAGTGAAACGGGTGATTACATGGCGAATTTCGCAGACAGTGCCGCGAATGCGTTTGACGGGCTGAAGTCCCGCCTCGGCTTCGGCCGCAAGGATGAGGAATTCTACGACGACGATTACGGCTACGACGACAACTTCGACGACGATTACGCCGACGACGATTACGGCTACGACGAGCCGGCGCAGAGCGCCTATCGCCCCATCACCACGTCGCGCAGCTCGCGTCCGAGCCGCTTCGGCCATGGCGAAAGCGCCGCGTCGAACCTCGTTTCCATCGACGACGTGAAGGCCAACACGCCGCTTCCCGACCGCTACAGCCGTGACGCGCGCAACGACGACGACCGTTATCCGGTCTCCACGCGTTCGAGCTACCAGCCTTCCGAAGATTTCAGCGCCCGCTCGTCGCGCTCCGAGGGCTACGATTCGCTGTTCGAGCCGACCGAAACCCCCACGTTCACCCCGTACGATCCGTACGAGGCGTATTCCAGTCCGAGCGGCTCGGCGTACACGACGACGCGTCCGCTCACGGTCATCAAGCCGGTCGTGTACGGCGATGTCGAGCGCGTCGCCCGCGCGGTCAAGTCCGGCGACGTCGTGGTGCTCGTCATGCGCAACACGCCCGACGACCTGTCCAAGCGCATCCTCGATTTCTCGTTCGGCGTGGCCAGCGCGCTCGACGCGAGCGTCGAATGTCCCGGCGAGAAGGTGTTCGCCATCGCCAGGGGCAACGGCCTCACCGAAGACGAGAAGACGCGCCTGCGCAACCAAGGTGCGCTGTAAATGAGCGCGCGCACAACCGCCGTCATCGTATCCCCTTTCCATAGGGGCGCAGGCCTCTGCGCCCGTGGCGTGCATTCGGAAGAGGTGCTGCAATAATGTCTGCCAAGTTCGTCATCGTGCTCCTTTCCCGTAGGGGCGCAGTCCCCTGCGCCCGTGGCGTGCATTTGGAAGGGGCGCTGCAATGATGTCTGCCATTGGAAGGGGCGCTGCAATGATGTCTGCCAAGTTCGTCATCGTCGGCGGGGGGAAGATGGGCGAGGCCATCCTGTCCGGGTGGCTTGCCAGCGATGCGGCGCCTGCCGATTCCATTGAAGCCGCCGACATCGTGGCCGTCGACCCGACGCCCGAACGCCGCGCGTATCTGGAAGGGACCTATGGCATCGCCTGCGTGGCCGACGTGGCCGACCTGCCGGCCGATTGCAAGCCCGATGTGGTCGTGCTCGCCGTGAAGCCGCAGGTCATGATGGGCGTGTTGGAATCGATCGCGCATACGCCCGCATTCCAAGAATCCGACGACGGCGCAGGTCCGCTGTTCGTGTCGATTGCCGCCGGCCTCACCACCGAGCGCATCGCAGCCGCCTTGCCGCAGGGCGCCCCGCTCGTGCGCGTCATGCCCAACATGCCCCTTATGGTGGGCGCGGGCGCATCGGGCGTGTGCGGCGGTGCGAAAGCAACGTCCGACCAGGTGCAATACGTGGCCGACCTGTTTGGCTGCCTGGGCCGCGCAGTCGTGGTCGACGAATCGCACATGGACGCCGTCTGCGCTGTCAGCGGTTCCGGTCCGGCGTACGTGGCGGCGCTCGTCGAGCACCTGCGCGATGCCGGCGCCGCGCAAGGGCTCGACCCCGAACTGGCCGAAGTGCTGGCGTTGCAAACCGTACTCGGCACGGCGCGCCTCATCGACGAAACCGCCCTCACGCCGCAAACGGCGCGCGAGGCGGTCTGTTCCCCCGGCGGCACGACGCTCGCAGCGCTCGATGCCATGAACGAGCAAGGGTTTTCCCAGGTCATCGATGCAGGCGTTGCAGCTGCCGTCCAGCGTTCCAAAGAACTGGCGGCAATGTAGCAAGCGACGATGCGCCAACCCGACCAGGCCACGTCGACACACTACCCACACTACCAAAGGAGCATCGCAGCAGCATGATTCGCGCACTACTCATCGGCCTCACCAACGCATACACCACGATCATCTTCATTTACGTCATCATGTCGTGGATTCCCAATTCCACCGGCATCGTCGGCGACGTGTACCGCGTGCTCGGCAAGATCTGCGACCCGTACCTCAACCTCTTCAAGCGCCTGATACCGCCTATTGGAGGTATGGTGGACGTAACTCCCATCATTGCGCTGCTTGTTTTACAATTGGTCGTACGTTTTATAGTTGGCATTTTGTAATCTTTATCTATACTGAACTGGTAAGTGTGAACGAACGCGAAAGGGCTCATCATGGCGATTACCGCAGCAGACATTCAAAACGTGAGTTTCTCGATCGACCGCAAGGGCTACGACGTCGACGAGGTCGATGTCTTCCTCGAGCATGTCGCTGACGAAATCGACGCCCTGAACCGCCTTATCGCCGATCTGGAAGAGCAGGTTGCCGGTGGGGCCGCCGACGTGGCCGAGGCCGTCGAAGTGACCGAAGGCGCCGAGGAGTTCGTGGCCGCCGCCGACGCCGGCGAGCTTGCCGAGCTGCAGGCCCGCATCATCGAGCTGGAAACGCAGCTCAGCGAGAAGTCTGCAAACGACAACGCCATCTCGCAGGCCCTCATCGTGGCCCAGCGTTCCGCCGACGAGGTGCTCGCGAACGCCCGCACCGAGGCCTCCAACATCATCAAGGACGCCGACGAAGAGGCTGACCGCATCATCGGCAAGGCCGAGGCCGACCGCCTGCGCATCGCCGAGTCCATCCGCTCGCTCGAAACCGACCGTTCCGACGTGCGCGCCGAGTACCGCGAGATGCTGGCGAACTTCATGGCCGACGCCCAGAAGAAGCTGGCCGAGATCGACGGCGACGCC
>CAJOIP010000016.1 GCA_905234785.1 uncultured Eggerthellaceae bacterium
AGAATTGTTCTTACTGATGTGAGCAGCCCTCCTCCGAGCGCCTTGGTGTAAGCGACGCATTTTTGCGAAATCGCACCCGATTTGACAATTTTTTTGATTTTAGAGACAAAGTGCTTTTCCTTGGCTTGCAAAACCCCAGGTCACAGATGTGACCATCAAATGCGCTGCTGAGCCGAAGCGCCACGAGCCAACGTTTTGCCTGTTGGGTAGAACGAAAACTCGTGCACCTTGTCTCTTAAAACGGAAAAATTGTCATCTTGGACGCCGTTTTGCAGAAGCACGCATCTCGACGCCTGCTTTTCGTGCTTGCAGACCCTGCACGAAGGCTGCGAGGACGTACAATGGCGCATATCCCACAATCACCTGCGTAGGAAGGAGGTGAGGCGAGATGAATTGGATCGACGATCTCAACCGCGCAATGGAATACATCGAAGAGCAGCTTCCCGGCGAAGTCGATGCGGCCGAAGTGGCGCGCCGGGCAGCCTGCTCGCAGTTCCACTTGCAGCGCATGTTCCCCTATCTGACGGGCATGACGCTTGCCGAGTATGTGCGGAGGCGCAGGATGTCGCTCGCGGCAGCAGAGCTCGCAGCAGGCAGACGCGTCATCGATGTGGCCCAAGAGTGCGGTTACGAAAGCCCGACTGCGTTCACCCGCGCGTTCAAAGCCGTGCAGGGCGCAAGCCCCTCGCAGGTCCAGCGTGGCGAGGCCAAAGCCGTCCAGCATCCGCGCCTTGCCTTCACAGTCCAGGTGAAGGGAGATACCGCAATGGAGTACCGAATCATCGAGAAGCCGGCTTTCCGCGTGGTAGGTCATGCCACGGGCGGCGATTGGACGCTGGAAACTGCCGGCGAGAAGGCAACCGCATTTTGGGAAGAGCTGAACCAAGACAACGGGCGGCGCATCCATGAGGCGCTTTCGCTCATGGACGGCAGCGAGCCAGCCGGGCTTTTGGGCGTGTCGTTCTGCGACGAGGGCACGTTCAACGGTTACCTGGTGGGTGTTGCCACTTCGCAGCCATGCCCCGAGGGCATGGAGGAGCGCCAAGTGCCCGCCGCCACCTACGCCGTGTTCGACTGCGTGGGGCCGATGCCCGATGCCATGCAGCGGCTGCAACACCGCATCCTGGCGGAATGGCTTCCCAGCTCGGGCTACGAGTGGGCGTCAAAATCCGACATCGAGCTGTACTCGGGACCGAACATGACGGCAGAGGACTACAAAAGCCAGGTTTGGCTGCCCATCGAGAAGCGGCAAAACGCCTAACCCTCGGCTCCGCCTGCCGGCAATAGCAGCTAGAACGCCAGCAATGGCGCGCGCTTGAGGTCGAGCAAAAACGCAAACGGGTCGGCTGCTTCGGCCGGCCCGCTCATGCGCTCGATGCGCACGCAAGCGTCGTGCACTTCTGCAGCCACCTCGTCGATGCGGGCCTTCTGCTCGTCGTCGAGGTACTCCGTGAGCCGTCCTTCGGTAAAGCCGTCCGCAGAAACGCCCAGGAACCGCGCGGCCAACGCGGCATCGTAGCGCCCGGTAGCGGACAGCAGTCCCACCACGTCGGCGGTCACTTCGTCCCACACGCTCAGCACGTCATCGGGCATGATGCGCCGGCACACCACGTGGGCGCATTCGTGATGCAGCCGAATCTCGCGCGAAACGCGAACCCACTCCTCGGTCCCAAAAGGGGTCTCATCGGCGGACACATTGCTGTAAGGCCCTTCGGAAATGATCACCAGCTCGCTGCGAAACGCGCCCGGCTCCTTCGCGAGGCGCGCAAACTCGGAGCCCCAGTCATCTCCGCCCGACGCCAGATACGTCTCCTTCGCATTTGCCACCTTGCCCCAATCGGGAAGGCCCCGATAGGTGATGGCGCCCACCGTGCGCGCAATAGGAGCGGGGCTCGACTTGTGGCCGATAATCTGCAGGAACGTTTCGAAATCGCGGCGGTGCTCCAAGAACAGCACCTCGACTGGACCCGCTGGCGTGTCGACCTCGCGCAACTCGTCTTGCGGGCTGCCCTCGAAATGCGAGAGCGTCGCCCCTTCAGGGGCGATTCCCCGCCCAGCCGCAAGCCGATGAGCATCTTGCGCCCCCTCGGCCGGAGCCACGTAAAGCTGCGGAAACCGCCGCGCCAAAACCTCCAGCGCGTCTGGGCCTTTCAAGCCTTCCACCATCTCCCCCTTACGTCGGGCTTTCCATCGATGCCGCCTTCATGTTCCATCGCATAGCATACGCGTTCGGCGCTTCGTTTTCGACGACTATGACTACACGGTTGACCATTTTTGTGCGTCATGGTCATGTTTTACCAGAACCAACGCAATTAAGCATGCGAAGACCGTCGTTGGAAACTGGCTCCGCCGCCTTAATCGGTCACTCATTCCAGCAGGTCCTCCACCCGGCAGCCGATGGCATGCGCCAACCTGAGGGCCACCGAGGCAGCCGCTTTCGATAGGTCGTTTTGCCGCCGCTCGTAGAGCTGCACCATGCGCAGCGAGACGTCGGCCGCCCGGACGAGGTCGCGCTGGGTCATGCCGCGCTCCCTGCGCAACGTGGCGAGCTTGGTTGGGCTTTCGGGGCCGCGCCGCATCGCCTCGTCGGCAAGCGCGACGAACTTGCTCACATCGGCTTCATGGTAGATGTAGCGCGCAATGACAGTGGAATGGACGAGGCCGCAGGCAGCCATGTCCGCAAACCGGACGGAGCGATACCACTGGTAGTACGCCATGATCCAGCCCGTCCAGTACTCGGGGCTTTTATCGTGTGGCTGCGACGCCGGCGTGCCAATGCGCTCGCCGGCCACGCGGAAGCGCACCTCGCGGGCGAGCTCGACACCCGACATCCCAGCGACGAACTTGTGTGTGAGACACTTACCCAGGGTGAACGTCCCATTTGAGCTCCGGCATGCTCCGGGATGGTATGCTTACGGGGAAATGTCGGCATCGAGCGACGAGAAGGCCCGGTGGAAAAGCAGCACTACCTTATAAAGCTCTACGATCGGCCGATAGCCGCGTTCGACCTCGTGCGCGAGGGGCGCAACCCATGGTATGCCTGCGGCTTGGAAATCGACCCGGAGAAGCGCCGCCTGCTCCCGCTCAACCTCGCCGCAGAGCCAACCGACGACGAGCTCGGGAGGTTCCTGGGTTCGAGGCGCATCCCGAAGAACCGGGCATTCGCCCAGGAGGTGTTGCGGCCGTACGGAATTTCGCTCGACGATACGAAGGGCATCATCGACATCACGAAGGGCGCCTCGATCAACGACTCGTACCTGGTAATGGCTGAAGACGATCCCACGACGTTCGCCGAGTGCAACCTGTACGACAACGACTTCAACATCGCCCTGCAAATCGCCGCCTACTCGGGAGTCATCTCGGGCGACGCGCTGCGCTCGGGCGGCGTGCCCAGCGAGCTCACGGCGAGCGGTTCGTTCCCCAAGGCATGGAGGGTCGTCGACGGCAAGCGGGTGCTGTACAAGGCCGGCGACGCAAGGCCCTTGGCGGGCAAACGCATCACGCCCTTTTCCGAGCACCTCGCCTATCAGGTCGCAAAAGCCGCCGGAATCAACGCGGTGGCCTACCATCTCGAGCAATGGCGCGGCCAGACGTGCTCGACATGCGAGCTCATGAACACGAGGGACGTTTCGTTCGTATCGCTCTACTCGGCGCTGACCCGCGGGCAAATCGCCCGATTCGGCCTCGATTCAGCGCTCGAGTTATTCTTCGCGATCTCGCCCGAAGCCTCGACGGCGTTCGTCTCCATGCTCGTGTTCGACTCGGTCATCGCCAACAAGGACCGCCACTTCGGCAACTACGGGGTGCTCCGCGACAACGCCACCGGCGAGGTTTTGGGGATGGCGCCGCTATTCGACCACAACCTGTCGCTGTTCTGCGACGAGCCCGATTCCAGCCTTTCACTCGAGCAGCTCATCGAAGCCGAGAAGCGCTACGCGGCGGCCTTCGGGACGAACCTCCACGCGCAGATTGAAGACGTCATGGAACCCTCGCAGGTTCCCCTACTCGAGCGGCTCGTCGATTTCGAGTTCGCGCTCGACGACGAATACCTCGCCTTCGCCGCGCGCAATCCCGACGCGCCGGAGCTGAAAACCGACTACGCGGCATAGCCAACTATGACGGCTTATTTCAGGAAGCTCCGCCCTTTCACGACGACGTAGATCGCGAGCGCGATTCCGCACACGAGGCCGATGCCACCTTCAGCACCGCGCGCTTGAGCCCGTAGGCGTCGCCTTTGACCATGGCCGTCATGAGCTCCTCGAGCACGTCGCGCTGGCAAACTCGGCGCCGTCGTCTACGAGAGCTGAGCGCCTGGGACTGAGGATAGCGCACGATTCTGGATGCGATGTCACCCAACCGGGTCCCTTGCGCCCGGTACGCTCTGGATTGGCAAAAGCTAGCGAGCCATGCGCTGCATGCGGCCGATTGCGATTACCGTGACGATGGTGAGCGCCATGAGCGCGATGACGCCGACGAACATGGGCAGGAAGCTGTGCGTAGCGTCGATGACCGTGCCCCAGATGAACGCTGCGGCAGCATTGCTGATGGAGGCCACCATCGACACGCGCGAGTAGATTTGCGCGTAGTCGCGGTCGCCGAAGCTCTTGCGCGTGAAGATGGGCATCATGACGTTGGTGATGCCGTAGTACGCGCCGAAGAAGAGCGCCGCCGCGTAGAAGGCAATGACCGAGCCAGCCAGTGCGGCGAAGGCGGCCACGCCCGCTATGCCGAGCGAGAGCGCCACGATGGTCGACACTTGCGTGTGCCTCTCGCCCACGGCGCCGAGCGCGAGCTTCGAGACGGTCTGCCCCGCCATGGCAACCGACGAGGCCGTGGCGCCGAGCAGCGGCAGCGCCGCGACGACGAGGTAGCCGAAGTGGATCTTTCCGCCCGATTCCTTCTCAGTTGCCATGCGCATTTCCCTTATCGGTTTTTTATTATCCGTTATTCTAACGTGTATAATGCGCATTGCAAGAACTTGTTTGGGAGGATCGGCGATGGCGCGTGAACCGCACACAAGAAAAGGGGGCTTTCGCTACCCGCTCTACGAGGAGCTGCCCGATGACCTCATGTTCGCGCGAGATCTCGTCGCCTATGTGAACCGCGTGCACGAGCCGCTCGGCGACCGCGTGCGCCGCGGCAAGACGTTCACGACCGCGATGGCCACCAACTACGTGAAGGGTGGCCTGACGCCACCGGCCATCGGGCGCCGCTACGACCGCGACCACCTGGCGCTCATACTGTTCGCCGCCACCGCGAAGCTGTGCTTCTCGGCCGAGGAGGTCCACTGGCTCGCCGGCCAGCTGTTCGCAGGCGACGTCGCGGCCGCGCACGACGCCTTCGCACGCGCCGTGAACACCACGCTGGCGGGAGAGCCCGCACCGGGCCGCGAAGGGGCCATCGCCCGCGCCCTCGCGTCGCGCATGCAGGCGCTTGCGGATTAAGAAGGCGGGGAACCGTGGTTTTCCATATCAGACGCGCATTGCCACATGACAGACGCCAGGCCCCTGTTACCTACTCGGCGAGCGGTAGAGCAGCATCGCGGCCAGGGCGAGGGCGTTGAAGATGGCGACGCAGAGCAGCATGTGCTGGTAGCCCGCAAGCCCGGGCGACGAGGCGATGAGCCCCACGTAGACCGCAGGCGCCAGCGACGTGCCGATCTGGCGGATGAGCGTGATGGCGGCGATGGCCGACGTGCTGTCCCCCTCGCCCGTGTTCTCCAGGATCATGTAGTTCGTCGGGGCGCCCATCGCAAGGCCCATGCCCGCGCCCACGATGGCCAGGCCCACCACGAACGTGGGCGCGCTCGGGGCCGCCACGGCAACGAGCGCGAGGTAGAGCAGGCCCGCGATGGAGACGGCGAGCCCCGAGACGAGCACCGGCTTGGGCCCCACCCTGTCGATGAGCTTGCCGCCCACCGGCGTGGTTATAAACGAGGTCAGCCCGATGGCGAGCACGTAGAAGCCGCCCGACCCGATCGGGTCGCCCATGGCGAACTCGGCGAGTTCGGGAACCAGCACGAGCGATATGACGAAGCAGCCGATGAAGAACGACACGATCATCGTGATGACGATGGGCCGGCTGTGGAAGCACTCGAGGTGGAACACCGGGTCGTCCGCGCGGCGCTCGACCTATGCGCGCAACCGAGCCTGGCCCGGTGGAGTGGTATAACTATTGTCGAGAGTTTTATACGAGGAGTTGTGCGCATGGTGTCGAACACAGCAGATGAAGCGCCACTGGCAGCCGCAGACGAGGTCGATCCCCTTACCGGTCTTCTCACGTTCGCGTCGTTTCGCCCGAAGGCCCAGGCGTTCCTGGACAACCCGCCGGCGCTTGGCCCGGCACCCAGCATCGTGTACTTCAATGTCGAGAACATGAAGCTGTACAACGAGCGGTTCGGGTTGGTGGCCGGCGACGAGCTGCTCGCGCACGTGGCGCGCGCCATCGAGTCATCGTTCCCGCAGGGCCTGGTATCGCGCGTGGGCGATGACCGCTTCGTCCTCATCACGTGCGACGACAGCCTCGCCGACGGAATCGAGCGCGTCTACCACGAGGTCCGCGACCACAACGATGCCATGCAATCGATCATCCGCGCGGGAGTGTACGAGCACGACGGGCATGCAGACGTAACGCTTTCATGCGACCGCGCCAAGATGGCATGCGATCACATACGGGGCCGCTACGACGTGTTCTGGCGCCAGTACGACGAGGCGCTGTTCGAATCGATCGAACGCAGGCAGCGCATCCTCGGCAAGTTCGATGACGCCATGCGCCTCGGCCATATTCAAGTGTATTTCCAGCCGATATTCCGCACCATCGGCACGAAGGTCTGCGAATTCGAGGCCCTTGCACGCTGGATCGACCCTGACGAGGGCTTCATCTCGCCCGCCGATTTCATTCCCGTGCTGGAAGATGCGCGCCTTATCCACCGTTTCGACCTGCATATCATCGAGACAGTCTGCCGGCAGTTCAGCATCGTGCTGAAAGAAGGATATCCGCTCGCGCCCGCGAACGTGAACCTGTCGAAGCTCGACATGGAGCTGTGCGACATAGTGGCGGAAACCGACCGCCTCATGCGCATGTACAACGTGCCGGCAAACATCCTGAACATCGAGATTACCGAAAGCGTGTTCTCGAACGACAACGAAGTGCTGCAAGATACGATCCGCCGCTTCCATGACCTGGGCCTGCAGGTGTGGATGGACGACTTCGGCAGCGGCTACTCGTCGCTGAACGCGCTGCGCGACTACCCCTTCGACGTCGTGAAGTTCGACTTGGCGTTCTTGCGCAACAAGGACGCCGAAAGCGCCGCCAAGGCGCGTCTGATGCTCTCGCACGTGACCTCGATGATGAAGGACCTTGGCTACCAGACGCTGGCCGAGGGCGTGGAAACCAAAGAGCAGCTCGACTTTCTGGCGGAGATAGGCTGCGAGAAGGTGCAGGGCTTCTATTTCGCCAAGCCCGCGCCACTCGGCGAGTTCGCCAAGCGCGTCATGTCGGGCGAGTTCGAAGTAGAAGCGGAAAGCCAGCGCGCCTACATGAACGAGGTGGGGCGCGTGAACCTCATGGCCACCTCCACGGTCGGCCTGAACCTGGACCGCGGCATGGAGCTGTCGAGCAGCGTTCCCGCGTCTATCGTGGAATTCCACGCCGGCACCGTGCGCTACCTCGCGTGGAACGACTCGTACGTGGAGTACCTGCGCGATATAGGCATGAACTCCATCGAGAACTCCACCGTCCAGATGAACGACAAGACGCGCACGCAATCGCAGGGTTTCTTCGCCGCCTCGGAAAAGCTGCGCGGCAAGCCCGACTGGATGGACATCGCATTTTACGAGGAAGACGACTTGTGCACGGGCCGCGCACGCTGCATCGCCTACGACGAGCAGGCCGACACGTGCGCGTTCGTGTTCGTAGCCACCAACATTTCCAAGCTGCTGGCCAGGGCCGGCTACAACTTGGGCGCTTAGGTCTGCGGGGTTTGTAAAAACGGACGGAAAACGTTACTTTCAAGTTTGCAAAAGCTCGGGAAGGTTACGTTCATGGTGAAACAGCGCACGTTCAAACTGGAAAGCACGTATCCCGCGGCTTCGTTCGCGGGCGCCATCCGCAGCGTTAAGGGCTACGAAAGCGCAAACGAGCGCTTGGTCATAACCTATATATGAGCTCACCTCGTGCGTGCAGGCAACCGCATTCGTCGACGAAATACGCCGCGTTTCGAGCATCGATGCAAAACGTTGCGCCTGCACCGGAATGCTGTACGTTCGTGCGCTCGGCGACCGAGCGGCCCAAGCGCGCGACGGATGCGGGAATTCGCAGCGTTTCGAGCGAGGAGCATGCGAACGCGTCGGCGCTTATGGCTTCGAGCTTTCCGGGCAAGACGAGCTCTTCCATCGAGGGACAGGACGCTATCCAGCTCGACGAGAAATCACCCGTCTCGGCCGGCAGCACCAGACGCCGCAGGTTCGGGCACCTTCGAAACGCATACGGCCCTATCCGCTCGATTACGTCAGCGCATACGATTTCGCGGGGCGACTCGAGGCCCGAAAGCGCTTCGGCGTCTAACTCGAGCACCGGATATCCTTCAAGCTCGCCAGGCACCGCGAGCGTTTCGCATTCGGTTTCGCAGCCGCATACGCGCGCGAAACTGCCATCGACCACGATGTAGGCCCACTCCGTCCCATACGCGTCGACGAACACGCGCTCATCCGAGAGGCGCGCGAGCTCTTTCGCGCGCCTGAGCGCCGCCGCCTCGCGCTTGCGCGCGAACTCGCGCTCCATCTGCACTAGCTGCTCTTTTGTCGCATTCGCGTCGAATTGCCCCATTGCAGCGGCCTTTCAAATGTAAATCCAGCAACCTTGACTATCGGGCAAAGCCCGAGATTCCTCGCTTCGCTCGGAATGACAATGGAAGTGTGGTTTACTTCGTCGGCTTCGCGTTGGAATCGGAATGGCCGAGCCCGGCGGCACCGCCCATGTCGAGGGCCTGCGTCTCGAGGAACTGCGCGCTCTCGATCTCCTCCTTGATTTCGGAGAGCTCGCGTACGCGCGCCGTGAGGCTCTTGCGCGCCTCGTCGACCTTCAGCTCGTCGTTGCGCGCGTAGTAGGCGTCGCTGCCGAAGTGCGATATGAACCGCGTCGTCACCGTGCGAGTGGAAAGCTCGGCCAAGAACACGAGCATCTCGCGGCTGTTGCCGAAGCAGTCCTCGACGAACGTGATGGCGTTCTCGATGTGGCGCTGCCCTTCCTGCACGAGCGGCTCGATGGCGTCGACTTCGTCGCGATACGCTGCGCTGACGGCGTCGAACGCAGCGGGGCCTTCCTCGGCCTGCGCCGCGCGGGCGGAATTGGCCACATCGCGCATCTTGCGGATGAGGAGGTTCTCGGCGCGGGCGAACGACTGCGACGCCGTATTGCCCGAAACCTTGCGCGCTAGGTCCTCCTCGCGTTTGCGCAACGGTGCCATGATGGCGTCTTCAAGCGTCGCGCCTTCCAGCAGCTCGGGTTTGGCACGGCGCAGCTCGTCGCGCAGGGCGAGCACGAGGCCTTCCTGGTCGAGCGCCGCTAGACACGATACCGAAAGCGCGTCTAAGATCAAGCCCAGAAGCGCCACGCGCTCGTCGAACAGGGCCGCTTTCGCACGGTCAACCACCTCGCGGCTGGCGCTGCCGTCGAGCACCTTCGAAATCTGGTAATCGGAACGGTACTTCTCGAACAGCGTATAGTACACCGAGAACTTGTCGGCGATGTCGTCATCGCGCAGGAACTGGCTGAACAGCACCTCGTCGCAGGGAATCCCCTCGGCCTCGTACAGCGTGACAACGCGTGCCAAATCCTCCCACCCGCGGGCGGTGACGAAGCTCTTGCCGCCGCCGGGCTTGCTTTCAACCTTGTAGAAGCAGTCGGGCTTGGCCTGCAAGAACGTGGTCACGGCAGGATGCAGCCCCTTCTCGGTGGCATAGCGGCGCCACACGGCGTAGTCGGGCTCGACGTCGAGCTCGCGCAGGCGGTCGAGCGTCACGACGTCGAACTCGTGCACCGACTTGTTGTACTCGGGCGGGTTGCCGGCACAGACGATCACCCAGTCCTCGGGAACCTTGTGACGGCCGAACGTCTTGAACTGAAGGAACTGCAGCATGCTGGGATACAGCGTCTCGGACACGCAGTTGATCTCGTCGAGGAACAGGATGCCCGCACGCTCGCCGGTTGCTTCCATGTAATCGTAGATCGACCCCACGATCTCGCTCATGGTGTACTCGGACGAGTCGTACTCGTAGCCCTCGAAATTCCGGCGGATGATCTGCGGAAGCCCCAGCGCGCTTTGGCGCGTGTGGTGCGTCATCGAATACGACACCACGCCGATTCCGAGCTCCTGGGCGATCTGCTCGATGATGGCCGTCTTGCCGATGCCCGGCGCGCCCACCAGAAACATCGGTCGCTGCTGCACCGGCGGAATCATGTACATGCCGGCATCGTCCCGGCGCATGTACGCGCGCACCGTATCCTTGATCTGCTGTTTCGCTGTTGCGATATCCATTGTTCCTCCGTTTCCCGATTCATTGCGCCAATCTGGGCAGTCCACTTTGGCGCGCTTCACTAGTATTCGCTCTTAAGCCTGTTGATTCCCTCTTCGTCTATCAGCACGCGCATCGCCCAAGGCGGCACGTTGGGTATATCGGCCGCCCCGTCATCCATGAACACGAAGGCGGCGTCGTATTCCGGCGGCTTGTCGGGGAAAGTCCCCAGGCCGTCGGTGAAGTAGATGAGGCCTTTCATGTCGGGCAGCTCGCCGCTTTCAACAAGCGAGTTCACGTAGGCGAACGCCGGGCGGAAGTCGGTGCCGCCCATTCCGCGGATGGTGAAGCCCTCCATGAACCGGTCGACGTCGCGCAGGTCGGTGATCTTCACGTCGGACTGCACCTTGGCGTCGCATTGCACGATGTGCACGTTTATGGCGTGCGCGTAGTCTTCCTGTTTCTTCATGATGTTGAAGGTGTGCTCGACGAACTTGCGCACGAGTTCGCCCTTGCACGACTCCGACGTGTCGATGCAGATCGCGAAATCGCGGATGCGCTGCGTCTCCTTGTATTCCAGCGGCTCGATGAGCGGAAGGTTGCCGTACAGCCTAAGCCCGTAGGTGTAGTAGACGTAGTCGAACTCGTCGTCGTTGATCTTCATCTCCTCGGACAGCGCCGCGAACCGACGCAGGAAGTCGGTGTAGTCGTACTTCTTGCGGTTCGAGATGGCCAAGCTCTTCATGAAGCCGCCGGCCTCGATGCCCCAGTCGGCTGAGAACGTCTCGAGGTCCATCTCGACCTGCTTGGCGATTTCCTCCCAGGTGCGCTCCTCTTCGGATTTCTCGTCGCGCACCTCGGCGTCGTCTTCCAGCTCGTCGTCTTCGGCAGAGTTGCCGCTGAAGTCGCCTTCGCCGTTGCGCGCGTTGTCCGCCTCTTCGGCCTCGCCGCCCTCGTCCTCGGCGTCGTCGGAAGAGCCTTCCGCCTCGTCATCGGCGTCCTGCGAGTAGTCGGAGTCGGGGTCTTCCGACTCGCGTGCGGCCGTCGGGTCCCAGATGTCTTGCTTCTCCTCGTCGGATTCGGTCGACTCGCCGTCGGGCATCATGTCGCGCCCGTCAGATTCGCGCTTGTCCTCGCCGTCTTCTTTCGGCTCGGCAAGCTCGTCGATGCCGCCCGGCGGCGGTCCCGCGTCATAGGCCGGCCATGCTTGGTGGTTATCGCGCTCGAAGAGCACCTTGTACTCGTTCAGGCGACCGCCGCTCACAGCGCCCTCAGGCGCGTCAATGGCGGCCCGAACCGAACGCAGGAACACGCCGTACAGGTTGGCAGGCGTCAGCTTGCCGCCACACAGCTGCGTGAGCTCGTCTATCGCCTCGCGCCGCTCGACGTCGAGCGAACTGGCGAAACGGTCACCGCACAAATCCATCGCGGCACTTTCGGCGATGACGTCGCATGCGAGCCACCAGGCATCGGTGCTCATGCGGCCCTTCTCGAACGGGTGCCTGAACAGGCAGTGCATCACGATGTGCAGGTAGTCGCGCACTACCTCGTCGAACCCCGCATCGAACCGGCCGATGACCGTGTACGGCTCGTAGTATGCGTAGAATCCGTCGGTGGCCAGGGTGAAGCGGCCCTGCACGACGGTCGGGCGCAAGTCCATCTTCCAAAGGGCCACGTCGAGGAAGCGGAACTTCAACATGAGCTGCACGCGCGCCTCTTCGACGACCTCGAGGGCTATGCGCTGCGCTCGCTGGAAGCGGTCTTCCACTTGCTCGGTTTTCTCGGGCATTCTCCCCTCCTTTCAAGGTTGGAACTGCGTACCTGTCGCCTGTTTCGGCTACAGGTCGTAGTCATGGGTCCGTCCTCCGAACCGCTCGCGCTTGGCCTCGAGCAAATACGCCGAAGAGGCTGCGTCGCGCAGGGTGGTCACGCGCTCGATGATCTCGTCGAGGTTGCCCGCGTTTATGTAGCCGCGCTCTATGAGCTTGTCGAACACGTCCCTGTCGTCATGCAGTGCCACGTCGACGCATATCTGCTGAATGTGGTTGCGAAGCAGGCGCTCCATCATGTCGCGCGTTCCCTTCGTCAGCATGACGGGATCGTCGAGCCTCTCGAGGATGAACCGCGCCTGCTCGTAGGCGCTGATGTTGCCGGGCTTGCGCGGGGCGTTGTAGTCGTGCGCGTTCGCCAGGCAGATGTCGCGCTGCTCGACGATGCCGCGCACGTTCACCCAGCTCGCGCCCCCAAGGCCAATCGATATGGCGCGCACGGCGCTTTCGGAATCCGGGAACGTGAAATCGTACACGAGCCTGCCTTCCACGGGCTTTTGCAGCTCGACGTGAATATGGCGTATGCGGCAGCGGGTGGAAAACCCGTTCGCCCCTATGGTGGCCAGCCGCGGGTTCAACGACAGGTACTCGATGCCGTGCGCGTTCGAGAACGCGAATTCCTCGACGCGCGTTATGTCTTCCGGCAGCACGACGTGCGGCTCGGCGCTCGTGAACACGACGACGCTCGCTCCGTCAGCGGTCCTACGGCACAGCATGCCGCACGTGACGAAGAACGCCTCGTTTCCCGGCGCTACTTCCACATGCGCGAGCGAGGGCATCTTGTTGCCATAATGGGCTCCGTACGTGACGAGCGCACGCTCGCCGAGCACGCGCAGCGCAGCAGGAACGCGGAACTGCTCGATGTTCGTGTCGAAGAACGCCTCGTCGCCGATCTCCTCGACGGAATCGGCGAGCTCGATGCGCCGCAGCGCCTTGCAGATGCGAAACGCCGATTTGCCGATTGACCGCACCGAACCGGGCACGCGGACAGACGCGATGCGGTCGTGGTAGGCGAACGCGAGCGGGTCGATGGCAACCGCGCCGTCCATCACGTCGTAGCTTTCCATGTCGGCGTCTACGAGCTGCACGAGGTGGGGGCCGTCGGCCTCGCGCCGGTACAGGCCGCCTTCGCCGTCGAGGAAATGCCGCTCGCATCCCTCGTCGATGGTGAGCGTGCAGTTCGGCCCCGAATGCACGACGCGGGTATGACGCGTCACCGAAGCGCCGAGATGGCGAATGCTCGCGGGCATCGCCAGCGCCGAAATGCCCGAGCCCTCGAACGCGGAATCGCCGATGAACTCGAGGCCCTCGTTCAGGCGCACGCGTTCGAGCGCGCGGCATTGCATGAAGGCCTTGTCGTCTATCGTCGTGAGCGCCGCCGGCGCGTCGAAGGAGCGGATGCCCGTGCCCGCGAACGCGAACGGCCCGATCTCGGCGACGCTTGGCGGCAGCTGCACATCCTCTAGCGCGGTTGCGCCATGGCAGCACTTGCGCGCGACGGCCGTGCAGCCCGGTTTCACGGCGAGCTTCTGCACGGGGCGAACGAGCGCCAGCAGCACGCTTCCATCTTTAGCGTACAGCGCATCGCCGTCGGTCATGAGGTACGGGTTGTCTTCATGCACCGTGAACTCCACGAGGCAAGACCCTTGGAAGGCGCCGGGCTCGACTTCGCGGGCGGCCCGGCCCACGACAAGGCGCGCCAGCTTGTCGCTCGCGAACACGCCACGGCCGATGGTTTCGAGCATGTCGGGCAGCACGAGCTCCTGAAGCGCCGTGCATTGGGCTATCCAGCTGGGGTCGAACGTGGCGACGTTCGACGGCAACACGAGGCGGCAAAGCGCGGTGTCGCCCCGAAACGCCCCCGTGCCGATGTTCGCCACGCCATCGGGGCAAATGATCTCGCGGATGCGGTCGTTGAGCGCGAATGCGGCAGGCCCTATGGCCACGACCGGCAATCCGTCGATATCGCCTGGGACATGCAGCACGCCCGCGGACCCCGCATACGCATCGATGCGCACGAAAGCCCCGTCAAGCACTGCGTAGGACCATGTGCCGCCATCTTCATCCGACCACGCGCCCCTGCGCGTGACCGCACCGGCCGCCGCCTCGTTCTGGCGTAACGCCATTTCGCGGCGACGCTCGGCAAATTCGTCGATGTAGGCGATCCTCTCCTGCGACAGCACGACGCCCACGCCCTTTTCGGCTGTGGCATCGAACGTCATCAGAGGATGAACGACCTCGGGAGTACCCTCGCCTATCGCCATGCGCCTTTCTCCTTATCGCCAAAACCCATATCGTCTACTTCCTCAAACGTCCCGCCACATCATGTGGCCGCAGCGGCTCTATCTCATCGGAATGCAGGACGCAGTACCGCAAGCCCTTGGACGTGACAACGACCTGCGCCACCATGTTCGCTCCCGCATTGCCGTGCTTGAACGGCTTGTACGTCAGAAGTTCGCGTTCGATCATGGCCTGGTAATCCGGGTTGCCCTCGACTTTTGAAACCAGCATATTAGTCGCCTGCCGCCCGTATTCGTCTTGACGAAGCGCCAAGTTGTACAGTACAAGCTCCTGACTTTCGGTCAGACGCCCCTCGCTCAGAATTTCCTCGTCAGTAGCCATAGCAACCTCCTGCTTTAAACAACCGCCTGGTCATCTGCCCCGTTACATCGCCTTCGGCACCCACGTGCGCAGGCTTCGGAACATGTCCTCGTCGCCCTCTTCGATCGTCTTCGAAATCGCCGCGATGAGCTCTTCCTTCTCGTCGGGCAGAATAGCCCGGAACCCCTGCGGGAACGTGGAGTGCTTCGCGGCGAATATGGTGCTGGCATTCACACGCTCCACGAATGCGCGCATTTCCTCGTAGCGCTCGATCTCGCCGGCTTCCGTGAACTCCCCACGGTCGACTGCATACTTCAGCGGCGCGTACATCTTCGTGTAAGGGTCGAAGATCAGCGTCATCGACACGGCGCCCGTGATGTCGGGCTGCGCGAAGTTGATGAAATCGGCGGACTTCTCGGCATGGCCGAACCCATAACCATGGCCACCCATGCCGAACATGATGGTGCACGCCCACTGAAGGGCGGATTCCCTCAGCTTGCCGCCCGCTTCGTACAGCTCTGCCGAATCGTAGCCCTTGCTCATAAGCGCAAGCAGGTTGTCGTCGGCGCTCTCCACGCCGAAGAACAGCCTGTCGTAACCGGCGTCTTTCAGCGCGTTCAGCTGCTCGACCGATTTGTCGCGCAAGTCATCGATGCGCCCGTAACTGCCGATGGACTCGAGGTTCGGCAGATACGTGTAAATGAGCTCGGAGATTTCCATGAGCTCGTCGTAGCTCAGGTGCATAGCGTTCGAGCCCTGCAGGAAAATGCGCTTCACCGGCATGTCCTTATCGCCGTTCGCAATGAACCGCAGATAAAACGCCACTTCATCGAGATCGACTTTCCCGTAGGGCACGTTCTTGAAGAACGTGCAGTAGCGGCAAGCATTATGCGAGCAGCCGCGCGTGACCTGCAAGAACTGCGTATCGTCGCGCCACTCGTACGACGGCGAGTTGACCGGACTGGCAAAGCGCGGTCCGAACTTGAATTCATTGCGCGATTGCCACGAGCTTTCCTTCTCATTGAACTGCATAGCGAGCCTCCCAATCTTCGATGAACGATTTCCCGAAGCGCACGGTTCCCACGTATCCGCCTTTATTTCCTCAAGCTCTCTCGCTCCTTTGCCACGAAGCGCGGCGACGAGTCGAGGTCAAACTCGAATCCCTCTTCCAACAGCGCCTCTACCAGCAGGCGGTTTTCGCCTCCGATTTCCTCGCGCGGGACCAGCGACACGATGCGCCGGTGCGTCGTGTCGAAGAAGATCTTGCCGCCCGTGTTTCCGGTCTTGCCTGTCGTCGTGGCATCGGGATCGACCTTTCCAGCGTATTCGCGCAGCGCCTCTTCCAGGCTTCCGACGCTCGAACTGCGCTTGTACGGCTCGATTCGGACCGGTCGCGCTGCGTCATGGCGTTTCGCGGCCTCCACGGCAAGCCGTATCCTGTTCTCGCGGTTGAGGGCGGAAGAATCGGAATCGTAGTCGACGATCGTGATGGGCATGCTCGGATACCGCATGGCAAGCTCATGCGCCGCGCCACGCGATTGCACATGCCCCTTCAGGCAGCCGAAGCTCTGCAGGTAAATAACCGCGTCGACACCCGCCTTGCTGAAGCGGTCGAGCTGGTCGAGGTAGCGCACATCGTCGACGTAAACGAGGTCGTGCTCGGGCATGACCACGCTGCAGCCAAGCCCCTCGAGCATGTCCACGATGCCTTCGTTCATGTCCTCGTCGAACACGAGCAGGGGGTTGCCAATCAAGCCGATGCGCGTGACGTCGCCCTCCGCAGACGCCGCTTCGGCAACACGCGGCTCCTCGGCCGCGCTATCAGCCGTCTCCGCCCCCTTCCGGCCAACCAAAGACGCCAAGAGCCTAATGAACGAACTGCACTTCGGCTTGCCCGCCTCTTGCTTTGTTGCCTCCTGACCTGAAGCCCCGGCTTCGCGCTCCGCGAAATACGTCAGGCACTTCACACACGTTTCGGGGACGTCCTCGCCGGCATTCGCCCGCGACATGAGTTCGCGCAACGTAGAGCACGCGTCCGGAAGCGTAAGCGCCATTTCGGCCATGTCGCGCGACAGGGCGCTTTCGCGGCCCTTCCGCAGCCCGCGCATCTCGGCGAGCGTGCGCAAGCGGATCTTGATATGCGACGTGTCCACCATGTCGTCTATCTTCAACTCGGTGAACGAGTGCGCGCGACGCGCGTCGGCGAAACCAGCCGCATCGTAGCCGCATCCGAACGAGCGGATGGCCACCACGTCGATTTGCGGGTTGGCATCTGCGAAGGCAATCGCCGTGCGCAGGTTAAAGGCCGCATCCCATCCACCATCGCGCGCGGGCTTGAACGAATCGTCTATGCCGGCAGGCGTGATAACGGCGAAACCGAGTTTTTGGAGCATCTCGTCGATGCCGTGCATCACGGCAGAATCTATGTGATACGGGCGGCACGCAAGCACCGCAGCACGGCGGCTCGGGTCGGCTGCGAGCCATTCAAGCACGCGGCCCGTTTCGCCAAGCAGCTTCTCCCGGAAATCGGCCTGCGCGCCAAACGCCGCGTGTAGGGCTTCGCCAAATTCTTCGCGCGTGAACGCATCAGCTGCTGCTGACAGGAACGAGAGTTCCTTGAACAGCACGTCTTGCGCGGCGGTATCGTCAAGCATGGCATGCAGGCTCTTGCAGGGCAGAAGCGGCGCGATAAGCCTCTCGGCGCCGACGTTGTCGCGCAGGGCAGACGCGTACATATGCGACACGGCGCAATGGCGCCCTCGCAGGTACCGTGGCATGAAGACCACGTCGCATCCGTCTGCAAGCAGCCCCTGGTAGCGCAGATGGGAAAGCTTCGCGGGGCTGCACACGCTCTCGGATGGAACGGTTTCAGCTGCTAGGTTCTCGAGCTGCGGGTATCCGTTACCATTCGGCATGCGTACCGAGAATCCCAACTTGGTAAGCAGCGTATGCCAAAACGGCGTATGCTCGTAAGCGTCGAGCGTGTTGGAAAGGCCCACCGTTACGGAACCGCGCGGCGAAGCCGATTCGGTAGTAGCGTACTCGGCAAGCAGCTCGCGTTCTATTTGGGCCATGTTGGGAACCTGCGACCATTCCGTCTCGCTGGCGGCACCAGTCGACGAGAACACCTTGTCGCACTTGTTCCCACTCGCGAAGCGGCGGCCGCCGCCGAAATCGACGAGCGTCACTTGGCAGCTGTTCCCGCAACCGTTGCAGCGCACAGAGCGGCGCTCGGGGTCCATCTGCATTAGTTCCTCGGCGCTCACCAGGCCCGACACCGAAGCGCGCCCCGAAGCATCCCGTTGCTCGACCCATGCGTCCCGCGCGAGCAACGCAGCGCCATAGGCGCCCATGAGGTGCGCAATGTCGGGGCGTATGACCTCGCAGCCCGTCACTTTCTCGAACGCCCGCAAAACGGCATCGGACTTGAAGGTGCCGCCTTGCACGACGGCGACCGGCCCCATGCTCGAGGCCCGTTCCTCGCCGACGATGCGCACGAGCGCGTTGTTCACGACCGCATACGCGATGCCTGCGGCGATATCGGGTTTCTCGGCGCCGACCTTTTGCGCATGGCGCACGCGCGACGTCATGAACACAGTGCATTTCGTGCCGAGGTCGATGGGTCGTTTCGCCTGCAGGGCCACCCCGTTGAACGCCTCCTGGCTCATCTTGAGCGAGCGGGCGCTTCCCCCGACGAAGGCGCCGCAGCCGCTCGAACACGCTTCGTTCAGCACGGCGTCGACCACCACGCCATCGCGCACCCACAGCGCCTTCATGTCCTGTCCGCCGATATCGAGCACGAACGTGGCATCGGGCCGAAGCTCCAGAGCTGCGCGCAAATGGGCGGCCGTCTCGACCACGCCCGCATCGAATCTCAGACCGCATTTCAGCATGTCCTCGCCGTAGCCCGTGACAACCGCCCGCCCGACGCGCAAAGGCTCGGATCCTTCCGTCTTCGCGCTGATCATGCGCAGCGATTTGGCGATCATATCGCGGGCAACCTCCAGCGTATCGCCTTCGGCTTCTTCGTATTCCGAGGACAGCAGGTTGCCTTCCTTGTCGATGACCGCACACTTGACGGTAGTCGAACCCGCATCTAACCCGATGAACACCTCGTCACGCGCATCGCTGTAGTTGCCCAACCGCACATGCCCTTTGGAATGGCGCGCTTTGAAATCGGCAAGCTCGTCTTCGTTTTCGAACAGCGGCTCGAGCCTCTTCAGGTCTTCCTTGAACTCCACGGTCTTGCGAATACGCCAGTTCAATTCCTCCAAATCGACCTTCTCGGCAGTGCGCGCTTCCATAGCGCAGCCAAGCGCAGTGGCAAGATGCGGACGCGTGGGGACGATGATGCGTGCGTCCATGTCCTTCAACACGTGCGTGAACGATAGGCGCGCAGCAGGGTTCATCGCTATGACGCCCCCGAGGAGCACGACGTTGCCCCTGATGGGCCTGCCGCACGCAAGCCCGCTGACCGCCTGGCGGGCAACGGCTTCCAGCGCGCTGGCCGCGATATCCGCTTTGTCGACGCCTGCGTTCAAAAGCGGGCGGATGTCGTTTTGTGCGAACACAGCGCAACGCGATGCGATGGGATAAATATGATGCGATGCGAGGGCGAGGTCGCTTACCTCGTCGGTATGCAGGCCCACCATGTGCGCAGCTGTTTCGACGAAGCTGCCCGTGCCGCCGGCGCACGTGGCGTTCATGCGCTGCTCGATGCCCTCAGGGCCGGACAGGTATATGATCTTCGAATCCTCACCGCCAAGCTCGATGACAACATCGGCATCGGGCACCAGCTTCTCGACGGCGCCTGTCGTGGCAATGACCTCCTGGACGAAGGGGACGCCCAGCTGGCTGGCCAAATCGATGGCAGCAGAGCCCGTGAAGGCGACGCGCGCCTCTGTGATGCCGTTGCTTAACGACAACGTGCGGATAGTCCGTGCGATCGTCTCGCGGACATCGAGGTTATGCCGCTCGTACAGGCACCCGACGATGACGTCGCGCTCGTCGATGACGACGCTTTTCACCGTCTTGGAGCCAGCATCGATGCCGATGCGCATCTCCCCGCTGACCTTCTTCAAGTTCGCATCGTCGAAAGCCATGAGCCTGCCTTTCCCTTTAAACCATCGATTTCACAGTACGATGGAGTTCTCGCTTGCGGAACTGCAAATATAGTTATAGTGTTTAAACCGTTGGTTTAATCTAGCGGCTCACCTAGAGGAGATGCGCATGTACGACAAACGGCTCGATGCCCTGATTGCGACAGCCGACCTGGGAAGCTTCAGCAGAGCTGCCAAAGCGCTCGGCTACACGATACCCGCGCTATCAAAGCAGGTGAACGGCCTCGAGCAGGAATTGGGCATCACCGTGTTCGAGCGCTCGAACAAGGGCGTGGAGCTCACGCCGGCAGGGCGCATGCTCGTCGAGGATGCGCGCGATATCGTGGAGCGCTGCAACCGCGCGGTAAAGCGGGCAACGTGGAGTCAGAATCAGGAAAGCGACATCGTGCGCGTGGGCATATCCTTGTACCACACGGGCCAACCCGTTTTGAAGCTGTGCCAGGACCTGTACATGAAGGGCCTCGACCTGCGCATCCAGTTCGTGCCCGTCGCCGACACGCACGAGTCTTACCTTTACACCATCAAGCATTTCGGGGACGAGGTCGACGTGCTTCCGAGCACTCGCCTCCCTACGGAGGATGAACGCGACTGCAACCTTACGATCATAGGCAACCCGTTCATTTGCCTTAACGTGGCGCTCGATGACGAGCTGGCCAACCGGGGCACGGTGGACGTGGAAGAACTCGAAGGGCGCAGCATACTCGTGCCGAAACGCGGCAACGCCTACACCGATTCCGCGCGCGACGAGATAACCGAGAAGGCGCGCGGCGTAGAGTTCATCGAGTTCCCCTACTATGACATGACGATATTCGACCGCTGCGCCATGGGAAACGAAGTGCTCCTGAGCAAGGAGATATGGCGCGGCATCCACCCGCTGCTCGCAACGGTCAGTGTCCGCTGGGGCAAGACGATTCCCTACTGCCTGTACTATTCCAAGAACCCGACGCCTGCCACGCAGAAGTTCATCGAGGCGGCTCAGCAGCTTATGGATGAAGGGGCCGACTAGCTCGGTGCGTGCCAAACAGGCAACGAACGCCAATCTTGGGGTATGCTAGGGGCGACCAAGGCAATCGGCGGGCCAGATGGGCGCCGCCGTCTCTAACGAAAGAAGACCATGGACGTCGTCAGGACATTCGGCACTATTGTCAGCAACACGGCGCGCACCGATGCGGACCGAGCGCGCAAGCTGCTGCTATTCGGGTGGAAGGCGCAGATGCTGAAGCTGTGCGCCGCGCCCGACAAGCGGCTTCCCAAGTCGCGCCAGTACGCCGCGCAGGTGGCCATGCGAAAGGTGCTCGACGTGTACGCAGACCCCTCGCATGCCGCCGCCATGAGCGTGTTCGCGCCGTACGAGCCCTTGGGCGCAGCGGGCATCACGCCGTTTTCCGTCGAGCAGATATCGTGCTGGATGGCAGGGTCGCAGGCCGAGCGCTTCTTCCTGGACGCCGCATCCGATGCGGGTTTCACCGAGACCATGTGCTCGTACCACCGCACGTTTTTGGGCGCATGCGCAAGCGGCGTGCTGCCCAGGCCCGCATTCGCCGTGTACACATCGCTCGCGTGCGATGGCAATCTCATCACCTTCCCCTGGCTGGGGCGCACCCAAGACATCCCCCGCTTCTGCATCGACGTTCCCTACGAGCGCAGCGAGCAATCGGTCGCCGACGTCGTGGCCCAGCTGCACGGTTTGGTCGACTTCGTGGGCGAGCAGGTGGGAAGGCCGGTTTCCGACGAAGCGCTGCGCACCACGTGCGAACGCAGCTGGAAGAGCGCGCTTGCCTGGCGGCGGTTCCTCGCCGCGTCTCCTGGCCGCAGGCTTCCCGCCGACATGACGAGCGAAATGTACGCGTTTTTGATGAACCACGTCGTGTTGGGCTCGCCTGAGTCGGAGCGGTTCTGCACGATGCTCGCCGACGAGATGGAAGGCGCGCGGCGAAGCGAGGGCCTGCGCATCGTCTGGCTACACACCATGCCGTTTTCGCAGGCGCCCGCCATCGAGCGGCTGAACTTCAACGACCGCGTGTTCATAACGGCGTGCGACCTGGCAAGCGATCCCATGCTGATAGACGTCGACCCCGCAGACCCCTATGACGCCATGGCCCGGCGCCTCGTGTACTCGTGCATGAATGGCCCCGTGCAGGCGCGCATCGACCGCGCGCTCGACATGGTCCGCCGCACGCAAGCCGATGGCGTCATCGTGTTCGGGCATTGGGGCTGCAAGGCCACGCTCGGCGCGTCTTCGCTCATCGCCGCCGGGCTCGAAGACGCAGGCGTCCCCTGCCTGGCCCTCGACGGCGACGGCATCGACGCCGTAAACCGCTCGGACGGGCAAACCGCCACCCGCTTAGACGCGTTCATCGAGCAGCTCGAGGCCGGGAGGCGCGCATGATCTGCACCGTCTGCAAGTACACGCCGATAGAGCTGTTCGCCGGATTCGGCGAGGAGTGCAGCTTCCTGGAAGAGATGCCCGCATCGCTCGACCGTGCCGAGGCGGCCTCTCACGCCAACCTCTGCGGGTTCGGCAAGGCGCTCATCGAAGAGGCGCTGTCGGGTCAGGTTGAGCAAATGGTGCTCGTGAACTGCTGCGACGTCATGCGGCGCTGCCACGACGTCGTAGCGGCTGAGGCGGCGTGCGACCGGCTTTTCCTCATGGACCTGCCACACACCTGCGGGCCCTGCCAGGTGACGTCGCTCGCCAGGTCCCTGAAGCAGCTGCGCGACGAGTACCGTGAAGCAACGGGCATCGAATTCGACCTGAAGACCTGCCAGGCCGCTTTCGAAACGCGAGAGGCCGATCCTGGCACCTACGTCGCCATCCTCGGCGCACGCGCCGGCAAACAGCTCGAAGACGCCGTGCGCAATGCATTCGGCCTTGCGGTTCGAAACCTCACCTGCACGGGCACGCGTTCGCTTTCCATGCCCGGGCAAGCGCTTCTAACCGACGACGAGGACGAGTTCTTCGAGGCGTATGCCCAAGCGCTCCTTGCGCAGGTGCCCTGCATGCGCATGGACGACTCGGTTGGCAGGCGCGCGCTTCTGGAAGACCCGAACCTGGCGGGCATCGTGTACCACACCATGAAGTTCTGCGACTTCTACAGCGTGGAATACGCCGAAGTCGCAAGTCGCGCGCACGTGCCCGTGTGCAAGATAGAATCAGACTTCACCGCTCAAAGCACCGAGCAGCTCCGCACGCGCGTCGAGGCGTTCGCAGAGGCGCTCGGCTTCTCGGACGGGCTTTCAGGGTTCGCGCCCTCGACCAGCAAGGAGACTTTCGGCATGACACGGGAAACCGAGGCGCAAGGACGCTATTTCGCGGGTATCGACAGCGGGTCCACCAGCACCGACGTCGTCATCGTGGACGGCGACGGCACCATCATCTCGACCCTCATCGTGCCCACGGGCGCGGGCGCGTCGAAGAGCAGCGAGGCGTGCCTGGCATCCGCGCTTGAGCAAGCGGGCCTCACCCGGGAAGACCTCGCGCGCGTCGTGACGACGGGGTACGGCCGCGCCTACATCGGCGAAGGCGACGCCTCGGTCACCGAAATCACCTGCCACGCTGCCGGTGCCCGGCACCTCGACGCCACCGTGCGGACCATCATCGACATCGGCGGGCAGGACAGCAAGGTCATAAGCCTCGACGCCGACGGTCATGTTGCGAAGTTCGTCATGAACGACAAATGCGCCGCCGGTACGGGGCGCTTCCTCGAGATGATGGCGCGGGCGCTGCAAATATCCCTTGACGAGATGTCGGAGACGGGCCTTGCCTGGCGCGAGGACATCGCCATTTCCAGCACGTGCTCGGTGTTCGCCGAGTCCGAGGTAGTAAGCCTCGTCGCCCAGAACAAAGACGTGGACGATATCGTGCACGGCCTATGCGAATCGGTCGCCGCCAAGACGTCGACCCTCGTGAAGCGCGCAGGCGGGACCGGCCCCTACATGATGACCGGCGGCGTTGCGGCAAACGCCGGCGTGGTGGCGGCCATCGAGCGTCGCCTGGGCCAGAAGCTCATCGTCAGCGACAAGGCGCAGCTGTGCGGCGCTTTAGGCGCTGCCCTGCTGGCACGGGGAAATCCCTCCTAATCTCGAATTCACCCGATTGACGAAACGGCTTCTCTCCAATGTCGGCCCTTTTTCGCATCGGGCATGATAGTCGTTTGCCCGAGGGCGGGTATATGCGCTTGCTAGGCAAAAATGGAATCGGCTCCACATTCATCTCGTGTTCACATTTCGCCCGTAGTATCACGGTGAAAAGACGAGCACGGCGTAATCGGTTTCGAGTAGCACAGTCCCGCACAGAGCACATCGAACAGAGCCTGGAGCAGACGGCCCTTGCCGTCATGCACCCTTTTTACGCCCAAGCGAGCACTGCGGCGCGGTCCGGCCCGCCGCTACACGAAGAAGAAACGGAGCACACGATGACGGAAACGACAAATCCGATGAATGCGACGACCACCGAAGCGGCCGAGCGCGCCAAGTTCACGTACCTGGATTGCCTGCGCGGCGCAACCCCCGTGCCCAAGAACGTAAACGGGGCCACGCTGATCAATTACTTCATCGTCGGGCCCATCGCCAAGCTGGTGTTCATCAACAAGATCTCGCCGTCGTACGGCCTTGGGCTTCTCGGCAACCTTGAGGCGCACGCTCCCACTCTCGCCCGCCTCCTCGGCTGCTAAGATGGCGTTTAACCGACACCTTCGCCAACGACCCGAGGGAGACGGCATGGGTTCACCTGCCGAGCACAGCATCCCGACGGAGACCCCTACGAGAACGCCCGCAAGCTCGGCTTCTACTGCGAACAGTGCGGCTAATGCGCCAGCGGGCCGAGCAAACGCATGTGATTTTACGCAAAAGAGAGAAAGGACGATACGATGACCAGGGCTTTCTTCCCGGGGTGTAAGGTCAAGAAACGCTATCCCGAGGCGAGCACGTGGCTAGCCGAGCAGGTTATCGGGCGAGGCTATGCTGACGAAGTGACCGGCTGCTGCCGCACCGAGCACCAGAAGCTCACGCCCGACGATACCGCCGTGTGCATCTGCAACAACTGCATGGCCATGATCGACGAGGACGCCGACAACATGATCGAGCTCGTCTCCGGCAAGTTCCGCCAGGAGTAGCATCTGCGAGCGTTCAGCGCTGGAGATCTACGAGCTGATAGGTCAACAGGCACCAGCCCACGTTCTCGCAAACAGCCGGGCGTGCCGGCACCGTCTTCGGTTTCCGAATAGATGAGCGTTCCCATCGTGGCAACCCGCCTGCAGGGCTATGCGCGGGAACGCAAATTCCGTACACTATGTACGTTATTATTCGGAAAGGCGACTCCCATGCGACGAGAATGGAAATACGAGACGGGAACCGACATCGCGGTGCAAGACGCCCTGCTCAGGCTGCTGTCGGAGAAGGCACTCGCCGATGTGACCGTGGCCGAGCTGGCACGCGAGGCCCACGTGAGCCGCTCGACGTTCTACGAGCACTACGGCAACCCGGCCGACGTGTACGACGATTTGGCGAAGCGCTTCTCGCGCGACCTGTCGCCCCTCATGGAACAGGTCGCCTGCACGCGCGAGCTCCAACCCGAGGGCAAGCCGTTCTGCATGCGCCTGCGCGAAAGCGGGCCGTTCGCCCCCGTCGTCAACGACGACCGCTTCTTGGGAACGCTCCTCGCCGATGGCGGATACCTTGAAAAGCACGATCTCTACAACCTCGTGCGCGAAGCGGGCTATACCGATGCCCAGGCCAAGGCGCTCTGCTCGTTCCAGATGGCCGGCTGCTTCTCAGCCGCTCGGGCCTCGGGGGCGACGGACGCCGAATGGGACGACACGAAGGCGGTCATCGACCGTTTCATACTCGGCGGCATAGCCGCCCTGCTCGCCAGCAGAAGAAGCGCCACCAGATGAACGGGAAGAGGCTCAGCGCGAAGGGGAACTAGCCCCGTCACGCGAACAAATCGCTCTTGCCGGAGAGGAAATCCTCGAGGGGGAATTCCCGCGAGCCCACGACCAGGGAACGCGCGCCCGGATTCCTCACGATGAACTCCGCCATGCCGCGGGTCGGTTTCACGCGGCCGCTCTTCACCTCGATGGCGCACACCTCATCCCCGCATGTGACGACGAAGTCGACCTCGAGGCTGCCATCGCGCCACCAAAACACTTCCACATCACTAGAATACGAGAGGTTGAGCAAGTACGCGCCGACCGCCGTTTCCACGAGCCTGCCGCGTAATTCCGGATCGGCGAGCAGCGAATCCCTCTTGCGTCCGAATGCAGCCGTCATGAGGGCCGTGTCGTGCACGAGAAGCCTTGGGGAGCTCGCCTTGCTGCGCAGCAGCTTGGGATCGTATTTCTGGATGCCGCTCATGATGCCCGCATCGCCGAGCAGTTTCAGGTAATGCGCGATGGTGGCCGTGTTCCCGCGGTCGTCCAATTGCCCGAGCAGCTTCCTGTACGAGATCTCCTGGCCGGAATACGGGGCCCCCACGCTGAAGAGGCGCCGCATGAGCTCGGGATTGCGCACGTCGCTCAACCGCATGGCGTCGTTGACGATGCTCGGCTCGATGACTGACGCGTTCATGTAGCGTAGCCAGCGGCGGCGGTCATGACGCAAGGGCGCCGCCCCGGGATAACCCCCGAAGAACAGGTACTCGTCGAGGCTGTACCCGAACGCCTCGGCGCATTCGGGATACGTCCAATGCGTGCTCTCGATGAGCTCGAACCTGCCTGCGAGCGATTCGTCCAAGCCCTCCTGGATCAGCGTAGCCGAGGAGCCCGTCAAAAGCACGCGGAGGTCGAGCCCGGCCAGCGCGTCTTCGTCCCAGAGCGTCTTGACCACCGACGACCAGTTCGGAACGAATTGAACCTCGTCAACGACCAAAAGCGCAGGACCCGAATCGGCAAGTCGGCGGGCCTGGTACCACTGTGCCCGCAACCAGTCCGCACTCGATTCTCCTTTTGTGGCTACGACCGAGAGGAACGGATGCGCAAAGCCTTCGAGCGCCTGCGAAACCGCCGTGGTCTTGCCCGTCTGCCGCGGGCCTATGACAATCTGGATGAATCGGCGTTGTTCGTTTAATCGTTCTTTAATGACACTTACATTATGCCTCTGATATGCCATTAAGCTTTTCCTATCTCGCAAATTTTTTCCATTATCTCCCATTTATTGCGAGCTTACAAGCATACTTGAACGGAGTTGAAGCGCAAAGCGCAGACAGGCGCCACCCAGGCATTCCCAAAAACGAGCCGCAACCCCCTACAGGCTGGCGATGAGGGCTTGGGCCAAGGCGAGCATGTTGGTGATGTAACCGGCGGGCTCCTCCGCGCGGACGGCGTCGAAGCTGGGGAAATCCCGCCAGAACTCGGGCAAGAGCCCTGCGGTCCCGGTTTGGTTCATGGGCGCGAGCAGCGAGTTGCCAGCAAACGCCAGCGCCTCCGCGTAGTTTGTCCAAGTCTCTGCGGTGCGGGTCATGGCAATCCTTCCCTCGACAGCTGTGCCCGAACATGATAGCCCATACCTGCTCGAGGCAACGAGCTGGGATTATACACCGTGGACCCCAATGGACAAGGGGTTGGGCCGCAATCGTCCGCCGTTAGCGGCGGGCCGAGGCTTTGGCCCTTAACACGCCTTGATGAACTTGGCTGGCACGCCACCGACTACCGTGTTGGGGGCGACGTCCTTGGTCACGACCGCTCCTGCCGCCACGACCGCGCCATCGCCGATGGTCACGCCCGGCAGCACGGTAACGTTCGCGCCGAGCCACGCGTCACAGCCGATGCGCACGGGCGCCGGCAGCATGTTCGCGCGCTTTGCCGGGTCCATATCGTGGTTAAGCGTGGCGATGACGCAGTTGTGGCCGAGCAGCGCACGATCGCCTATGTAGATGCCGCCCTGGTCCTGGAACCGGGCGCCCGCGTTTATGAACACGCCTTCGCCCACGTGCGTGTTCAGCCCGCAGTCGGTCGTGAACGGCGGGAACACGCCCACGCCTTCCGGCAGCTCGCAGCGCCACAGCTCCTCGAGCTGCGCGCGCGTGTCAGACAGGCTGGAAAACGCCGCGTTCATACGCGACGTGATGCGCATCGCGCGCTCGGATGCCGCCGTCATCAGGCGATGCACGTCCGACCCCGCCTCCACCTCTTCCCCGCTGTTCATGCGCTCCAGGAAGTAGTCGATCTGCTCTTGCGTCAGGTCTTCGCCGTCTTCGTACATGGCATGCCTCCGATTCTGGGAACCTGATCCTTCCCCAAGTTGTCCTTCTTCCAAGATACAGAGGCTGCATTTCAATAGCCAATGCCTATAATGTAAATCGTTACATGCTTTTTGGGCATGTAACCAAGCAAAAGGGAGTATCCCCTCTGCTTCTGCTTGGACTCGTATGAAGGTGAGGACCATGGAAATCCGCACGCTGAAATACTTCCTCGCCGTCGTGCAGGAAGGCAACATCACGAACGCCGCTAAGCGCCTGCACGTGACGCAGCCCACGCTCTCACGTCAGCTGGCCGAGCTCGAAAAGGAGCTCGGGCGACAGCTGTACACGCGCGGGCATGCGGGCATCACGCCGACCGAACACGGGGTGATGCTTGCCAACTACGCCGAGAACATCATCGCCTTGGCCGAGAAGGCAGAAGCCGACATCTCGCTGCCGTCGAAGACCGTGTCGGGCAGCGTGCACATCGCCGCCGGAGAGACGAAGGCCATGGGCTTGCTTTCCCGCGCCATGATGCGCGTGCGGGCGGAATACCCGGAAGTCGAGTTCGACCTGTACAGCGGCACGACCGCCGACCTCATGGACGGCCTCGTGCGCGGGCAGTACGACTTCCTGCTGGAATGCGAGATCCAGCCGCACGTGAACCTGAACGTGCTGCAGCTGCCCGACAACGACGTATGGGGCGTGGTGGCGCTCAAGGACGACCCGATTGCCAAGCTGGAATCCGCAAGCCCCGCAGACGTGGCCGGGCGCAAGGTGATAACATCGCGACAAGGCACCAAGGTGGGGCCGCTGGCGGAATGGCTCGGGGAATACGCCGATGAGGTCGAGGTCGTGGCCACCTACAGCTTGGGCATGAACGCGAAGTGGCTCATACGCGAGGGCTTCGGCATCGCCTTCGCCTACGACGAGCTCCTCGTGTCCGAGACGGGCGGTGGCCAGTCCGACCTCATCTTCATCCCGCTCGAGCCGCGCATCGAATCGCGCCACGGCCTGGTATGGCGCAAGACGCTTCCCACCCGCCAGGCCCAGGTGTTCCTCGATGCGGTTCGGGCAGAACTATCCGACGAGCACGGCGCCTGATCTCGCTTTCCCGTTACGCCAACGCGAACGTTATCTCCACGTCCCCGTCGCCGAGCATGGAAAGCAAACCTTCGCGCGTGGCACCGTCGATGTGGGCCAGGCGCGTGAAGCTCCAGGTGTTCTGGTCGTAATAGATCGTTATCTGGTTTCCCTGGTACAGGATGACGTCACCCGGTTGCGTCGTTATCTGCTCATCGTTCGTGGGCAGGCTTTGCGGCAAGGGGCCGACTTTCTCGAAGTTGCCGTAGTCGTGCGCGCTCACCATGACGGGCCCCTCGCGCAGCATCTCGGCGAAGGCGCCAGCCGAGGAGTTGTCCTCGAGGGTCGCAGTCATCGTGGTTCCGTTCGCGGTTATGGCAAGCATTGCATTCTCCTCTGAGTTCGAGGCCGCGGAAGCTGACAAGCTGGGCGCCTCAGCTACAGCAGACGACGCAACCGGCGAGCTCGCCGCGGTCGATTCCCCGGACGAAGAGCTCCCCTGCGGTTCGCTTGTGGCGCAACCGGTGGCAGCGAACGCGGCCACGAGCGCGCAGCAGACTGCCGCGCTTGCAAGTTTTGCCGCTTTCATCATGCGCCTCCCCTACAGCGAGCTTCCAAACGCGCGCAGTTTCTCCTGCATCTCAGGCGACTTGGCCTGCGAGCCCACGGCCGTGAACACCCCCATGTCCTCGCAGCGGAAGTACCCCTGCACGAAGCCCTTGTAAATCGAGCGCGAAGCGTCGTACACGTCGGGGGCGCCCGAGCTTAAGACCATGGCCGTCTTCGTGCAGCGCTTGGGAATGCCGAGCGCGTAGGTGCGGTGCAGCGCGCAGGCCAGCTGGCCGGTGATTGACCCGTAGTAGATGGGGCTCGCCAACACGAGCATGTCCATCTCGTCCCATACGTCGTAGATCGCCTGCATGTCGTCTTGCTGGACGCAAGCGCCATTTCCCTTGGTGTGGCAGTGCTCGCATCCGCGGCACCCCGCTATTTGCATGTTGGCCACATCGAAGACGACGACTTCGTGGCCCGCCTGCTCGGCGCCCTCACAAAATGCCGCGACCATGGCCGCCGTGTTGCCCTGCGTGCGCGCCGACCCGTTCAGTACCAAAATCTTCATTGCGATCCTCTTCCTACGCAAGCTCCACGTGCAGGTCGTACGACCCGCCGAGCGCCTGCACCTTGGCGAGCTCTTCGCCTTCCAGCCTCCCCATCACGACCTGGTCGCCGTAACGCTGCGAGTCTTCCTCACCACCGTAGAGAATCGCGAACCATCCTCCATGCGGGTTGTAGTTCACATCGCCGTTCGTCCAGCCGTTGTGAACTTGCGCTTCATCATATGGCAGAGAGAACGGCATCTGCCCGCAGAAGTCGATGCCGGTACCGCCCACGCGGATGGTCGTCGGCAACTTGCCTGCAAACGCTTTCGCAGTAGCCGTCTCGTTAAGTTCGGCGTACGCAACCGTGTCGCCGAAAGTCAGTTTGATCCTCGTCATTCAGGCTCCTTGCTCAAACCCTTTCCATCGCATCATTTTCCGGCAGCCCCAGAAAATATTCCAATGCTTATTCTTTCTTCCGAGCCATGCCTCGTGAGCATAGCTGTATGTCAGAGGGCAGCAGGTCAGTAAAAAAGCCAGGGCCTTTCGTGGCCCTGGCCTCGCTTCGTTGCAAGACGGCTCACCCGCCGTCGTCAGCGGAACTCCGGAAAACAGCGTGCGAATTCGGGTTCGCCCGCGCGGATGGCTTCGATGACGCCCATCATGAGCTCGCGCGGCGGCAGCTTGCCGTTTCCCGACGAGAAGATCATGTCCTGCTCCTGGAGGTCGTCGACGTCGAGCGTCCAGCTCAGGTCCGTCTCGGGATCGCCTGAATAGGAAGCCTCCCACTCCTCGATCCTGCCGTCCTCGAAGATACGGCGAAACAACGCCTCGCCCTGCTCGAACGAGATCATGGTTTCCCTTTGGATGAGCTCGTCCTCTTCCGACTCGTCGTCTTCGACATCCTGGTAGATGTCCATCGAAAACCCGTCAGGCTTGCGCCACAGGTTGAACCACGTTTAGTCGAGGCCCCTTGAAAAGCTCAGACCCAGGATGCCCACCTTTGCAATGTCTGTTTGCATGCTGCCTCCTTATACGGGGGCGTGTGCGGTTTTCCACACTTCCCCCATTTCCCTAGCCGAGCGGAATCATCTTGTACAGGCAGACCCTGCCCACGTTGGCGTCGGCGGCGGTGGCGTCGACGTCCGCGAGCTCGCGGGTCACGTAGCCATCGGCTTCGACCCACAGGTGGTACTTCTTGCCCTCGACCTTGCGGAACCAGAAGTCGCCGAACTCGTCGGTCGTGGTCTTGAAGACCTCGGCCTCGGGGTTGCCCTCCTCCTGCATGGTGACGGTGGCGCCGATGATGACCTCGTCGACCATGGGGTCGATCACCTGGCCGGCAACCCAGCGCTTGGGAAGGTTCAGGTAGTACACGTTGGACTTGGGGTCGAGCTTCTCGGCCTTCGCGATCTCATCGGCGAATTCGGCCTCGTCGCCGAAGCGCAGGCCGCCCACCGCGCAGGCGTCCACGCAACGCGGCACCGTCCAGCCGTCGTCCAGCAGGTGCGCGCACCCCGTGCAGCCCTGCGGGATGTTCAGCTCGGCGTTCCAGTACACGCCCTCGAACTTCTCGGCGAGGTCTTCGCGGCCCTTCGCTTTCTCGGGGTCGATGACGATGAGGCCGTCCTCGCGCTCCTGCAGGACTTCGGGCGCGTACTCGCGGATGGCCTCGGTCTGCGCGCCGATTATGGGCATGTAAGTCATGTTCACCTTGGGCACGCTGCCGTGAACCTCTTGCTCCACCTTGCACCAGAACTGGCCGGTGTCGGACTGCTCCGCCGCGGTCGAGACCGCCCATGCCGGTGACGATGCTGTCGACGCGGGCGCCGTGGTCCTGGCTGATGACGGACGGGCGAATGCGCTCGGTCACGTACGCGCCGCCCAGCACGCTGCCGCGCTCGTTGAAGATGCGCACGATGTCGCCATCCTTGATGCCGAGGCGACGCGCGTCGACCGGGTTGATCCAAACGGGCTCGTACTTGTAGCCGTCGGGGCCGGTGACCTTGCAGGTCTCGATCTCGCGCAGCCACGTGATGTCGTCGTGCTCGGCGTGGACGCGCCAGCGCGGGTGATTCGACATCATGAGGAACGGATAGTCCTTGCCGCGGTCGTTCGTCAGGCGCTCGTGGTGCGCCTCGGACTCCTCGATCCACTTCGGTACCGGCGGGCGCTCGCCGTCGTCGCCCCAAACCTGTGCGATGCCGGTCGCGTAGAACTCGATCTTGCCAGTCGGCGTGGCCAGCGGGTTGTTCTCGGGGTCCTCGTAGAAGGCGCGCATGCCGATGGGCTCCGCCTTCCACTTGTCCTCGTCCATGAAGCGGATGGGCAGGTAGCCCTTCTGCAGGAACTCGCCGTAGGGCATGTGCTCCTGGCAGCCGCCGAGCGTATAGCTGCGCAGCTGCAGCGAGTCGAAGCCCGGCTCGCCGAACACGTGCTCGGTAGATGTCACGTTTTCCTGCACGGCATCTCCCATGGCCTCCTTGCCGTCCATGGCATTCTGCTCGCCGAGCGTAGCCGTCATCGGCGGGTAGACCCAGTGCTCCCAGAGCTCGTCTGCCATACCCAGCTTCTCGGCGATGGCGAGCACGGCCTCGGCGTCGGACTTGGCCTCGCCCACTTCCTCGACAGCCTTCTCCTCGAGCACGACCATGTCGTTCTCGCCGCACTGCGACGAGGTGACGATGTCGTGCTCCTCGAACTTCGTCGAGATCGGCAGGATGATGTCGCCGAACATGGTGTCGTTCTCCATCCAGGGGTGCTGCACCAGGTAGAACTCGATCTCGGGGCTGCGCAGGGCCTCCTGCATGCGGTTGCCGCCGTTCCAGCAGGTCGACCAGCAGGGTGTGTCGGTCCAGATCATGTGGATGCGCGGGTCGCCCTTCATGGGGTACTGCCACTCGGTGAACTGGTCCTCGCGCGGTAACCCCGCGATGACGCGGCCGTACCAGGTCAGCGGGTGCTCCTCGTCGTAGTCGCCCAGGATGGCTTCGGGCACGAGCGTCTGCGGGATGAAGTTGATGAGGTCGGTGCCCGCCACGTGGCCCGTGAAGCCGGCCCACATGAACGTGCCCCACTCGGGATGCGGCAGAGGGTTCAGGCTGTTCATGCCGAAAATGCCCCACTCCATCATCTTGAACATGTTCTGGCCGGGCTTGCCCACGCCCTGCATGGCCAGCAGCGCGATCTCGAGGCGCGCCGGCTCGGTGGAGAAGCAGCTGCGGATGTAGCCGCCGCCGTTGCAGTGCACGGTCGAGACCTTGTGCGTAGCCCAGTAGTGCGCCAGCGCCTTGATGTCGGCGTGAATGGCCGCGCCGTAGTTCAGGTCGGGGCAGATGTAGATCTGCTTGATGCCGATTTCAGACCAGAAGTAGCTGATCTTGGAAGCCATCTGGCCGCCCCAGCCCCAGGGCGTGGTCTCGGGGTCGCAGCCCACGCAGATGACGGCGTCGGCGTTCTCGGAGATGTCCCAGAGGAGGTTGGACTGGTAGGCCTGCTGGCCGACCGGGTCCATGCCCCACATGTGCTTGGCGCCCCAGTACCAGCCTTCCCAGCTGTCGGGCTGGCGAGCCTGCAGCGTGAAGCCGCCGAGCAGGTTCATCAGGTGCGTGTTGCAGCCGTGGCCGCCGTGCATGATTTTCGTCTCTCCGTGGCCGTCGCCCTGGCAGAACACGGCCGGGTTGCCATACGTGTCGATGACGCGGCGGATCTCGTCGGCGCAGATCTGCGCCGCCTCGTCCCAGCTGATGCGCTCGTAACCGGAAATGCCGCGGTTCTGCGGGTTGCGCTCGCCGTTCGGGTCCCAGTCGACGCGCTTCAGCGGGTACGGCACGCGGTTCTTAGAGTACACGCGCTTCTTGTAACCGATCGCAAACGGCGGAAGCGTGGTGACGGTGCCGCTCGTCAGCGTGTGGCCGCGCACCTCGAGCTTCCACGGGTTCAGCTCTTCCTCGGTGTACTTGTCGTCCAGGTGCAGCGGGCGGATGCGCGCGATGCGCCCGTCCTTCACGTCGACGGCCGCTGTGTTCGAGCCCGAGCCGAAGCCGCAATGACCAGTTGTCTTGTACACGGTCTTGTCGGATGTCTTGCCCATGTGTCTCCCTCTCATCGTGTTTTCACTCGTCGTGAGCGGAGGAAGCAGCCGGCGTGATCATCGTCTGCCCACTCCCCCGAGATGCTAGGGAAAGCTTAGAACGCACCTTGGCGATTGCGCTCCTATCACCCATCTATAGGGTGATAGACAGCTTCTATCATCGCAAATGAACAAAGGGACGGAGG